>DASVQO010000253.1:0-18649 GCA_036389075.1 Chloroflexia bacterium | reverse complement strand
GCGCTGCCAAACGCCTGCTCGGGGCCGAACAGGGTGAGGGAGAACCCGCCCGCGCGGTCGCTCTCCACGTCAACCAGCACGCCGCTGCGCTTGGCGATGAAGTAGAGCCTGCGAAGCACGTCGCCAGGCAGGCTGCCCATATTGAAGCGCACCTGCGTCGAGTGCGCCAGCAGCGTCTTGACCATGCCGCGGTTGTACAGCGTCAGCATCTCGGCGGCGGTAGGCTTTTCCCCGGTGAGCGCCAGCAGGGCCGCGGCTTCGGTGTCGAGTGACACCAGGGCATCTATGCTGCCGGGGTCCGATAGGCCCCACTCGGCCGCCAGTGCAGTCAGGAAAGCCTCTCGGTCCTCCGGGGCTACAAAGCCGCCGCGTGTGTTGGCCGCGTCCCACAGGGCCAGCCGCACGGCACCGGGGGAGTCGAGGCCGAGTGCCTGAAGGGACTCTACCTCACGGGGCGTCAGGATGTCAGCGATACGCGGCTGCACGAAGCTATAGCGGGTGAGCAGGCAGGCCTCGATGCAGCGGCCCAGCCGGTAATCACCCATCACGGCCTCGAGGGCGCGCGAATCGTACTCCCCGCGAGGCCGCCCCAGGGACGCCTCGAACACCGAAATCGCCTGCTCCACCAACTTCAGGCTCGCGCGCCCGTGCAGCAGCTTGGGCACCACCGCAAGCTCCCCATCGGCATCACGCACGCTTCGCCTTTTTACGTTGGTGAGTGAGAAAAGCATGGACCCTTCGGGAATTACGAATTACGAATTACGAATTACGAACTACAGGATGCTGTCTACTCGTAATTCGTAATTCGTAATTCGTAATTCGTAATTCGTAATTACTCATCCCTGTCTCCTACGGGAGATATTTTCCTCCGTCGTCTCTTCGGTGACCACTTCGTATAGGACCGCTTCGGTGGTCTTTGGGCGGAGCACTCGGCCGAGGCGCTGGATGAATTCGCGCTTGGTGGCGCTGCCGCTCAGGATGATGGCTACGTTGGCGTCGGGTAGGTCCACGCCTTCGTTGAGGACGCGGCCTGTCGCCAGCTTGCTGAAGCGGCCGCTGCGGAAGCCGTCGAGGACCGCCTTGCGCTCGGCCGGGGGCGTCTTGTGGGTGACGGTGGGTATGCAGAAGCGTCTGCCTATCTCGTCCACCAGGGCGTTATACTCGGAGAAGACCAGCACCCGGTCGCCGGCGTGTCGCGCGAGTAGCCCGGCCACGACTTGCAGCTTGCCGGAGGCGCTAAGGGCGATCTTGCGGGCGGCTTGGTGGGCCAGGAGGGCGTCACGGGCCGCGTGGTCGTTGCCGCTGCGCCAGATGAGAAAGCGCTCGTAATCGCTGCCGGAGCGCATGCTGATGCGGTTCTTGCGCAGGTACGCTCGGTAGACCTCAGCCGCGCGCTCGTAGACGGTGCGCTCGTCGGCGGTGAGGGCCACGCTGATTTGCTCGGTGCGGTAGTCGGCTATGTGCTTGCCTTCGCGCAGTTGGAAGGGCGAGCGCTCGTAGACGACGGGGCCGACGAGTTGGTCCAGGTCGGTGTGGCGCAGGTCGCTGCGGTCGGGGGTGGCGCTGAGTCCGAGGCGGGCGGTGGCGATAGAGCCTTCCGCGATTGTGCGGTAGGTGTCGGCGGGCAGGTGGTGGACCTCATCGAACACGAGCAAGCCGAAGCCCTGTATCGAGCGCATGTGGATGGCGGCAGAGTCGTAGGTGATGACCGTGACGGGCCGCAACTCTTTATCGCCTCCTCCCCAGGTGCCCACTTCCTCCGGCGAGAGGTTGGTGTTGCCCAGGATGGCAGCTTTCCACTGGCCCAGCAGGTCGAGGGTCGGCACGCAGATGAGGGCCTGCGTATTCAACTCCGCGATAGACAGGAGGGCCACGAGGGTTTTGCCCGCGCCGGTGGGCAGCACTACCACGCCCCGGTGCCCTGCCTCCCGCCACGCCTGGATGGCATCGCGCTGGTAAGGCCGGGGCTGCTGTAGGACTTCCACGGGGTGAGGGAGGTTGGGGCGCACTTCGAACAGGGGCTTGAGGTTGTAGCGGCTGCCCAGCGCCTCGCAAATGGCCGGGTAGTCGAGGGGCAGCACGCGCAGACCGTGGCGGCGCGTGTCGAGGACGGTGCGGCCCTGCCAGCCGGTGCTATGGAGCGCATGGCGCAGGTCTTCCGGCGTGGTGCCCTGTGGCGGTATGAGGAGCAGGTCGTTGGCGGCGAGGACCAGGGTTATGGTGGGGAGTGTGTCCAAGGGGGCCGCTTTCTATGCCTGGGGCTGTTGTGGGGCAGGCTCGGGCGTCTGTCGTTCGGCCTGGCGGCGGGCCTTGGCGGCTACGCGGTCGAGGCGGTGCTGCAACTCGGCACGCTCCACGGCGTTGGTGGCGCGCACCTGGGCGAGCAGGGTGTACTCGGCGGCGGCGGCGTAGTCCTTGACGCGGTGCTCGTAGTGCTTGGCAAGCTCAAGGTAGGGGAACATCAGGTGGGTGCCCTCGGCGGCCAGGCGGTTCCAGATGGCCACGGCTTCCTCTTGCTGTTGCAGGTACTTGTAGAGGAAGCTCAGGCGGCGCAGGGCCAGGCCGCGCAACTCGGGTGAGGGGTTGAAATCGAGGCCCTTCGAGTAGGCGCGGAGGCTGTCGGTGTAGCGGGCCAGGTCCTCGAAAAGCTTGCCGAGGCCGAACCATTCGGCGGCTTGCAGGTCGGCCTCGTCGGGGCTGTCGAGGATGTTGCCCACGTGGCCGGTGAGGGCCACCAGGGTGAGCAGGTCGTGCTCGTTGTGCTCGAACACGGGCAGGATGTGGCCCGCGTGGCCCGCGCGCAGGTACTGAAAATAGAGGGACGGGATGCGCCAGCCGGGCACGTCGAAGCCGCGGTTGAAGCCGAGCACCATCTGCTCCAACGTCTCAAGGGAACAGGAGGGCAGGCGGTCCTTCCAGAGGCGGCGGGAGGGACCGAGCATGTCGAGGTGGGGCGGGTCGCGCAGGATGCAGCGCACGCGGCTGTAGGTGAAGCGGGTCTCGAGCAGGGGCCAGTCGAAGCTCTTGCCGTTGAAGGTGACCACGGCGGTGAAGTTGGCGAACAGGTCGTTCAGGGCGTGCAGCATGGCGCGCTCGGCGGAGACGTCGGTGAGGAAGTACTGGCGGATGACCACCTCCTGCCCGTCCTCGGAGAAGAAGCCAACGCCCACGAGGAAAACGTAGGTGCCGGTGCCGCCGGAAAGGCCGGTGGTCTCGGTGTCGAGGAAGAGGAGCTTGCGAGCGTCCACGTCGCGGAGGGAGAGGGCGCGCCCGGCCTCCCAGAGCACGTTAGGCCGCGAGTGCAGCACGCTCCCAAGCATTACGGGGCCGCGCGGGTGAGACACGGGGTAGCGGCGCTCGAATACGAAGCAGGGGCCTTCGACGGTGTCGTGCCAGATGCCGGAGAGCGCGTGCTCGATCTTCAACCGCTGCCGGGAGAGAGGTGCCGGGGAGGATAACAGGGAAGACTCGGCTGCCTGGGGAGTTTCGGGCGCGGGCTGTTGCCCCTCGGGCATACCGGGAGGGGTACCGCCCGGCACGCGAGGCCGCACGCCCATAGCTTTGAGTCGTTCGCGTAGCTCCATAATGGGGAAACGCACGGAGCAACTAGCTGAGTCCATGCGCAAGCAGATTATAGCACAAATGACCGTATTGGCACAAAGTTGTGCACAGGGGTGAGTGCCGAGTAGAGAGACGGAACCGCCAAGACGCCAAGAACGCCAAGAGCGCGCCAAGATAAGTTAGGGTTTGGATGCGTAGCACGAGCCACTCGGTACTCGGTACTGACCTTGCTATATAATGTGTTGGTTTCAGCGCAGATGAAGAATACAGCGAAAGATCAGGAGGCGAAGTTATGGGTAAGATTAACAATGGGGTAAAGATTACCTGGTACGGGCACGCTACCTTCCTGTACGAGACGGCCGCTGGCAAGCGCATCATGGTGGACCCGTGGGTGCAGGGTAACCCCGCCTGCCCGGACGACCTGAAGAACATCGATAGGCTCGACGCTATGCTTGTCACGCACGGGCACTTCGACCATATCGCCGATGCGGTGGAGATAGGGAAGTCCGCGAAGCCGAACTCGGTGGTGGGCATATTTGAGATGTGCAACTGGCTGGAGAAGAAGGGGGTCGGGAACTGCAACGCGATGAACAAGGGCGGCACCGTTACGGTTGAGGGTATCAAAGCGACGATGCTGCACGCCGACCACTCCTGCGGTATCACGGACGATGACGGCTCGGTCATCTACGGCGGCGAGGCCGTGGGCTACCTTTTGGAGCTTGAGAACGGCTTCAAGATTTACCACGCGGGGGACACGGCGATCTTCGGGGACCTGGCGCTTTACGGCGAGCTGTTCCAGCCCGACCTGGCGGTGCTGCCCATAGGCGACCACTTCACGATGGACCCGCGCCAGGCCGCGTATGCCGCCGAGATGCTGGGCGTGAAGCAGGTCATCCCCAGCCACTACGGCACCTTCCCGCTGCTCACTGGCACGCCTGCCATGCTGAGGGAGGAACTGAGCAAGCGCGGCTACGAGTGTGAGGTGATCGAGTTGAAGCCGGGGGAGAGCGTAGACTGACGGGCGAGGAGGGTTAGCCGAGGCGGGCTGCCATAGTTGGTGCGTGAGGGCGAATTCTGTCTATTGGCAGGATCAGGCCCCGGCTTTGTCATTCTGAGCCCTTCGGCTGCGTTCAGGGTAAACTCCGCGAAGAATCTGGTCCCTCAGCACCAAAATATCACCGTTGTTTATGCCGCCACGGTGCCTGGTGCTGCTATGTGCTACTGAAAAGTGGAACACCTACATGGAGGACGAGATTCTTCGCTGCCCTCAGAATGACAAAGGGAGGCATGATCTAGCACTACGAACTAAGTCGTATTCACGCACCCACTGTAGCAACCCAGCCACGCGTCAGGCTCAGGCTTTCTTCAGCCGGAGCGAGTTGGTCACGACGAAGACCGAGGAGAAGGCCATCGCCCCGGCGGCGACCACGGGGTTGAGTAGGCCGAGCGCGGCGAGGGGGATGCCGAGGGTGTTGTAGATGAAGGCCCAGAAGAGGTTCCAGCGGATGGTGCGGACGGTCTTGCGGCTTAGATATATGGCTTCGGCCACGCCGTGCAGGTTACCGCTCATGAGGGTGATGTCGGAGGCGGCTATGGCAACGTCGGTGCCGGTGCCGATTGCCACGCCGAGATCGGCGGCTGCGAGGGCGGGGGCGTCGTTGATGCCGTCGCCCACCATCGCCACGACCTTGCCCTCGGCTTGAAGCTCGCGCACCACACCGGCTTTGCCAGCAGGCGACACCTCGGCAAAGACTCGCGTGATGCCGACCTGGGCCGCTATGGCGTGGGCTGTGGCGCGGTTGTCGCCCGTGACCATCGCCACCTCTACGCCGAGCGCCTTGAGGCGGGCCACGGCTTCGGCGGCTTCGGGCTTGAGTGTGTCGGCCACGGCAAGGAGGCCCACCAGTTTGTCGCCGGCGGCTACGAGCATGGCGGTCTTGCCTAGCTGTTCTAGGCGAGCCATCTCGGGCAGAGCGGGCGCGAAGTCCACCCCCTCGGAGCCGAGTAGCTGGGGCTTACCCACCAGCACCCGCGTCCCTTCGACCGTGGCGGTGACACCCTGGCCTGTTACGCTCCTGAAGGCGGATACGGACGGCGATGCAGCGACTTCTACACCTTCTGCCACGGCCCGGCCCAGTGGGTGCTCCGAGCCTCGTTCGGCGGCTGCGGCCAGGCTTAGCATGCGGTCGCGAGATAGGCCGTTCAGGCTGATGGCGTCGGTGAGGGCGGGCCTGCCCTGCGTGAGCGTGCCGGTCTTGTCGAGCAGCACGGTCGTCACGCGATTGGCCTGTTCGAGGGCGCTGCCGCCCTTGACCAGGACGCCCTTTTCCGCGCCCCGCCCGGTGCCCACCATGATGGCGGTGGGGGTGGCAAGACCCATCGCGCAGGGACAGGCTATCACGAGCACCGCCACCGCGTTCAGCAGGCCGCTGGCCGCATCGCCCGCAATGAGCCACCATGCCAGGAAAGTGAGCAGCGCCAGGCCGAGCACCACGGGCACGAACACGCCAGCCACTCTGTCGGCCAGGGCCTGGATGGGGGCCTTGGAGCCTTGCGCCTCTTCCACCAGCTTGACGATCTGCGCCAGCACGGTGTGGCGGCCTACCCGGGTGGCCCGGAAGCGCAGCAGCCCCTGGCCGTTGAGGGTCGCCCCTATGACGGTGCTGCCGGGCCGCTTCTCCACGGGCAGGCTCTCGCCCGTCAGCATCGATTCGTCTACCGCCGACTCGCCGTCTACCACCACGCCGTCTACCGGCACCTTCTCGCCCGGGCGCACCAGCAGCATGTCGCCGGGGAGGACCGAACTAATGGGCACCTGCACCTCGACGTCCCCGCGTAGCACGGTGGCGGTGCGGGGCTGCAAGCCTACGAGCTTGCGTATCGCCTCAGAGGTGCGGCCCCTCGCCCGCGTCTCCAGGAAGCGGCCGAGCAGCACCAGCGTGATGATGACCGCCGCCACCTCGAAGTAGGTCTGGGCGCGGAGGCCATCGCGGAAGAGGATGTAGATAGAGTAGGCAGAGGCGGCGGTGGTGCCCAGGCTGACCAGGGTGTTCATGTCGGCGGTGCGGTGCCGCAGGTTCTTGAGGGCTATGGCGTGGAACTGGTTGCCGGGCACGTACCAGACTACAAGCCCGAAAATGGTGAAGAAGTGGATGGCGTGGGGGCTGCTCATGAAGAACATGCCGGTGATTACCACGGGTATGGAGGAGAGCACGCTGAAGATGAGGGTGTCTCGCTGCTTCACGTACTCCACGCGGCGGGCGCGACGTTCGCGGTCCTCCTGTAGATCGGCTGCCCCGGCGAGGTCCTCTTCGGCGCGGGGCGCGGCGGTATACCCGGCCTTTTCGACGGCAGCCACCATTTCGGCGGCACCCACCTGTAGCGGGTCGTAGCTCACCAGGGCGCGTTCGGTGGCAAGGTTGACGCTGGCGGCTTCTACGCCTCCAAGCTTCTTGAGGGACCGTTCCACGCGGGCCACGCAGGAGGCGCAGGTCATACCCTGTACGGAAAGTGTGGCTTCGACGGTATTCGGTACTTGCGCAATTACTTCAGTAGCCATCTTAGTTGGTCCTTGCGGTGCCAGGCCAGATCTGATGAAGTAGAAACCGGGGCAGCACCTCTAGTTTACGCACGAACAGCGCAGGCAGTTCTCATTAGGCTATAGCTGCAATTCTACCACTACTGTATGAGTTTGCAAGTTCCAGCGACGGGGGAGCGCAGTTTGTCCGGATGGGTCGATTGCATGCGGCAATTGCGGCGACCCTATTCCCCATTGTCATCCTGAGCGTAGCGAAGGATCAGGTGGGTAGGCTAGAGGCTACAACGCTGTGGATGAGGATGGTAGGAGGAACATTGATGCAAGAATAGGAGGAGTCAAGAACGGGCGGCTGATCCTTCGCTACGCTCAGGATGACGAGGGGGGAATAGGGTCGCCGCGAGTGCGACATTGGGGGCGGGGGAGGCTGAGCTGTCATGCGACGGGGTGCGGAGGGGGAACAAAGTTTAGTGGGAATTAGGACTAAGGTCACTCCCTCCGAGGGACGCGCATGCCGTATTGTAAAGGTAACCTGGAAGGAGGCATACGCGGCCTGCTTATGGATGCTCTTGAAGATTCCACACAAAACAACGATTACAAGTTCTGGCTGACCTTTCAGCAGGCTGCCGTGGGCATCGCCCTGGTGCGCCCTGACGGCCGCTTTATGCGCGCCAACCCTGAGCTTTGCGTGCTGCTCGGCTACGATGAGAGCGAGCTTAAGGAGCTTACGGTCCAGAACATCACCCACCGCAGCGACGTGGACGCCGACGCAGTCATGACCCGGCGCATGCTGAACGGGGAGATTTCCAGCTACCGGGCGGAGAAACGCTTCATTACCCGCCAGGGCCGCACGGTCTGGGGCCTCCAGTCGGTATCCGTAGTGCGCGACCGGGCGGGTAAGCCGCTCCAGTTCATCAACGTGATACGGGACATCAGCGCTCAAAAGGCGAACGGCGCTCCCATTCCCCACACCCATGCTGTTGAAGTCCTACAGCCGGCGGACCTGCCCGAAGACGAGCTTGAAGAGGCCCCGGCAACCGGCTTCGTGGGGCAGACCACAGGGCAGACCGAGCCGCACCTTGCCTCGCCGCAGGACGACGTGCGGTTGATCGAGCTGTTATCGGCGCTGCCGCTCGGCTTGATGATTGTGGACACGCAGGGCGAGACCTGGTTTGCCAACGAAGCCGCGCGCAACCTGCTGGGGCCCGGCGTCGATCCAGAGTTCGCCCCTCAACTCGAATCTGAGGACGAGGACCACGCGCAAGTCTACTCGGCTTACAAAGCGGGCACCGAGGAGGTTTACCCGCTGGGTGAGGCCCCCATTACCCGCGCTCTCATGGGCCACCAGGCGGTGGTCTCGGACATCGAGATACGACGGCCCAACGGCAGCCTGCCCGTGCAGGTGTGGGCGGGGCCGGTGTACGACGAGCAAGGCAAGGTCGCCTACGCGGTGGCCGCGATTGACGAGCTCAGGACGCGCTTGCAGGTAGTCGAGCAGCAGACGCAGACGCAGGCCCTCAGAGTGGGCGACACGGTGGCGGGCTTGCTGCAACTGGCTGGAGAGGTCGCGGCTGGCATCGGGCTGGCCCCCAGTCTCGAAGAGGCGATGCAGTTGTGCCTGGACCGCGTGTGCGAAGTCACGGGGCTGCCCGTGGGGCACATGCTGCTGACGCAGGGCGATCTCTACGCACGGAACGGCGCACACGTGCACCTTGCCTCCTCCGGCGTGTGGCACTTGCAGGAACCGGAGCGCTATAAGGCCCTTCGCAAGGCAACCGAGCGGATGACGTTCGACATGGGGGCCGAGCTACCGGGCCAGGTGCTTACCGAGAGGCAGGCGGTCTGGACGGTCGGCCCAGGGCTGATCGCAAGCTCGCCGCGCGGCAAGGAATTGGAGGCGTGCGGGGTCACCACTGGCTTCGCCTTTCCCGTGGCAGCAGACGGTGCCATGCTGGGTGTGATGGAGTTCTTTTCCAGCGAGCCGCTGGAACCCGACCAGACCCTGCTCGACGTGATGTCGCTGATTGGGGCCAACCTGGGCAACGCCATAGCGCGGCGCACCGCCTCCGACGAGGTGGAACGCGCGCGGGGCCGCTATGAGTTGGTGGGGCAAATCGCGGGCGAAATGCTCTCGGTACACGACGTGGAAGGCAAGTACCTGTACACGGGCAAGGCTGCCGCCGCGCTGCTTGGGTACGAGCCTTCGGACCTGATGGGCAGCAGCTTGCTAACCTACTGCCACCCCAACGACGTACCCCGGCTGAACAGGCTCCTGGGCCGCTACCTGGCGGGCAGCGACGAGTACAGCCGCGTCAAGTACCGCTTCCGGCACAAGGGCGGCGACTACATCTGGCTTGAGATGTCGGCCCAGCCGCTCGTCGCGACGTATGGTTACAGGCGCGAGATAATCGCCATGTCGAAGATCACGCAGGCCGAGTTGGAAGCCGCGCAACGGGCACCCAACGGCCAGGTAATTACCAAGGAACTGAAGCCGCTACAGGCCATCGACGACGCGCAGGACCTGGACCCGATCACCGGGCTGTACAATCGCGAGACGGTCGAGGACATGCTCACCACCAAGCTGAGCAGCCGCCGCGCCTCCAGCTTCCCCGTGGGCTGCCTGTTCATCGACCTGGACGACTTTGACGAGCTGGCCGATAGCTACGGCGAGGAGACGCGAGACGAGGTTGTGAGGCGGGTGGCCGAGATGCTGCAACGGACCTGCCGGGACGACGATTTCCTGGGCCGCTACTCGGGCAGCAGCTTCGTGATCGTGCTGCCCAACACGGACGCTGCGGGCACTATCATCGTGGGCGAGAAGGTGTTGCGCAGGATGCGCGCTATGGAGTGGCCGGGCACGAGCATAGAGAGGCCCGTCAGCGTGAGCATAGGCGGCACCTGCTTGCGGCACGGCACGACGCTCACCCTGCCGGACCTCATGGAACTGCTCGGCTCGCAACTCATGCAGGCCAAAGGCTCGGGCGGCGACTGCATCATCATGAACGCCCGCGAGACGAGCCGGGTGGCTAACAGCTTCAACCCACTCGGGGGCTGGACGCAGCCGTTGCGCATGGGCCTAAACGGGCAGGCTCCCGGTGCCCCCGCCGGACATGCGGCCCCGCCTGAACCGGGTAACCGCAGCAACTAGCTTCGGCCCGCTGCCCGACGTTACAGCGATACCCAGCAGCACCAGGCACAGTCCCAGCACGGCCGTGAGGGTTATCTGCTCGCGCAGGAACAACGCGCCCCACACCAGGGCGAAGCCGGGCAGCAGGTAAGTCACCAGCAGCGCGCCCGTGGCCCCCACTCGCGCGATCAGCCAGTAGTACATCATCGAGGCGAGGGCTGTGCCCAGCACCGCCAGGGCGATCACGGCCCCCAGCGACAGCCAGGAAGGCATCCTGGTGGGCAGTTGCAGGGCGGCCAGGGGTATTAGCATGATCGCGCCGGTGACAAGCTGGCCTGTGGCGGAGACGGAGGAGGGAACGCCCGCCAACGTCCGCCTGGCGAAGATGCCCGCGATGGCGTAGGAGAGCGCGGCCAACAGACAGGCCCCCTGCCCCACCAGGTGCAAGGGGTCTTCGCTCGCCAGCGACAGGTTGCCGCTCACCACCAGTATCACGCCGAGCATGCCGAACACCAGCCCGAGCAGCCGCACCCCGGTGAGCCGCTCGGAGGAGGCGGGCAGGAGGGCGAGGAGCACGGCGGCCCAGAGGGGGGCGCAGGCGTTGTAGATGGCGGCCAGGCCGCTGCTGATGTAGTGCTCGCCCCAGGTGATGAGGACGTAGGGCACGGCGCAGTTGAGCAGGCCCAGGACGGTGAGCGCCCGCCAGTTGGCAAGCAGGGCCGCGAATTGCCCTTTGCGGTAGGCGTTGGCGGCCAGCAGCACCACGCCCGCCAGGGCCAGCCGTAGCTCCACCAGGGCGAAGGGTTGTAAGTCCTCGGAACCCAGTTTGATG
The DNA here is from genome assembly GCA_036389075.1 of Chloroflexia bacterium. Classification (GTDB taxonomy): domain Bacteria; phylum Chloroflexota; class Chloroflexia; order QHBQ01; family JADMIH01; genus JADMIH01. The sequence continues at coordinate 7,594 of DASVQO010000253.1, read as the reverse complement.
AACATGAAGGACGCGCCCCAGATCGCGCCCAGGGTCAGCAGCATAGAAAACTCACGCGCCGACATGCCGATCTCCTTCCCCGCCGCCTGGAAACAATGAATAGTGGCCCCGGTGAGGAGCCACACTTAATGATACACCCCGGCGGCAAGGAAGGTTGAGTTATTACGACACGGAAACGCTGCCACAAAGTGGTGTCCGTAGCAGTGTGAGGTACCAGGGTGGCCCCTGTCATCCTGAGCGTAGCGAAGGATCTAAGATGCTCGCTTCGCCACTCTGTTGGACACGCAGCAACATTATTCTACTTTTCAACCATACCGCAGTACCAGCTTCTTTAGATCCTTCGCTACGCTCAGGATGACAGGGGCCATCCTGGTCCTGCCCTGCAACTTTGGCAGAGTAGCGAGGCGGGGGTGTGGACCAATATCCTAGTCGTACTAGGACTATCTACCCTTAGGCAGAGTGCGAATACGCAGATATAATGCCTATAGCGCAGCCGTAGTAGTACCGCATCGTGTTGTGCAGTGTGGCGCATGCGCGGTGTGCGCGGGTGCGGCATATCGACCTGATTTTACTTACGAGGAGCACAGGGTGTGACTAGCTCCCAACCGAAGAACTCGCCCGGCAACCATTACGCCGAGGGCAACGGCACAAGCGCGCACAACGCGCAAGGCCAGCCCTCTACTCGCCTGCCCTGGACAACGAGCGGGCTGTCGCCGAATGCCCCGGAATCGAACGGGCAGGGCGCGCAGAACCCGGCCAACCTATTCTCCAACGGTAGCGGCTACGGCAGGCAGCCCGACGCGGCCCACACGCAACCCATCTTCGCCGTGACCGCAGGCCCCCTGCCGGAGGAGATACCCGGCTTTCCATATCCGGAGCCGTCCAACGACAATCTACAGCAGGTGCTGGGCAGCCAGCCGCAAGCCTCGTCCATCCGGCCCCTGGCCGCTATGGGAGCCGTCCCCCCGATGCCACAGACGATGAATATGCCGCAGCCTGGAGCTGCCACTCAGCCCGACCTTCACACGCAGCCGATGGCGACGCAGCCGATGACGCAGCCGCAGCTGCCCGTTAACGCCCTGAATGCTCTGAGTGGAATGAACGGCAACAACGGTATGCCGCCCACGGGCCGCCTTACCTCCGGCATGCTGGGGGGCGATAGGGGGCAGCAGCCGCAGAACGGCCATTTCGACCTGAGCGATTCGATGTTCCCGGAGCCGCGCAGCATCGAGGAGACGGGCATCAACCAGGGGCTCATCGCGGACCTCGTGATCAAGACGATGTACTTCACGTCGTACATGAGCGGGCAGGAGATCTCAGCCGAGATCAGGGTGCCCTTCTACGGGGTGATAGACCAGGTGATCAACCTGATGAAGAAAGAGCAGCTTTGCGAGGTCAGCGGCACATCGGGGCTGGGCGAGGCGGGCTACCAGTACATCCTCACTGTGAAGGGCATGGAACGCGCCCACCAGGTGCTGGCACGGTCCAGCTACGTTGGCCCGTGCCCGGTGCCGCTGGGCAAGTATATCGAGGCGCTTAGGGTGCAGACCTCCAAGAGGCCCGTTGTCAACCGCGAGGTGGTGGAGAACGGGCTGAAGGGGCTGATTATCAGCGACGACCTGCTCAACCAGCTTGGGGCGGCCGTGAACGCGGGCAGGTCGCTATTCCTGTTTGGTGCACCCGGCAACGGCAAGACGCTGCTCACCGAGCGCATCGCCACTATGCTGGGTGGCAACATGGCTATCCCTTACGCGATCGAGGCCGACGGGCAGGTCATCCAGCTATTCGACCTGAACAGCCACCGCCCCGCCGTGCCGCAGGGCGCGAACGAGAACGACTCGACCAGGGCCGAGTTCCCCGATAGGCGGTGGGTGCGGGTGCACAGGCCCGTGGTGATCGTGGGCGGCGAGCTTACGATGGCGTCGCTCGACCTGATTTACAACGAGACGGCGGGCTTCTACGAGGCCCCGTTCCAGCTAAAGGCTAACGGCGGCCTCTTCCTGATTGACGACTTCGGCCGCCAGCAGGTCAGCCCCCAGGCTCTGCTCAACCGCTGGATCGTACCGCTGGAGAAGAGCATAGACTTCCTCACGCTCAAGACGGGCAAGAAGCTCCAGGTGCCGTTCGAGCTGTTCCTGGTGCTCTCCACCAACTTGCAGCCGGAAGACCTGATTGACGACGCCTTCCTGCGCCGCATCCAGAACAAGCTCAACGTGCCCGACCCGACGCCCCAGCAGTTCTACGAGATATTTTTGGCTATGTGCAAGTCGCTGAACGTGCCGTTCGACCAGCACGGCTTTACGTACCTGGTGAAGAAGCACTACATGGAGGTGGGGCGGCCTTTCCGCGCCTCGCAGCCCCGCGACCTGCTGCGCCAGCTAATGGGCATCGCGCGCTACCGCAACGTGCCCCCGGAGATGACCCCGCAACTGGTGGACGCCGCGTGCAGCACCTATTTTGTGAACTCTAAACCCAAGCACTAGCAGCGGACTGATAGAACGTAGTAGGACGAACCAGCTATGTACGAACGAATAGACGAAAAAGGCAAGGTATTCACCCCCAGGATCCGCACCGCGTCGGTGGAGGTCGATATTGTTACCATGCACGGTGTCGTGCACGGCTTCGTGCACGTCAAGCCCGACCAGCGGATCAAGGACGAGCTAAATCACCAGGCCGAGAGGTTTCTCGCCGTGACGGGTGCCACTCTGCGCGGGCACCTGGACGCATCTCCCCGCGAAGTAGGTTTCGTGGCCGTGAACAAGAGCCACATTATCACCGTCGTGCCCGTCAACGAGCCTCGCTGGAACCCGGAAGAGTGAGGGGGGGTTCTAATTCTTAATTCTTAATTTTTAATTCTTAATTGCTTTGGGCAAGAGTTCGTGTGTTTAGGGAAGATAGAAGGAAGCAGCATGTCACCGTTACAGCCATTGAACGCTACATATACTCAGACGGACGTGCAGAGCGCGGGGGGCGTGTCGCATATGTCTCAGCAGCCGGGGGGGCCTTTCCCCGGAAGCGCGCAGGGCACGCCTTCGGTGGGTATGGTTACGCCGCTGCCGGGGATGCAGCCGCAGGGTGGGCCTGGGGTCGCTCCCGGTATGCCACAGGGCGGGCCGACCAACCACCTCAATGCCGCAGCCACGGAGCACCTGGCGACGGGACAACTGGCGGCGGCCCCGGCGGCCCCGGCGGCCCCGGCGGGCAATATGTGGACCCCTGTGGCGAACAGCATCGGCATGCAAGCGCCGCCGCAGTTGGTGATGGCCCTGGCGCAGCGCGTGCTGTCGGGTCTGCCCCAGAACGTACTGATAGAGCGCAAGCCCGAGATCGAGCAGATGCTGGCCGGGCGCTTCATGGCGGCGCTCTCGCAGGTGCCGGGCACACTGCCGCCGGGCGGGCAAGAGGTGTTGTTCAAGGCGGTGATGGACGAAATCCTCGGCTACGGACCGCTGGAGCCATTGCTGGAAGACCCTTCCATCTCGGAAGTGATGATTAACGGTCCCAAGCAGGTGTATATCGAGCGTAAGGGACAGCTCATCGAGAGCGGAGTGACTTTCCTGGACGAGGACCACGTGATGAGGGTCGCACAGCGCATAGTGGCCCCTCTCGGCAGGCGGCTCGACCGCAAGTGGCCGATGGTGGACGCCCGCCTGCCGGACGGTTCGCGCGTGAACATCATCGGGCCTCCCTGCGCGATTGGGGGCACTACGATTACTATCCGAAAGTTCTTCAAGACGCCCCTTACAGTGCAGAACCTCGTGGAGTTCGGCACGATGTCGCCCCAGATGGCCGATTTCCTGAGGGCGTGCGTGGTGGGCAGGCTCAATATCGTGGTGGCGGGGGGCACAGGCTCGGGCAAGACGACCCTGCTGAACGTGCTTTCTTCGTTCATACCGGACGGCGAGCGCATCGTAACTATCGAGGACTCGGCGGAGCTTCGCCTCAACCAGCGCCACGTTGTACCCCTGGAGGCGCGCCCGGCGGACGTGGACGGCGGGGGCGCGGTGACGATACGGCACCTGGTAACGAACGCCCTGCGCATGCGGCCCGAGCGCATCGTGGTGGGTGAGTGCCGCAGCGGCGAGGCGCTCGATATGCTCCAGGCGATGAACACGGGGCACGATGGCTCGCTCACCACGTTGCACGCCAATACCCCCCGCGACGCGCTATCCCGCCTCGAAACGATGGTGCTGATGTCGGGCATGGACCTACCGATACGGGTCATACGCGAGCAGGTGGCCTCGGCGGTGGACCTCATCGTGCAGCAGGCGCGCCTGCGGGACGGCTCGCGCAAGGTGACTTACGTGACCGAAGTGCAGGGCATGGAAGGCGACACGATAGTGCTGCAAGACATCTTCCGCTTCCGCGAGCTGGGCGACGACGAGCACGGGAAGGTACGAGGCCAACTGCTGCCCACCGGCCTGTCGCCCAAGTTCATCAGCCGACTGGAAGCTCACGGGCAGAAGGTGGACCGCTCGATGTTCTCCTCAGGGTCATTCTGACGAGTGACGAGTTTTGAATTTCGAGTTATGCGGTGAAGGTAGTAAGTGCATGCAGGTGGGGCTCTGTTGGTATGGTAGGACCAAACACCCCCTTGTCATCCTGAGCGTAGCGAAGGATCAGCCGCCCGTTCTTGACTCCCCCTTTTCAAGCGCCAATGTGCCTCTAGCCGCCAGCATCCCCGGCGTTGAAGACTCTGGCCTACCCACCTGATCCCTTCGGCTGCGCTCAGGGCAAGCTCTTCGCTACGCTCAGGATGACATAGGGGAGGCTCAGGATGACAAAGGAGGAATTTGGGCCTCAAAGCGGATGGAGTCACTTTCATGTTCCACCGCTATCAAGCCGCCTGGCGCTTGAGACCGATGTACAGCCCCCGGCCCCAGACGCCTTGTTCGTCGTAGGTAACCTGGAGACCGGCTGAGTGGAAGGCTTGTGCGTACTCCTCGTGGGTGAAGAGGGCCATTTCGTGCCGCTCGTCCCAGTAGTCGATGCCTTCTGGGGTGCCGACAAGATAGTGGAAATGCAGGATGGAGAGGCGGTCCTCAATTGTGCTGACGTTCATGCGGGCTATTCGCAGGTCTGGCTGGTCCACGAAGAGGGAGTGAATGGTGCCTGGCTGGAAGCGTTCGGGCATGAACCAGGGTTCGATTGCCAGCAAGCCGCCTGGGCTGAGGTGCCGGGCCATATTCGCAACGGCCTGGTTTAGCCGTGCCAGCGTCTTCACATAGCCGATGGAGCCAAAGAGACACGTCACCACGTCGAAGGTGTGGCCCAGGTCAAAATCGACCATATCGCTGCGAGTGAGGGTTACGCCGGGCAGCCGCTCGCGGGCTATGTTAAGCATCTCAGGCTCGATATCCACGCCTTCGACCTGGAAGTAGTCTCGCAGGTGGACCAGGTGCGCTCCGGTGCCGCACGCCACGTCGAGGAGGGTGCCGGCGGGGCGTTGTGCCTGGGAGCGGACAATCTCCACCAGCTTCGCGGTTTCGGCGGCGTAGTCCTTCCAGGAATAGAGGGCATCATAGTACCGGGCATTTCTCTGGTACATTCTGTTCTCCTCTTGAAGCCTGCTCTGAGCAGATTGGAGGTCCGGAAAACAAGTGGCATCTATCAGTCTGGAGCGGTCGCCGCATGGAGGCGTAGCACATCGTGACCACACGGTGCCTTGCGCGGGTCGGCGACCTACTGGTACACTGCTTGCTACATGCTCCTGGCACGCGTTCGGCGGCGCGACACGGCGCCGGTGCGTGATTATACATAGATAAGTGGCGGGCGCGTCAAGCGGGCGCGGGCGCATCCCACCTCCAACCACGGTAACATGTCGTCCACGGATGCCCTCTCCTGGACCGGTTCTACTCTTGCGTTGCACCCCATCTAACTCTAACGGGTGATATAGACGCGCCTCCTGCTGACGTACAATCATGAGGTACGAGCATGCCTGATTCACCCTCTATGCTTTCGCGGGAAAATGCGGCATAAGGCGCGCATTCCGACTGTAGGACATCAGGGAATCGCAGCGGGTACGTGAGGAAAGAAACAGGGGCCACTTTTGATAGGGAAGAGGTTCAGAGCGCTGGTGGCAAGACTTCAAAAGCGAGGTTCGGTAAGGTTGGGCGTGGGCGTCATGCTGGCAGGGCTGGCGGTGCTGGCGGCTTTGATGCTGCGCGTCATGTACGCTCCCGACCAGCAGCGGGGCGGGGGATCGACTGCCGTGCTGCCGGTGGCGGCGCAGGAGACGGTAGTAGTACCCGGCGTGCCGACTTGCCAGCCCTGCCCAGCGCATGGTAAGGCCACCGCGCAGGCCACTCCCGGGACTGTAAGGCACAGGCCCGAAGCTACAGCGACCCCCTCTCCCGCCCCGGTGTTTGGCCTTGCCTGGTTCCACAAGCCGCCTGAGGACGGCACCACCCCGGAGCAGATGGCGCAGGCCCATCGCTACATCCACCTGACAAGCCTGGCCGATATAGAGTACCGCGACCAACTGCGCGAGGCGGGCTATACTGGCCCCATCTATACCTATATCACCGCAAACGCTGTGGAAGGACCAGGCCCTTACACCAACTCGGCACAACAGTGCCAGGCGGGCTACGAGCCGTTTGACAACACGCTGGCCTGGAAGACGGACGATTTCTGCCGGTACGTACACGCGCACGAAGCGTGGTTCCTGCACAACGGCAAGGGCGAGCGGCTGGTGGACGATTATTTCGGCTCGGGGCGCTGGACGTACTTGATGAACCCCGCCGACCCGGGCTGGCAGGCATTCGCGGAGGAGCGGCTGGGCGTCATGCGCGACGAATGGGGCTACGACGGCGTATGGCTCGACAACCTGGACCTGGACCTGGCGAGGGCGAGGTCCGACGTAAAGAACGCCGACGGGCAGGTAAGGGAATTTGCCGGTGACGCCGAGTGGCGGGCGGGTGTTGAGGACTGGCTGCAAGGGGTGCGCTCGGCCGTGGGTGATTGGCCGATGTGGGCGAACCTGGTGGGCGGCGGGAAAGCTGCCGATTCGTGGGACCCCTACGCGCCTTACCTGGACGGGGCTATGGACGAGTCGTTCGGTGTGCGCTGGGTAGACGAGTGGCGCACGGCGCAGGAATGGCGCGGGCAGATTGACCGGGCGAGCCGTTGGCTGGATGCGGGCAAGGGCCTCGTGATGGTCGGGCAGGGCGCGAAAGAGGACCAGGAACGGCTGCTCTTCACACTCGGTAGCTACCTGCTGGTGGCCAAGGGCGAGCAGGCATTCTACCGCTACACTCGTTTCGACTCGTATTACAACTCGGTGTGGCTCTACCCGGAGTTCGATACCGCACGCCAGCTAGGCACTCCCACCGGCCCCCGCGAGGAGGTGGTGCCCGGCGTGTGGCGGCGCGAGTTTACGAACGGCACGGTCGAAGTGGACCTAAATACACGTGAAGGCAAGATGGTAGTAAAGCCGTAACGGGTAATACGTAATTCTTGGAGAGCAAACTTGGGCAACAAGGGGGCAAGGATAAGGGACCGTAAGAAGCTGGCAATGTTGTTCTGCCTGGGGTTGGCTTTGCTTGGACTGGGGTTCCCCGGCGTGGGCATGGCGACGAAGGGGGACGGCAAGACG
>DASVQO010000252.1:0-3667 GCA_036389075.1 Chloroflexia bacterium | reverse complement strand
TCGCGCAGGAGCGGCAGCGCTGGGAGCAGGCCACCGTCACCCCTTCCCTCTCCCGTATGCCGGAGCGCACCGACGCCGACCACTTTACCACCATCTCCGGCGAGCCTATCGAACGCATCTACACCCCCGCCGACCTGGGCGAGTTCGACTACATGCAGGAGCTGGGCTTCCCCGGCGAGTACCCCTACACGCGCGGCATCCACCCCACTATGTACCGCTCCCGCTACTGGACCATGCGCATGTTCGCGGGCTTCGGTTCGGTCGAGGAGACTAACGAGCGCTTCAGGTACCTGCTCGAACACGGCCAGACGGGGCTTTCCACCGCGTTCGACTTCCCTACCCTCTACGGCAAGGACTCGGACGACCCCCTCTCCTACGGCGAGTTCGGCAAGGTGGGCGTGGGCGTGTCGTCGCGGCTCGACATGGAGATGCTGTTCAAGGACATACCCATCGACCAGGTCACCGTGTCGATGACCATCAACGGCCCGGCCGCGGTGGTGTGGGCCTTCTACATCGCGGCTGCCGAGCGGCGGGGCATCCCACGTAGCGCCCTCGGTGGCACCACCCAGAACGACATTTTGAAGGAGTACATCGCCCAGAACACCTTCATATACCCGCCGGAGCCTTCCATGCGCCTGGTGGTGGACACAATCGAGTTCGCCGCCAAAGAGATGCCCAAGTGGAACCCGGTGTCTATCTCCGGCTACCACATCAGGGAGGCGGGGTCCACCGCCGCGCAGGAGTTGGCCTTCACCCTGGCCGACGGGCTGGCCTACGTGCAGTGGTGCGTGGACCGAGGGCTGGACGTGGACGACTTCGCTCGCAGGCTATCCTTCTTCTTCAACTCGCACAACGACTTCTTCGAGGAGATCGCCAAGTTCCGCGCGGCCCGCCGCATCTGGGCGCGCGAGCTAAAGGAGCGGTTCGGGGCGAAGGACCCCCGCGCGCTGTGGCTGCGCTTCCACACGCAGACTTCCGGCGCGTCCCTCACGGCGCAGCAGCCGGAGGTCAACATCGTGCGCGTGGCGATACAGGCGCTCGCGGGCGTGCTCGGCGGCACCCAGTCGCTCCACACCAACTCGATGGACGAGGCCCTGGCGCTGCCCTCCGACAAGGCCGTGCGCATCGCGCTCCGCACCCAGCAGGTGATAGCCGAGGAGTCGGGCGTGACCAACACGGTGGACCCGCTGGGAGGCTCGTACTTCGTGGAGGCCCTCACGAACGAGATGGAGCGCCAGTGCTACGACTACTTCGACCGCATCGAGGAGTACGGGGGCGTTATCCCGGCAATAAAGGCCAACTTCTTCCAGAACGAGATCGCCCGCGCCTCCTACGAGTACCAGACCGAGGTGGACGCTCGCCGCAAGACGGTGGTGGGCGTGAACAAGCACGTAGTCAACGAGGCCCTGGAGATACCCATCCTTGAGATAGACCCGCAGGGCGAGGAGAAGCAGCGCGAGCGGCTGGCCCGCCTGCGCGCCGAACGCGACCCCCAGCGCTACCAGGAAGCCCTCGACAACGTGCGCCGCGTGGCCCTCTCCGACCAGAACATCATGCCCGCCCTCATCGAGGCCGCCCACGCCGACGCCACGCTGGGGGAGATCACCGACGTGCTCAAGTCGGTGTTCGGGGTGCAGGAGTTCAGCACGGTGGTGTAGGGGAATTACAGGCTACGAGCGAACATTGGAGACCTACCACAGTTCATCCTCGGGTGGGAACACCATGAAAGCCAGGGGCGGAGCTACAATTGAGGACTTGTACCACGTTCCTGAGAACGGCAAGGCTGAACTCATCAATGGAGAGTTGGTCCTCATTCCGCCCGCTGGGAGGCTACCTAACTACGCGGCGGGCGAAGTATTCATCAGCTTGCGGGAATACGCGCTACGAACCAGATTGGGGCACGCGGTCACTGACAACGCAGGTTTTATAGTCAACTTGCCGCACCGCAAATCATTCAGCCCCAGCGCCGGGTTCTTTACGAACCGGGAACTGGACATGAAATTCGTAGAGGGAGCGCCGCTCTTCGCGGTAGAGGTGCGCAGCGAGGACGACTACGGGCCCGCCGCCGAGCGAAAGCTCGCCCGCAAAATCAGCGATTATTTTGCCGCAGGCACCGAGGTAGTGTGGGATGTGGACCTGCTGAGTGAAGATGTTGTGAGAAGCTACCGGAACGACGCTCCCGATACGCCGATAGTCTATCGTCGGGGGCAAACAGCAGAGGCCGAACCGGCACTGCCCGGCTGGTCTATGTCGGTGGACGACTTGTTCCCTGAATAGAAACACTGGAGAGGACCGCAATTGAAACGGGGCAGCCAGGGAGGTTGCCCTTTCGCATGTTGACCGAAACAAGGGAGCCACATGGACGCACAGGCACCGGACCTTAACCCCCAACTCAGCCTCTACACCATCCCGCGCAACGTCTACAAAGTGCCCGACCCCGGCCACGAACCGACCGAAAGCTGGTCCTTCAACCTGGTGGTCAAGGAGGAGTCCGGCCAGCCCGTCACGCCCGTGTCGCTGGTGTTCGACCTCTACTCGGGTGAGGAGCACGTCAAGCGCACGCATCTCAGCCCTATCGTGTTCGACGCCATAAGCGACGTGCGGCATAAGCCCCACGAGGACGATGATGCAAGCTCCAACAGGCACCACGCCAACCTGGATGAACTGTTCGACCTGCGACTGAAGTTCTCCGAGCCGGTGTCGCTGCAAGTAGACCTAGTGGTGCTGGAGTTGGAGCTGGAGCTACCGGACGGCAGCCGGGCAGTCGAATCGCTGGAAGTGCCTGCATCGCGCTACGAGCAGAAGGTGGAGCTGGTCTTTCCCCTCAAGACCCCGTGCGTCATCTTGCAGGGCCACGTCAACAACGGCGGCCACCGCGAGTGGAGCACGCAGTTCGCCTTCGACGCCTTCGGCCTGGACGAGCATTACGCCCTCTTGCGCGGCGAGGAAGAGACCAACGAGAACTTTGTAGGCTGGGAGCAGGAGATTATCGCCCCTGCGGACGGCGTGGTCACCTACGCTCGCAACGACGTGCCCGACCAAGCCAGCACGCACGCGGTGGATAAAAGCACCTTCCTGCACCTGCCGGAGCCGGTGTGGGCCAGCGCCGGGAACACGGTGGTAATCGACCACGGTACGGGCGAGTACAGCGTGCTTTGCCATATGCGACAAGGCTCCGTGGTTGTCCGCAAGGGTGACCGCGTGGAGAAAGGCCAGGTAATCGGGCGAATTGGCAACTCAGGGGAGTCGTTCGGCCCGCACCTGCACTACCACCTGCAAGCAGGGGAGCTAATCTTCGGCTGCGACCCGCTGCCGGTGCGCTTCAAGAACATAGGCGACCTTCAGTTGTCGCGGGGCACGTATATCAAGCCAGGGAGGCTGGATTAGCTGTCACGTGTAGGTTGCCCTGGCACGGTTGACGTTGGAGAGCCCTGTGGGGATGCCCTGCCACTAAATTGGCGGGCTTACAAGCAGCGAAGTCTCCTACGGAGACTACCCTTATCTTCCTCAGTCCCCGCAGGGGACTTTGCCTCTTGTAAGCCCGCCAATTCATTGAGGCATGGTCATAAATCATTTTGCACGCGTGAAGTAACGGCAAATAGTGGTAAGGAGGGAGCCAAATGCCGTATTTTGGACTTGCTGAAGCTACACCTCACGCGTGGGATTG
>DASVQO010000251.1:0-18277 GCA_036389075.1 Chloroflexia bacterium | reverse complement strand
GCTTGGGACCAGAAAAGTCGTGAGTGCTGGTTCGAGCCCCGTCGCTTCCACTAGCTATATCAAGTAAGCCAGTGCATTTGGACTGGCTTACTTGTAGTTCAAGAGGGTAGGGGAAGGCCCAGGGCCGGCATTGCTACATGTACATTGCTAACTTCCACCGTTCATGTTGCGACCACAAGTCTATCGAATGGCGTGATTCCTGCTATCCTGCTTGTAGACCCCAACCAGCCGTAGGCTCATAAAGCCCACACCAGTATGTCAAGGTCGTGATTGGTACCTTACGACCCAGTGGCATCTGTGGTGCCGTTCTGGACTACTAACGAGGAGAATAGCTTAGCCCATGCACGAGGAAGACGCTCAGCCCGAAGGATTGCATACACTAGCCCCAGCCCAGCACACCGGCAACCATAGGGGCAGGAGAGAGGCCGAGCGTATTTCCCGACCGTGGACGCTATTAGCCTTCTTGCTCGTTCTCTTCTCGGCTGTAGTTCTGATGCTGGCTCTTCCGCCCGCAAGCTTGAAGGCAGCGGCTCAACCTAGCTTCCCCTCATCAGCAGCTTCTGTGGCCTGGTTGAAGGATACGGCACCCTCTACAGGGAGCGCTTCCAACATAGCTGGCATAGTTGGGTCGGGCGGATTCGCGCAGGTAAGCGCTATAAGTTCCATTGCCTCAATCGGGACGGGGCCTGGGTCCCTGACGAACGTGCCGGGGTCGGTACCTACTTCCCTGGGGCCGGTCCCAAATGCAGCAGTTGTGGGCACAACTTACACCGTCACCACTGTCTCAGCCTCTGGAGCAGGCTCTCTTGCCCAGGCTATCGGAAACGCAAATGCTCACAGTGGCAAAGATACCATAGTCTTCAACATCGCAGGTCCTGGCCCCTACACCATCACGCTCTCTTCTTCCAGCCTGCCCATCATTGCAGACCCGGTCATCATAGACGGGAGCACCCAACCTGGATACGCGGCGGCAGGTGGACCTGTCGTCGTTTTGGATGGCGTAAATCCAGCAGGCGCACCTTACGGATTGTACATAGCGGCAGGCAACAGTACGGTGCAAGGATTGGACATCGTCCGTTTCACTCACGGCATATACATCGACACGAACGGCGGCAACGTAATACGGGGCAACTACATAGGTACAAACACCTCCGGTACCGTGGCACTTGCTAATGTCTTCGGAGTGAACATCCGAAGTACCTCTAATACGGTAGGCGGCGCTGCTACCGGCTCCGGCAACCTGATCTCCGGTAACACCACGGCGGGTATATATCTTAACGGCAACGCGGCAACTACCAACACGATACAAGGAAATTACATTGGTACGAATGTCTCCGGCGCTGCCGCCATACCTAACGCCCAGTTTGGCGTGGCAATCGACGCCACCAATTCGAACTTGGTGGGCGGCGCTTCTGCCGGGTCAGGTAACCTCATTTCCGCTAACGGTGTTGCCGGCATATACATCGTCGGTAGCACAGCAACTACCAACACGATACAGGGCAACTACATTGGTACGAATGTCTCCGGTGGCGCCGCTCTTGGCAACGCCCAGTTTGGTGTGGCTATCGATACTGCGTCCAACATGGTAGGGGGCTCTGCCGATGGTGCCGGTAATCTCATCTCAGGAAATGGTACGGCGGGTGTATATCTGACCGGCAACGGGGCCAAGAATACGATACAGGGTAACTACATAGGTAGCAATTTTTCCGGCACCGCCCCTCTTCCCAACGGCCAGTACGGTGTGGCGGTCGTCAGTGCCTCCAATACGGTAGGGGGCTCTGCTACTGGTGCCAGCAACCTCATCTCGGGTAACGGCGTTGCCGGCATTTACATCGCCGGTAGCACGGCAACCGCTAACACGATACAAGGTAACTACATTGGTACGGATGTCTCCGGCACCGCCGCCATACCTAACGCCCAGTTCGGCGTGGCTTTCGATGGGGCACCGTCGAATACAACTGGGGGCAGCGCCGGCGGGGCAGGTAACCTCATCTCCGGTAATGGCGTTGCCGGCATATACATCGCCGGCAGCACAGCAACTACTAACACAGTGCAAGGTAATTACATAGGCACCAACATCTCCGGCACTGTTGCTCTTGGTAATGCTCGGTTTGGCCTGGCTATTGACACCTACGCCAACACAGTAGGCGGCAGCGCGTCGGGTGCCGGCAACCTCATTTCAGGCAATGGTACCGCGGGTGTATATCTTACCGGCAACGCTGCCAACAACACGGTGCAGAGCAACTACATAGGTACCAACATCTCCGGTACTACCGCTATTCCTAACGGTACGTATGGCCTGGTCATCGAAGATGCAACCTCGAACACGATTGGGGCGTCAAGCTCGGGAGCGGCAGGCGGCAACGTCCTCGCCTTCAATGGTTCTGTGGGTGTCAGCGTTCAAGGCCCGAGCGCCAGCTCAAACTCGCTTCTGACCAACTCCATCTACTCGAATGGTCCCGCCGCTGCTACCAATGGGCTTGGCATAGACTTGGGCTTCGACGGAGTGACTCCCAACGATGCACAGGACCTCGATGCAGGCCCGAACACCTTGCAGAATTACCCTGTGATCGCCGCTACGGATAACAGCACACAGGTAGTGCTCGGCACCCTCAACAGCACACCTCTCATGACCTATACGATAGAGATATTCACCAACAGTAAGTGTGATGCCTCAGGTAACGGTGAAGGGCAAACTTACCTGGGTTCGACCACAACGGTAACAGGACCTACGGGAGATGCTACGTGGGTGTCCCCTCCTCTTGCGGGCTACGCTGTCGGGCAATATCTGAGCGCCACAGCCACGGATAGCAATGGCAACACCTCGGAGTTTTCTGCCTGCGTCCTCATCCTGGATAACACACCCACACCCACTTCAACTTCTACCGAAACGCCCACTTCTACAGCAACCGACACGGCTACCTCTACAGCTACCGATACAGCTACCGACACTGCAACTGCGACCCCCACAGATACAGCTACTAATACAGCTACCAACACAGCCACGGATACCGTAACGAGCACGGAAACGGCTACAGCCACTGACACTGCGACCAGCACGGAAACGAGTACAGCCACTGAAACAGCAACGAGCACTTCCACCAATACAGCGACCAGCACGGAAACTGGTACAGCTACTCATACTGCAACCAGTACGGAAACTAGTACAGCCACTGAAACTGCAACGAGCACTTCCACCAATACAGCGCTGAGTACAGCTACTAACTCGGCTACAAGTACATCTACGTCTACAAGCACAATCGCAGACACAGCGACAGCTACTCAAACAAGCACCAGCACCAGCCCTCCGACGAGTACAGCAACCACTACTTCTACCTTTACAAGCACCACTATGGCGACAGCGACATCCACATCCGTAGGTACTGGCACGGCAACAGCTAGTACAACAATGACAGCCACAGGTACCGCAACGAGCGTAGCCACCGCGTGCACGATCCACTACACGGATGAGCCTCCCACCGCCACGTACTACTCATACGTGCAGTGCCTATCTTGCAAAGGTGTGGTCTCCGGCTACCCTGATGGCACCTTCAAAGAGAAAGACCCAATCACTAGAGGTCAGCTAGCAAAGATGGTGTCACAGGCAGCAGGCTTCACTGAGGACCCAGGGTCGCAGATCTACTCGGACGTGCCACCAGGCTCTACATACTACGACTACATCAACAGGCTCAGCAGAAGAGGCCTGGTTTCCGGCTACCCTTGCCCTCAGAGACCCGGGGAGGCACGAGCCGGTGACGCGCCGTGCACACCGGAGAACCCACAGTTGTTCCGGCCTAACTACAACTCCACTAGAGGCCAGCTAGTCAAGATTGTGAGCAACGCGGCGGGGTACGACGAGGACGTGTCCGGCCAATTCTATGCAGATGTTCCCGAAACCGGAGACGGATCACAGTTCTACGTCTGGATAATGCGACTGACCAACAGGGGTGTCATGGCAGGGTACGCCTGCGGCACTTCAGACCCGAGAAGCGGGCCGTGTGACGAGCAGAACAGGCCGTATTTCAGACCTTCAAACGAGGTCACCAGGGGTCAAGCGTCTAAGATAGTTGCTAACACTTTCTTCCCCAACTGCCAGGCGCACGCACCACAATAGACAGTCGGTGCTTAGCTTTAATTGGTAACACTGGCATAGATTGGCAGGCGAGAAATAGGAGGGCTGGTCCAAAAAGGATCCAGCCCTCCTATTTCTGTGGCACCGACAAAATGGTACGGCGCACACGAACCTCGTCCTCGCTCCAGTTGACAGCGGTAGTTTATCAAGTGGCGTGCACGAGGCGGCGCTAACTCAGCGGTTTCTCGACAGGTCGCATCAAGCCCAGTGGTGCCGAGTGCCTGGCTGCCCACGGTGCCATGTCAAGGCAGAGACATGCGATCAAGCCAGGATAGCCACACCAAGCGGCGGCAACGTCAGAGTGTCACTATGTGATTCTCCCGAAATCAAGTCGCGCATTGGCGAGGGTAGCGGCACCTCCACAGGGGTGGAATTGTGGTTGAGGACGAAGGTGTACCTGCGCCCGTTTCCTTCCCGCCGAGTCACTTCCACACCTGCGGGAGCTTCCAGCGGCGGTGTCAGGTCGAGGTCCGCTAGCAGGCCCTTAACCAGGGAGCTGGTGAGAGTCTGCTCGGGCCCGGTCGCCACGTAGAAAGCGCGCCCTTTGCCAAATCGATGCTCGGTGATCGCCGGCTGCCCAGCGTAGAAGTCGGCTTCGTAGGTGGCAAGGGCTGTAGCCCCGTCGGTGTGCACGACATCACACCAGAGGTCGCACTCATAGCTGCCTTCCGCCAACCAACCACCCGGCGACACCTGCACCCGGTTGGTCATGCCGGGCGTGAGGGGGTCGAACTCTTCGACCCAGATTCCCAGTGCCTTACGCAGAGGCCCAGGGTAACCGCCCAGCCAGACTTGGTCATTCTCGTCTACAACCCCGCTGAAGAAAGTCGTCACGAAGACGCCACCATTTTCCACGTAGCGTTCGATTGCCGCGCCCTGGGCCTCGGTCACCATGTTCAACGCTGGAGCGATGACCAGGTCGTACCCACTCAGATCGCGGTCGGGTGCCACTACGTCTACCGCAACGTTCCTCTCCCATAACGGGAGATAATAACGCTCGATCTCTTCTACGTATCTTAGCGAACTGCTAGGCCCGTTCTTTAACTCGACAGTCCACCAGTTAGGCCAGCTGAATACCAGCGCGACCCGCGCCGGCAGGCGAGTGCCCAGGATGCCGCTACCTAACGCCCGCAATTCCGCCCCCAACGCTGCTACCTCTCCGAAGACGCGTGTGTGCTCGTGCCCTGCATGGCTGACGACCGCGCCGTGATACTTCTCCGCGGAGCCAGCCGACTGCCGCCACTGGAAATACATCACGGCGTCGGAGCCGCGCGCGACTGCCTGGTGGCTGAGCAGGCGCATGACCCCCGGGCGTTTAAGCGGGTTGTGCGACCGCCATTGCACCTGACTGGGCGTCTGCTCCATGAGCAGCCACGACTGCCCCTCTTTGAGCCCCCGCATGAGGTCGTGTCTCAATGCGACGGCGCTGGGGTGATCTGTCCTGTCGGGGTAGGAGTCCCACGAAATGACATCGAGATGGGGAGCCCACGAGAAGTAGTCGAGCGGCTTGTACCACTGCATGAAGTTAGTCGTGATAGGCACCTCCGGCGTAACTCGGCGCAGGGTCTCTGCCTCACCCTTATAGCATTCGAGGTTCATGTCAGACATGAAGCGGTTGTAGTCAAGAGTCAGCCCCTGTATGCTGCGCTCTCCGCGCGGGCTGGGCGGGATGATCTGCTCCCATGCAGTGTAAGTGTGGCTCCAAAAGGCCGTGACCCACCGGTGATTTAGCTCCTGGAGAGAACCATATCGCTCTTGCAGCCACATGCGAAAGCGCTCGGCACAACGGTCACACCGGCACGTGGGTCCGTATTCGTTGCTCACATGCCACAGCAGGAGGGCTGGATGCTCGCGATAGCGTTCGGCAAGGCGCAGAGCGAGGTTCTGCGACAACCTGCGGAAGTCGGGGCTGGTGGGGCAGTAGCGCTGGCGCTGGCCGTGTTCCAGGCGTGTGCCCATCTCGTCCACGGGCAACACATCCGGGTAGGCCTTAGAGAGCCAGGCGGGTTGGGCCGCCGTGCCTGTGGCGAGGCAGGCGAAAATCCCGTTCTCGGCTAGCATAGACATTACCCTGTCAAGCCAACCAAAGGTGAACGTATGCTCGTCTGGCTGCAACGACACCCAGCTGAAGACTCCCACGGTCGCGACATTCACCCCTGCAAGGCTCATTAAGCGAACATCTTCACTCCAGACTGCCTCATCCTGCGGGTCGGACGAAGACATCCATTGCTCGGGGTTATAGTCGGCACCATGTGCGAAATGTGGCAAGCGGTTGTGCATCCATTGCATAGGGTCTGTCATTCAGTTATTCTCCGTGAGTTGATTTCAGCCAGCAGCGTCCGGTTCGGGATCCGCATGTTGTCACCTTCCGAGCCGGCATAGCCTCCCACGACCAGTCTGCTAGTGGAAAGTAGAGCCTATACATGGCGGGCATCTAAAGTATACCCGTGCTGCGGAACGGTTTCCCGGTAAAGAGCCTGATCTGTTTTGTGTGGATGCTCAATTTGCTTACTACACAGGAAGATAGGCCGTCGTGTCATGAAGAAGCAGGTAACCCTACTCGCTGTGCGGCGTCCTGGTGCCAGTGTGCTCTTCGCGATTTCCCGCCCATCCTGGGCGTGGCCTTCTCGGTGTGCAGTTTGTTAGTATATAGGCACAAGTAACTTAGTGATCTGGCTCGCTGGAGCAGGAGGATGCACATGCAGACGAAGTTGGTCCTGTTCGAAGGTCAACCGTTCACCGGAAAGTCCACCCTCTCGGAGTATGCAGCGCAACAAATCGGCTTGAACGGCCATGTCGCGATATGGGTCTCCGAAGGGCTGATGCTGGACAAATACTTCCCGCACGTACTCTCGGTCCTGGAGGATGAGCAGTCTGTCTCGGAAGAGTCGCTGTGGGAGGACTGGAGCGCCTTTGTGCGCACGGTCGAGAGCGCCCCGGCGGCCTTCGTTGTCGATGCCCCTATCTCGTATGCGGCGGTGTATCCGCTCCTGGCGGAGGACCGGCCACACACCGAAATCCTTGCTTTGGTCACACGTTTAGCGCAGCTGTGCGCCCCGTTACACCCGCGCGTGATCCACCTGGTGGGAGACCAGGAGAAACTCGCACGTGCGAGTATCGTCGAACGGGGTGATAAGTGGGAGAAGCAACTCGTAGACCAGTCCGATGCAACGCCATACCAGAAGGCGCGCGGCCGCTCAGGTATCGAGGGTGCGATCAGCTTTCTCCAGGAAACGCAAGAGCTGATGGACCGGGTGTTAGAGGCAGGCGGGTGGCAGACCCTGACCCTGGATGTAACGTCCGCAGACCGGGAGATGAACCGGCGGGCGATGTTGAGCTTTCTCGGGATCGAAGAAGTACAGGTCGCTCCTCCCGTGCTGCCCGCTCCACTGCAAGCCTACACGGGCACGTACGTACAAGAGGACCCGGACGACCCGGAGGGGAACATCGGAACGGGCACTATCGGAACACTCGATGTGCGTATGGAGCAGGACCGGCTCGTTCTCTACCAACCCGGGATGCGGCTTGGCCCGATCGTTCCCGTGTCCGCAACACGCTTTCATCTCACGGCCTCGCCGCTCAACGTGGACTTCGTGGTGGAAGATGGCATACCGCGACGTCTTGTCATTATCAGGTCGAGCGGCAAAACCATTGCCTTTAACCGGTCTTGATACGAGTCATGTGAAACTCGGAGAAGGCATTCCTGGGCAAGGCTGGCCCGCTCCGGCACAAGCCAGTGGCCCGTCAGCAGTCGAATACGGACCAGCAGATGTCGTTTCGCAACCGCTGATCGTCCAGTACAAGATCGCGAATCGCATCCGGCAATTGGTCGCGCTGCCAGAGGCACTCGCGGCGGCGGGTACTCTCGCCCTCGCCTTCAGGCGCAGCCGCGCACGCCGCCTTGATCGCATAGGCTGCGGCGCCAAGCTCGTGAGCGGCGACGTGCGCTACCACTGCTGCCTGCCCAGCGGCATACGCGGCATGGCGCGCCGCGCCTCTCAGGTCCCTGGCCGCCGCCATGGCATGGCCGCCCGCCGCACGGACCTGGGACATCGTTATCTCGCCACGCGCCCAGGCCCGCGCCTGCTCGATCGCGTGACGCGGCCTCGGGTCCGAGGGCCTCACCGACTCGAAGAGGTGCAGGACGTGCTCCGCACACGCGGCCGCCCACGAGGCGAGAAGATGATGGTCTAGGTCCGTGAGGGTGCCACCGCGCCGGATGGTAATGAAACGGGGGTCCCGAACTTTGGGGAGGATCATGCTACACCTTCCGTAAACGCGAGCTAAGATTCCTTACCTGCATCTATTTTGTAACCTATTCGATTTAGATTTGCACGGTGCCAATGCCCGTGTGGCCACCGTTGGCCCGGGCCTTCTCCTGTTCGCGATTGACTAGCGCATACGCCCGTGCTACGATTGCGTACGGGAGTTGCCGTATGAACAGGCGTGGCGGTTTGTGCCTGTGCATAGCGCACATCACTAGATGAAGGGGTGTGGTTTCATGGCAGATGTTATTGATGGGCAGAGAGCGATCCAGGTTGGGGTGGTCGAGCAGCTAAGCAGGTATCCTGTTAAGTCTATGCGTGCGGAAGCGCTCACCGAGGCGAACGTCACGTTCGAGGGGATAGCGGGGGACCGGAGGTTCGCTTTCATTCAAGGTCGCAAGCGCACGAATTTCCCCTGGCTGACGGCGCGCGAAATCCCTCGCATGGTACTGTATGCAGCCAGGCATGTTGATCCCACAAATCCCGACAAGTCCGATGTACTGGTGACAACTCCCGAGGGGAAGGAACTTGATATCTTCAGTGATGAGCTGCTCGCGGAGCTAAGAGAGCAGCTTACCGAACGGGAGCGCAACCAACCGATCTACCCTGTTCACTTGAAAAGCGCGTTTGACGCAACCCATATCTCCCTTGTGACCACGCACGCGCTCAAGAAGCTATCGGAGCTGGTGGGCGAGGAGATCGAGCCGCGCCGCTTCAGGGAGAATCTCGTCGTCAACACGAATGGCAGCGAACGGCCTGATGAACAAAGCTGGGTGGGCAGCCGGATCGTGATAGGGCAGGGCGAGCGGGCCGTGATAGTGGCTCTGACAAACAGCGACCATCGCTGCATGATGCCTAATCTGCACCCGGACACGGCGGAACAAGACCCCCGCATCCTGAGGAACATCGCGCAAAACCAAAACAACATTATGGGCGTGTACGGCTGCGTGGTACAGCGCGGCACGATCCGCGTGGGTGACCCCGTCTGCCTTATCCTGTCAGCTTAGACGGTCGGGAAGCGTCTACAAGACGAGGAGCAAGTTAGTGGGCTTCCTCCCCAGGCTGCTATCGCAGTCGCTTCCCGTCTTAAGGCTTCTACTTCTGCTGACACAATCCCATTGACTCTGCCCATACGGTGTGCTAACATGAGGCCAGCCGAAGACCTGCCCTTGCGATTAGGGCGTATTTGCGTATCTACTGCTCCACCAACTCCTCTACGCGGCACGCTTTGTTTTTGCTCGGGCTTGCGGTTAACGGACCGGCAGGCGACCATTTAGGAGCTTATTGAGGAACAAAGCGTTGCAGCTGGAAGCATCCAGCAAAGGAGCGAACTCATGATCAAACGACTGGCGATGGCCGCCGCTCTTATCATGCTCGTGGCGGGAATGCCGCTAAGCGCGGGCGCGACCGCTGCCGAGGGCCTGGCCAACACCAACTGGGTACTGGCGGAATACGTCGCGCAAGGCTCTGCTGCCGTCACCGCGTTGGGTGAGCCGCCTCCAACCCTCCTGTTTGGCGACAATGGCACAGTTCGGGGCTACACCATCTGCAATAGCTACAGCGGCCCCTACAGCGAAGCGGGAGACAAGGTGACCTTCGGCCCCTTAGCCAGCACCAGGCGCGCCTGCACAAACCCCGAGTTTATAGCGCAGGAACGACTGATGATGCAGGTCCTGGACGGCACCACGACTGTGATGCGGAGCGGCGATAGGTTGGTCATTACCGCACCCGCAGGCTCGCTAACCTTTATCGCCTCGGACGGCAGCGACCTGGCGGACCCGCCTGAGATTCCACCCACGCCCGGGATGCCCACAACGGGCCAACCAGGGCCGGACTGGTCTCTCCTGGCACTGCTGGCTCTCGCGCCCGGCATCATACTCTTCGGTGTCTACCTGCGGCGCGCCGAGCAAGCACGCTGAGTGTGCCTTAATACAACCGGGACCGCCCGGGTACTTCCACCAGCTATGTCGAGCAACCCAGGGACATTCCCCTGGGTTGCTTAGTGTTCTGCCGGCGCCTTGCTGCTGTCGAGCACCCAGGCGGTGACCTCCTCAAGGCTCATGGCTTCCCCCAGACCATAGGCCCGGCTGTACTCAGCCTCACCTAGCCGGGTTCTAGCCTCTGTGACAAGCTGGTCGCGCATGGAAGCCCTTGCCGGGATGATAGGCACCCCAAACATCCTGCGGATAGCAGCGGCTGCTCCGAGCAGCGTTGCCGCTCTCCTGGCGCCGTCGGGCGATGCCTCGATTGGGCCTGCCAGCTCAATCTCAGCCAGCCCTTCAAGGCACTCGGGCGTCCGCTGCTTCTCCATCGTCTTGGACAGCGTCAGGCTGTTCAGGTAGAGCGCCCTGGCGCGAGTGGGGTTGCCCTGGCGCATGGCGGTGAAGGCCTGCCCGATAAGGCCCCAACTGACGCCAACCTGGACCGAGTCGTGCTCCACGAGCCTGAAGTACTCGTCGTATAATTCGGCGGCCCGGTCGTACTCACCGGCGTAGGCAAAAGCCATAGCCAGGTCCCGCAAGGCCCCCATAGCGACATACACATCCCCGATCTCCCGCGCTACAGCCAGGCTCCGGGCTAGCAGGTTGATGGCGGTCTGTTGGTCGCCCTGCTCGCTTGACATAGCGCCGAGCAACCAGAGGGCGTTGATTTCACCCATCCTGTTGCCTGAGGCCTCGACCCTGCCAAGGTACTCTCGCGCTAAAGTCTCGGCTTCCGCGTACTCTTGCTGTTGAAGGGCGATCACAGCTTTGAAAATGTAAGGCGCGCTGGCAAGGGGATCGGCTCCCATTTCCCCCTGGAGAGCTATGGCCTTCTCGATGCATGCCCTGGCCGCGCTGTAGTTCACCAGGTATGTGTTGAACGTACTGGCGTAGTACAACAGGTAGGAGCGCGTACCCAGCGCGGCAGGGTCACCGGCGCCTACCCTGGTATGCAACTCAAGGATGCGAGAGAGCCAGTCCAGGCCCTCGCGGTAGTAGCCACGAAGCACCCAGTAGGCGGTTAGCTGCATGCCGAAGCGGGCTGCCATGTCCGGTTGCTCCTGGTCCAACGTCCAGGATAGGGCTGTGCGTACGTTGTCAAAGTCACGGTCCATCCTGGCGAACAGTTTCTGTTTCTGCTCGGTTACCTGCCCGCCGGGCACGGACGCTACCATCGCCAGGAAGAACTCGGCATGGGCGCGCCCCATCTGTTCAGCTTCGCCACTTGCCTCAAGTTGCTCGAGCGCGTAATCCCGCACCGTTTCGAGCAGCCTGTAGCGCGGCCCTGCCTCGGTTGCGAGGCCACCGGCGGGCAGGTCCATGCGGTGCAACAGGCTCTTGTTCAGCAGTTGCGATAGGGTCCCGAAAAGGTATACATCAAGCCCCGGTGCGGCCTTGCACACCGACTCCGCCGCGTCGAGGGTAAATCCTCCACGGAATACGCCCAGCCTGCGAAAGAGAGTCTGCTCCTCCGCGCTCAAGAGGCCGTAGCTCCACGCGATGGCGGCCCGCACCGTCCTGTGCCTCTCGGGCAGATCGCGGGGACCTTCGCCGAGGAGAGTTTGACGAGCCTCCCGCTGGGCGCTCCGCAGCCTGTCGAGCAGAGCCACGGGGGGAAGGGCTCGCACTTGCCCTGCCACAAGCTCGATTGCCAGCGGCAACCCGTCGAGCTGCACGCAGATCTCCGACACTGCCCCGGCGTTCTCGTGGGTCAGTTGGAAGTAGCGGTCTACCGATTGGGCGCGCTCCACGAACAGGGCCACCGCCGGGTACAGGGCCAACTCCTCGCCTTCGGGTAGCTCCTTGAGATCGGGCAGGGCAAGAGGCGCCAGGCTGTACCCCCGTTCGCCGCGCAGGTTGAGGGCTTCCCGGCTGGTGACCAGCACCTTAAGGCCGGGGCATGTGGCAAGCAGCTCGGTCAGGCGGGGGGCCGCCTCCACGACCTGCTCGAAATTGTCCAGCAGAAGCAGCAACCGCCTGTGTTTGAGCGCCTCTTTCAGCGTGTCGATGGGTGTGCGGCCGCTAGTCTCCTGCACCTCAAGCTGGCGGGCGATGGCGGGTACCACCTGCTTCGGGTCGTCTACGGCGGCAAGGGACACCCAGTAAATACCGTCGCCGAAGAGCGGAACGCCCGGCGAGCCTGCCTGCGGGGCCTTCAACCTCAAGCCAACTTCGACGGCCAGGCTGGTCTTGCCGATACCGGGAGCGCCCGTCAGTGTGACCAGGCGTACGTCGTCGCGAAGCAGCAGGGTGGTGACGTTTGCCAGGTCTTGTTCGCGCCCAATTAGAGAGGTAAGCGGCGCAGGCACGTTGCCGGGCAGGCGCGCATCCGCGGGCGGCGTGCCCCGCGCGGGACCTTCCTCGCCAGCGCCATTCGGACCTGGCTGCTCGCGCGCCCACTGCAAGAATCTGGCGCGCTCGTCTTCCGCAACACCCAGGCGGGCGGCAAGCAGAGCGGCTATCTGCTTGGAGGGCCGTCGCTCGCCGTTCTCGATCATGCGAATAGTGGACTTGGCACAACCCAGTTGGTCGGCCAATTCCTGCTGGGTAATGTCCAGGGCCCTTCGTTGCTGTCTGAGCCATTGCCCGAACGACTGGCCGTAAAGTAGTGCTTTCTCCATCGAACTCAGCAACCTCTCATAACTGCCGGACTCAAGCAACGAAGCAATAAGCCGCTCTGTATCCGAACAGTGCGCTTGTGCCCTTTTTGTGCGCTTTTTATGGCACCCATTATAGGGCAACTTCCCCCTTAATGTAAAAGTCCGGCAAATAGGCATACCTGGCCGGGTGCAACGGCAACTACTCCGTTAGAAGAAGGGCAAGGAGCCACATTATGAACAACACCAATCTGGCCGGCACAGCACGCCTTCATGCGCCTGGCACGCGCGCGTTTGCCTACCAGATTAGCGTCCTGTTGGCGCTCGTCATCTTGCTAAGCATGGCAGCAGGCAACGCCGTTGCCGGTCCAGAAGCGGGCAAGAACTCTCCCAAGGGGTCCGAGGGGTGCTGGAACGTGGCGGGCACGCCTGCGGGTAACTACTTCCTGAACAGTGTGGAAGTGCTGTCGTCCAACGACGTTTGGGCGGTTGGGAGCTATTCCGACGGCAGCACGGTCAGGTCGGCCGCTATGCACTGGGACGGCAGCGTGTGGAGCAACGTGCCGGTCCCCGAAGTGGTCGGCCTGGACTATCTATACGATGTATCGGCCGTGGCGAGCAATGACGTCTGGGCAGTAGGTATGCATTATTCGAGCACATGGGAAGAACAGCAATGGATTCTGCACTGGGATGGCAGCACCTGGACTATTTCTGTTGCCCTGGGTGCGGGCAGGTTGGTCGGAGTAGCGGCTGTAGCGGCGAATGATGTGTGGGCGGTCGGCTCCTACAACTCAGGCGCGGGCGTGAAGGTTAGAGTGCTGCGCTGGAACGGCTCGGACTGGATATCTTCCGGCGCACCCAGTCCCAGCGCGCAGTGGAACATCCTGTATGACGTTGTAGCTGTCTCGTCTGGTGAAGTCTGGGCGGTAGGGGAGTACGGCGATAGCAGCAACACCCGCAACCTCACCCTGGTGCTGCGCTGGAACGGTACCGAGTGGAGTCACGTACCCAGCCCGAATGAGGACGTCCTGTTCAATACGCTCCAGGCTGTGTCGGCAGTCTCATCGGACGAAGTGTGGGCGGTAGGTTTTTCCTTCAACGGTAAAGGCACACCTGACAGGACATTGGTACTGCACTGGAACGGCACCGCCTGGACGGTGGTACCAAGCCCGAACGTGGGCGCAGGCGATTACGACAACAATTATCTGCAAGGCGTGCACGCGATAGCACCCGACGACGCATGGGCAGTCGGTTACTATGCCAACCCCACCAACGCCCGCGCGGGACTTCCACTCGCACTGCACTGGGACGGTAGCGCCTGGAGCGTTGCCTCGATCCCCTCGAGCGAAGATGGCTCACGCTTCTCGGATGTAGATGGGGCAGCCGCAAACGATGTCTGGGCCGTGGGCCAACGTAACGCGTCGCAAGGGCTGTCAATGCATTATACGGGGGACTGCGTGCAGCCTCCCGCCACGGCTACTACGGCACCCGATCAGCAATTCTCCGACGTGCCGCCCGGCTCCACGTTCTACTCCCAAATCACTTGCCTCGTTGATAGGGGGGTCGTCACGGGCTACCAGGACGGGACGTTCCGTCCGGGCAGCCAGATCACCAGGGGGCAGATCGCCAAGATCGTCTCCAACGCTGCCGGGTACTCGGACGACGTTACGGGCATGCAAACCTACGCTGACGTACCCTCAACACAACCTTTCCATGAGTGGATAGAGCGACTATCGATGCGCGGGCACATGAGTGGGTACCCCTGCGGTGGAGCAGGTGCGCCTTGCGATGGCGCTGACCGCCCGTACTTCAGGCCCGGCAACAACGCCTCACGCGGGCAACTCTCCAAGATCGTGTCCAATGCGGCCGGATACGCCGACACACCGGAAGGGCAGACGTTCGAGGATGTGCCCTCCAGCAGCCCTTTCTACCTGTTCATCGAGCGCCTCACGGTGAGAGGAGTAATGTCTGGGTACCCGTGCGGTGGCGCAGGTGAGCCATGCAGCGGGTGGAATATGCCCTACTTCCGGCCATCGGACAACGTGACGCGAGGACAGGCTTCCAAGATCGTGTCTAACACGTTCTTTCCAAACTGCGCTACCTCGGCGGCACCCAAACGCTGACCTTGCGGCGGTTCGCATGACGGCATTCCAGGGCCTCACATGAGGCGGAGTGAAGAGAGGTCTCCAGATGAGCGACGTAAGCGGAAGTGGGCATAGCAGCCAGAACGAGCAGAGCGGGCAGGCGCACCTTTTCATGGTGCGCCTCTGGCAGGAGCAGCAAGGCAAGCGAACGATGTGGTGCGGCAAGGTGCAGCACGTAGTCACGGGCAGGACTCGCTTGCTCAAGTCATCGGCCTCGCTGCGCCAGTTAGCGGAGTTAGCAGGCTCCGAACTCGATCTCCCGAGGCCGGAGCAGACCACGCGGGAAGAGAAGTAAGCCACGACGGTTGGCCACAATGAAAGAAGGAGTAGAATTATGGGCACGATCAAGAACGTAGCCGGACCGGGTAGCGAGACAAAGCAGGGTAGCAAACCCCATCTTCGCTACCTTAGCTTAGCAGTGCTGGCGACTGTTGCGGTATTGCTTCTCTGGAGCGCCGGGGGTCCGGGCACGCCTGTCTCCGCACAAACGCGTGCGCACGCGCTCGCGGCCAGCCCCGCCGGCGCGACCGCCACGCCGACCTCCGATTGTACCGGCACATGGGATTCAGAAAACAGCTCTAATGCGGCTGGCACTTATGACACCCTGAATGACGTTACAGCCGTCTCCGCAAATGATGTATGGGCGGTGGGAAACAGAAGCACCAGCAACGTCTCACAAACGCTCACCCAGCACTGGAACGGCGCCAAATGGGAGACTGTCCCAAGCCCGAACGTTGACGCGGGAGTCAACATGCTGTACAAGGTGTGGGCGCGCGCCTCCAACGATGTATGGGCCGTGGGCAGGTCCGGCCCCAACGACGCTGCTCGAACTCTGGCGATGCACTGGAACGGCAGTAGCTGGCAGGTGATTGCGAGTCCCAACGTGGGCACCGGTGCCAACTACCTGCTCGACGTCTCCGCCGTGTCAGCCAACGATGTATGGGCTGTAGGGAGCTACAGTATTGACAACGTTCCCCACGCACTGATTGTGCACTGGAACGGCACTAACTGGCAGGTGGCTTCCAACCCGAATGTCGGCTCAGGTAGCAGTAGCCTGTCCGGCGTGTGGGCTATCTCCTCCAACGATGTATGGGCCGTGGGTTTTTACCAGGCACAGACGCTGATAGAGCACTGGAACGGTACAAGCTGGCAGGTGGTCCCCAGCCCAAGCCCCGGCACCACCTACAGCACCCTCGCCAGCGTGTCAGCCTCAACTCCCTCCGACGTGTGGGCTGTCGGCACGTATAAGTCTTCCATGCCAGGAAGTAGCACACTGATAGAGCACTGGGATGGCAGTAGCTGGCAGGTAGTTCCCAGCCCCAATCCGCAGGACCTGATGAACACCCACCTGGTAGATGTATTCGCTGTATCGCCGACGAACGTGTGGGCGGTGGGCAACGCGGATAATTTTAGCCGGATGTTCGCGCTTGTGCAGCACTGGAACGGCACGAACTGGCAAATGGTCTCGAGCGCCAACGATGACCCTGACGAGACCTGGGCCTTCCATCGCCTGGACGGTGTGTGGGCCGCCTCCTACGACCAGGTCTGGGTAGTTGGCGGATATTCCGGTGGTGAGCAGCCCGCTCAGACCGTAAGGAAGCGGTACGATTCCCCGCCGGGCGACCCGTGCGGCTCACCGCCTCCTCCTTCGGCTACACCCACAGCTACACCAATTCCAGGCAGTTGCACGATCCAGTTCGCCGACGTTCCCGCCTCCGGAGAAGGCTCTACTTACTACGCCTTTGCTCGCTGCCTGGTGTGCAAGGGAATCGTGTCGGGCTATCCGTGCGGTGGCCCCGGTGAGCCTTGCAACCCCGGTAGCGAGCCATATTACAGGCCCGGCACCAACGTCACAAGAGGTCAGCTATCGAAGATCATCGCCAGTTCGGCGGGCTTGAACGGTCCTGTCCCCGCCGGCCAACAGCAGTTCGCCGACGTGGCACCAGGTAGCCCTTTCTATGAGTACGCTGAGAGGCTAGCCGAGACGGGCGCGATTTCAGGGTACCCATGCGGAGGACCCGGCGAAACATGTGATGGCGAAAGCAGGCCGTACTTCCGCCCCAACAACCCAGCTACCCGTGGCCAGATCTCCAAGATCGTTTCTATCGCCGCGGACTTTAGCGAAGACATACCCTCCGACCAGCAGAGTTTCACGGACGTACCGTCCGGCAGCCCGTTCTGGGTGTACATAGAGCGCTTGTCCTCGAGGGGCGTAATCTCGGGCTACGGCGACGACAGCAAGTGTCCGGGCACGGGTGCGCCATGCTTCCGCTACAACGACAACACCACGCGCGGGCAGATGGCTAAAATCGCTGCCAACGCCTTTTTCCCGAACTGCGAGGCTACCGCGAGAAAGTAGGAACCTAAAACAGGCTGGAGTCAACGATTTCTTGCTGCTCGAGTGAGACTGTTGTTTCCGAAAGAGGTGCCCCTACCCTGGTTGGGACACCTTTTTTGGATTTGGGGCGTGTTCTATAATTACTCCATGGCTATAGCAATTCTGGCCACAAAACTTTATAAGCCTCCCCCACGGCCCAAAGTCGTGCGCCGCCCCCGGCTAATAGAGCGGTTGAATGAGGGCCTGCACCGCAAGCTGACCCTCATCGCCGCCCCCGCCGGCTTCGGTAAGACCACGCTGGTCAGCGAGTGGGTGGTCGGTTGCGGCCGTCCGGTGGCCTGGCTGTCGCTGGACGAGGGGGACAACGACCCCGCGCGCTTCCTGACTTACCTCGTCGCCTCTCTGCGGACGGTCGCGCCCGGTACGAACCTCGGAGAAGGGGTGCTGGCTGTGCTCCAATCTCCCCAGCCGCCTCCACCCGATGCGGTCCTGACTGCTCTGCTCAACGAGATTACCGCCATCCCGCACAATTTCGTCCTCGTCCTCGACGACTACCACGTAATCGATGCCAGCGTCGTGGACCAGGCCCTCAGCTTTCTAATCGAGCACCTGCCGCCGCAGATGCACCTGGTCATCGCCACCCGTGAGGACCCGCAGCTACCCCTGGCACGGCTACGCGCCCGAGACGGGTTGACCGAGCTGCGCGTCACGGACTTGCGCTTTTCCCCTTCCGAAGCCGGCGGATTTCTCAACGAGGTGATGGGCCTCGATCTCTCAGCGGAAGATATAGACGCACTGGAGACGCGTACCGAAGGGTGG
>DASVQO010000250.1:0-11630 GCA_036389075.1 Chloroflexia bacterium | reverse complement strand
TTCAATAGCTCCTTGTGCTTCCCGCTGCCCACCAGGCGGCCCTCGTCCAGCACCAGTATCCTGTCTGCATCGAGCACAGTGGCAACGCGCTGGGCCACGATGATGACAATAGAGTCGGCGGTAACTCTCCTGAGGGCGGCCCGCAGTTTCGCGTCGGTCTTGAAGTCGAGCGCGGAGAAACTATCATCGAACAGGTAGATCTCAGGCCGCCGGACCAGCGCGCGGGCGATTGCGAGCCTTTGCTTCTGGCCGCCCGACACGTTGGTGCCTCCCTGCGAGATGACCGAGTCGAACCCGTCCTGCATCGTCGCTATAAACTCCACCGCCTGGGAGGTCTCGGCAGCGCCCTCTATTTCCTCGCGGGCGGCTTCTTCCTTGCCGAACTTGATGTTCTCGGTGATCGTGCCCGAAAAGAGGACCGCCTGCTGCGGCACCAGCCCCAGCCTGGCACGCAAGCTTTCCTGCTCCACTTCGCGCACGTCCACCCCATCCACCAGGATGCTGCCGCTATCCACGTCGTAAAAGCGCGGGATGAGGTTGATGAGGGTAGATTTGCCCGAGCCTGTGCCCCCGATGATGGCGACCACTTCTCCCGCGCGGGCCGAGAAGGAGATGTTGGATATGGCGGGCGCTTCGGCCCCAGGGTAGCTGAAGGTTACGTCGCGAAACTCCAGGCTGCCCTTCCGCGATGTTAGCTCCCTCGGGCTGGCGGGGTCGTTGATTTCGGGCCTCATGTCGAGCACCTCGTTGATCCTGACCGCCGAGGCTTGCGCCCTGGGCACCATTACCAACAGGAAAGACAGCATGAGCACGGAGAACATGATCTGCATGGCGTATTGCAGGAACGCTATCAGCGCGCCGACCTGCATGTCCCCGTTGCTGATGCGAATCCCCCCGAACCAGATGATCGCGATGGAGGTCAGGTTCATCAGGACCATGACCACCGGCATGAGGTAAGCCATCAAGCGGTTGACCCTGATAGCCGTGTCCGTGAGATCTCGGTTGGCGGTATCGAACCGCTCGCGCTCGTACTGTTCGCGGTTGAAGGCGCGTATCACCCTTATGCCGGTAAGGTTCTCCCTCAGCACCAGGTTTACCCTGTCGAGCTTGACCTGCATGGCCCGAAACAGCGGCACGCCCTTGATGGCGATAAAGCCAATGCACCCCACCAGCAGCGGCACAACCACCACCAGCACCAGCGATAGCTCGGCATCCACAGCCACGGCCATAAAGATACCGCCAATACCTGAGAGTGGAGCGTAGATCATGATACGGAGCAACATGATTAGCACCTGCTGCACCTGGGTAATATCGTTGGTGGTCCTGGTGATGAGGGTTGCCGTGCCCAGCTTGTCGAACTCGGCGAGCGAGAAGTCCGTCACCTGCGAGAAGACCCGGGTGCGCAGGTTGCGTCCGAGGCCGGAAGCCGTCCGGGCCGAGAGAAAGCTCGCCAGAATCGCGCTGGCGGCGCTACCCGCTGCAACGAGAAGCATAAACCCGCCCACGCGCCAGATATAGTCGACGTTGTTCTGCACCACGCCTATATCCACTATGTCTGCCATCAAGGTCGGCAGGTACAGGTCGGCCAGCGCCTGCACGAGCACCAACGCGAGGATGACCCCCACCACTGCCGCGAACGGTCTCAAATGCTTGAATAGTTTGAGCATGATTACCTCAGAGTAGTGTTGCTGACCGTAGGTTCATGGAGGCGCGGCTTTACAGGGAAAGCAAATACGAGGTAGAAAGCGACTGCGAGCGGCCCTCTAGGCCGGGGCGACGGTGCCGTCCGGTTCGCAAGCTGCAACCAACATGCCGAAGTAAGTCGGGTGCTCGTAGGCGAGCAGCTCGCAACGCATGGGGGTATGGTGCAGGGCACCGGCCAGTATTACCGACTGCCAGAGCCCGTCCACTTTGGCTCTATCGGCGAAATCGAGGTCCATAGTTAGAAAGCGGTCGAGAGCGCCGGACCGAACTATCTCAACGACCACATCATCGAACTCCGCCGACGCCGGGTCGAAGCCGTAGGGGCCATCCGCGCTGTGGGCGTGTCCCCAGTCGGCGCTTGCGATGAGCGCCGTGCGCCGTCCCATCTCAGCCGCGGTGGAGGCGATGGCGGTGCCGAAGTCGTACAACTGCCGCGATGTCAGCGCGCGCGAGGGGGTAATTATCACCACGGAGGGCTGCTCCGGCCAGCGCGTCCCGAGGAACCAGAGGGGCACGACAGCGCCCCAGTCCAGCGGAGTGAAGCAGCCGTCTCCACCGCTAGCGCCGTATATGGCCGTGGCAACCGGCACCTTGAAGCTATCCGCCGCCCGCTCGGCTATACGTCGCGCCAGGTCGGTGTCCACCGCCATGTCCACCTCGACGCGCCCCTGGCCGTTTTCGCCCTCCAAGACGCCCACCGCCCGCTCTGTGGTCATGACGCACACGGCACCTGCCACCCGCACGCCGTGAGGGGTCAGCACGACCAGCGTTTCGGGCCGGGCTGCCGACATGCGGCGGCCCAGTTCCTCCATCGCGGCCCGGGTGGCCGCCGCGCGTCCCACTTCCGCCCCCACAAGCTCGGCGATCACTTCGGAACCATGCGGCGCGATGCACGCAAATACCAGTCCGCTCACTAGAAAGTCCTCCACAGCAAAGAAATTCCGAGTATCTACAGCGGCAAGGAGCGGGGACTACCGGGCGTCAAAAACATCGTGCACCGGGACGGCAAAACCGGGGAGCAGGACTGAAGTAGCCGCATCGCCGCGATGGTAGGTGCCGTGTTCGACATACAGGTCGCCTTGCAGCCACAAGACGGTGATAGACTCGTCTTCGGGGTTCACGATCCAGTACTCAGGGATGCCGGCCTCGGCATAGTCGATGCGCTTGACCCTGGTGTCCCGCTCCGGGTCGTCGGGGCTGACTATCTCCACCACCAAATCGGCCCCGAGCCAGTAGGCGTTCTGCCTGCGGGGGTCGCTCTCATCCAGCACGAGCAGCAGGTCCGGCTCTCGGAACTTACCCTCGCGAACTCGCAACCGCAACGGCGCGTACAACACCGTACCGCCCAGGCGATGCACCAGTGGGAAGAGGACAAGGAAAAGGAATTGCGAGATAGCCTGGTGTCGTTCGGTGGGGACGTCCGGCACCTCAATAGAGCCATCCGTGAATTCAAGCAGCCTGCTGCTACCTTCGCTGAGCCGCAGGTATTGCTCCTCTGTCCACAGCCCTTGTATCGGGTCGAGGTCCAGGATTGTATCGTCGTCAGCAGCTACAATGCGCAGCCCTGATGTGCGTACTTTAACCGGCGTCGTCATCGGCTCGCCCCATTTAGAAGTTCCCTCTGTATGCTTCTGAGTATACCCCAAGGTCCGGTGCCCCACAACCAGGGGCTACCTCCACCAAGTATGTCGTTACCGCCCCGCTGGCCCCTTCCGGGCACCGTGCCAGGTTATGAAATAGGTTGTAAACTAGAACGTGTCTGCAAGCTGTAAGAAGTAAGCGAACGAAGGAGGCCCCTGTCATTCTGAGCGTAGCGAAGAATCTAAGCTGCTGGCATGGCCCCAATGTAGAACGTCAGCACCATAGTACGTATCGTTCAACAGCATCCTGTACCAAGTTCTCTAGATTCTTCGCTACGCTCAGAATGACAGGGGCCGCTTTGGTCCCGACATGCGGCACTTTGCAGCTAGGCTTTAGAACGTATCTGCGAATTATCTCCCCGCAGATAACGAACGAGCCACCGAGGAGAACGACAGCATGTTACGTATCATCCAGGCGGGTATGGGCGGCTGGGGGCGGGACTGGGCGAAGAACGTATTGCAGCCCAACGAGGGGGTAGCGCTCGTGGCGTGCGTGGATGCCGACGCGGCTTCGTTGGCGCTCGCTCGTGAGCAGCTCGACCTGCCGGCCCACAGCTACTACGATAGCCTCACAGCGGCCCTCGACGCCGTCGATGCCGAGGCGGTGCTGATAACCGCCAGCCTGCCGGGCCACGTGCCTCTGGCCGCCGAGGCGCTGCGGGCGGGCAAGCACGTGCTGCTCGAAAAGCCCTTTGCACCTTCGGTAGCCGAGGCAAGGCAACTGGTCGAGCTTGCAGCGGAGCGCGACCGCGTGCTCATGGTCAGCCAGAACTACCGCTTCTTCCCTGCCGTGCGGGCCGTGCGCGACCTGGTGCGTTCGGGCAGCCTGGGCGAGGTGGGACCGGTCTCGGTCGATTTCCGGCGTTACGCCAACAAGGCGGCGCGGGAGGGCCACCGCCATTACACGGTGCCCCAGCCGCTCCTGGCCGACATGGCGATCCACCACTTCGACCTGATGCGCACCGTGCTGGGCCAGGAGCCGGTGGAGATTGCCTGCCGGGCTTGGAACCCAGCGTGGAGCAACTTCGAGGAGCCCGCGGCGGCTTTCGCGACTGTCACCTTCGATGGCGGGGCGGTTGTGAGCTACCGGGGTAGCTGGGTCAGCCCGGGGCGGCAGACTGCCTGGGCGGGCGAGTGGCACATGGAATGCCATGCTGGAGAGGTCGCCTGGACCAGCAGGGACAACTTCGGCGCAAGCGTGGACCGCGTAACGGTCCGGCCCCTCGGCAAGCGCGCGCGGCGTCTCGAACTACCCACACACTTACCAATCGACCGTGCGGGGAGCCTCCGAGCCTTCATGAGGGCGGTTGCCACCGGAGAGGAGCCTGAGAGTTCCGGCCGCGACAACCTCGGCAGTATCGCCCTGGTCTATTCCGCCATTGAAGCCGCGACCACCGGAGAGCCGGTACGCATAGGCCCAACGGGCTAGAGAGGCCCTACGACTAAGACCCGCTCTACCCTATTCCCTCAGAGTAGAGAGCGCACAGCAAAGGACTACCCCCATGAGCACACCCATCAACGTTACCGTCTGGAACGAGTTCCGCCACGAGCGCAACACAGAGCACCCCGCGCGCGCGATCTACCCGGAGGGCATCCATGAGGCGATTGCGGCGGGCCTGCGCGAGCACCCCGACCTGTCGGTGCGCACCGCGACCCTCGACGAGCCCGCGCAGGGGCTGCCGCGCGACGTGCTGGAGAGCACCGATGTCTTGCTCTGGTGGGGGCACGCCGCCCACGACGCCGTGCGCGACAAGCTGGTGGCGCAGGTGCAGCAGCGCGTTCTGGACGGTATGGGCTTGATCGTGCTGCATTCGGGGCACTTCTCCAAGATTTTCAAGCGGCTTATGGGCACCGGCTGCGAGCTAAAGTGGCGCGAGGGCGAGGACCACGAGCGGATATGGGTGGTGGAGCCGGGCCACCCCATCGCCGAGGGGCTGGGGGAATGCATCGAGGTGGGCCGGGAGGAGATGTACGGCGAACGCTTCGACATCCCGGCCCCCGAGACCCTGGTGCTGGTAAGCTGGTTCACGGGCGGCGAGGTGTTCCGCAGCGGCTGCTGTTACACGCGGGGGTTGGGGAAGGTTTTCTACTTCCGCCCCGGCCACGAATCCTTCCCGACCTACTTTCACCCGGACGTGCGGCGCGTGATTGTAAATGCCGTGCGCTGGGCGGCACCCACGCCAGGCCCGCGCCCGGTGTTCGGCAACGCGGCGCCGCGCGAGGGCTGAGCGGCGGCTTCCCTTCGGCCCTGTTGTAGCTCTTATCGACAGGCAAGGACTTGTTCGTGGGCGTCAGCCTCCCGGCAGTTCCTCGCCCGCCCAAAGCTTCCTCAGAACAGGCGCGCGTGACGTTGGACCCACAAGTAGATGGTGCCATACCCCGGCGGTTGAGCTTGCTCCCCCGTCCCAGGTTTGCTGGACTTTAGTCCCGCAAGGTGAGGGACCTAAGGTTCTTGCTCTGAAATACCGGGTGCTGTAATGTTACGTGGACTGAGTGGATTGCGCGCAGCCCCCGGCATGGGAGCGCCTTTACTCCGGTCCATGAGGTGATTCGCGGTCTAACAATTCGCTATTTTGAGGTTCGCATGAAGGCAAGAGTGGCTAATGGCAGCACAACTGATAGTAACCAGGGGCTCGATTTGAGCGCCTTGAGCCACCATCTCTTCTCACTTTCCATCGACCTCATGTGTATTGCGGGCCTTGACGGTTACTTCAAACAGGTGAACCCGGCCTTCGAGAGGACCCTCGGCTGGACCGCCGCCGAGCTTACGGAAAGGCCCTTTCTCGATTTCGTTCACCCCCAGGACCAGGCCCCAACTATCGCGGAGATGCAGAAACTTGCTACAGGCGCGGTCACCATCTCCTTCGAGAACCGGTATCGGGCCAAAGATGGTTCCTACAGGTGGCTGATGTGGAATACCACCCCGGCGCCCGAGGAGGGGCTGCTCTACGCCGTGGCCCACGATATAACCCGCCGGAAGCAGGTAGAGGAGGAGTCCTCGCAACTGGCCGCTATCATTGCCTCCTCAAGCGACGCTATTATCGGCAAGACCCTGGACGGCACCATCGTCAGTTGGAACCTGGGCGCGGAAAAGCTGTATGGGTACTCCGCCCACGAGGTTATTGGCCGTTCCAGCGTGGTTCTAGGGCCCTCGCACGATTACGACTACGCGGAAATTGTAAAGAAGATCACGCAGGGTGAAACCGTAGACCACTACGAAACCACCCGGGTGAGGAAAGACGGCAGGCAAATGGCCGTATCCCTCACGATGTCCCCTATCAGAGACACGGCAGGTAAGATCACCGGCGTATCCACGATAGCGCGCGATATCACCGAGCGCAAGCTCGTGGAAAAGGCGTTGCACGAGAGCGAAAAACGCTTCGAATTGGCCGCACGCGCCACTTCCGACGTGATATGGGACTGGGACGTGACTACGGACAGTCTGTGGTTCAACGATAGCGTGGGCGTCCTCTTCGGCTACCAGGCGGGCCAGGTCCAGAATCATATCGACTGGTGGTCCGGCCTGGTGCACCCCGACGACCGGGGCCGCATCCGCTCTAGCCTCCGGGCGACTCTCGACAGCGGGGAGGAATTCTGGTCGGGTGAATACCGGCTCCGGCGGGCAGACGGTTCGTATGCCTACGTGCTCGACCGGGGCTTCATAGTGCACGACGCAAGCGGGCGGCCCGTACGCATGATCGGTTCGATGATGGATGTCAGCGAGCACAGGCGGCTGGAACAGACGCTGGCCGCCTCAGCCGTCAAACTGGAGCGCAGCAACCGCGACCTGGAGGAGTTTGCTTCCATAGCTTCCCACGACCTGCAGGAGCCACTCCGCAAGATACAGGCATTCGGCGACCGCTTGAGCACTATAGCCGGTAGCTCGCTCGACGAGGAAGGCTACGATTGCGTGGCCCGCATGCTCGATGCGGCCACCCGCATGCGGACCCTCATCGATGAGCTGCTGACATACTCCCGGCTGGTGACAAAAGGCCAGCCGTTTGCGCAGGCCGATCTCACCACGGTGGCTTCGGACGTGTTGTCCGACTTAGAGGTGCAGGTCACGCGCACCGGAGGCTGTGTAGAAGTTAGGCCCCTGCCCGTGATTGAGGCCGATCCGAACCAGATGCGCAGGCTCCTGCAAAACCTTATATCCAACGCCCTTAAATTCCACCGCGACGATGAAGCGCCCTTCATAACGGTACGAGGCCAGGTGCTGCCTTGCGGAGGGAAGCCTTCGGCGGGCGCTTCCGAGGGCGGGCAGTGGTGTCAAATTGTCGTTGAGGACAACGGCATCGGCTTTGACGAAAAGTACGCTGACCGCATCTTCGCCCCTTTCAAGCGCCTGCACACTCGCGGCCAATACGAAGGTACCGGCATGGGGCTGGCCGCTTGCCGGAAGATCGTGGAGAACCATGGGGGCAGTATCGCCGCTGAGAGCGCCCCAGGGCAAGGGGCGGCTTTCATCGTTACCCTGCCCACCACCCAGGCGGCAGGAGCAAACGCATTATGCTAAAACCCAGTAAACCGATCACTATACTCATGGCGGACGATGATGCCGACGACCGCATGCTGACCAAGCAAGCCCTCCAGGAGAGCCGCTTAGCCAATGACCTGCACCTGGTCGAAGACGGTGAGGAACTGCTGGACTACCTGTATCGCCGGGGGAAGTACGCCGACCTGGATTCTTCCCCCCGGCCCGGCGTGATCCTGCTCGACCTCAATATGCCCAGGAAGGACGGCCACGAAGCGCTGAGGGAGATCAAGAACGACCCCAATCTACGCCGCATTCCCATCGTGATCCTCACCACTTCCAAGGCCGAGGAGGACATCTACAGGAGCTACGACCTGGGTGCGAACTCCTTCGTGACCAAGCCCGTAACTTTCCAGCAACTCGTGGAAGCAATGAAAGGTCTGGGCCAGTACTGGTTCGAGATCGTGGAATTGCCTGGCGAAAGCGAAGCCGGTGGTGATTAGTATGGACGAGCGCGCAGTGAGCATTCTCCTCGTTGAGGACGACGAGGAGGACTACATGATTACCCGCAACTTGCTGGCTTCAAACTCGGAGAGCAAGTTCGACCTGGAATGGACGGACAGTTACGATGCCGCGCTTGAGAAGATCCGGCGAAACCGCCATGACGTGTACCTGCTGGACTACTTCCTGGGCCAGCATGACGGCCTGGAGCTGTTGAACGAAGCGGTCCTCACCGGGTGTAAAGCGCCGGTAATCATGCTGACGGGCCTCGGGGAACGCGGAGTAGACCTGGAAGCTATGAAGGCGGGGGCCGCGGATTACCTGGTAAAGGGGCGATTTGACGCATTCATACTTGAGCGCTCCATACGCTACTCCATAGAGCGAGCCCGCACGCTCGACTCCCTGCGCGCCCTCGCGACCAGGGATGAGCTGACCGGCCTTTACAACCGGCGCGAGATGACCAGGATACTTGCCGAGGAAGTGGACCGCTACCGCCGGCACGGCCGTCCGGTGGCCCTGGCGATACTGGACATCGACCACTTCAAGGGCATAAACGATAGCTACGGGCACCAAGCGGGCGACGAGGTGCTGAGATCGCTCTCCCGCCTGGTCAGCACGAAGTTGCGTTCGACCGACCGGGCGGTGCGCTATGGCGGTGAAGAACTGGCTATTATCCTACCGGATACCACGGACGGCGAGGCTTTCCTGGTGGCGGAGCGTTTGCGCTCCGCCGTTGAGGCGCAGGCCTTCGAGTTTACCCACCGTAGCGGCCACGTTTCCCAGGTTGCCATGACTATCAGCCTCGGTGTGGCGGCCATTCCGACCGATGCCAACTCTATAGACTCCCTGGTCGCGGCAGCCGACTGGGCGCTCTATCAAGCCAAGCGACGGGGCCGCAACCGCACGACCATGTTCGGCAATAACGCCCTCTCCACTCTGCCTCTATTGATCTCGAACGCAGATAACGACGGCTAAAGTCCAAGAACGTATCAGCGGACCCCAAGACTTCACCAGGAACATACGAAGAATTCACCGCAGAGACGCAGAGAGCGCAGAGGTTACGCAGAGATCCAGGTTGTTCAATAAAGCAAAAGGGGCAGCATCTTACAGTAAGATGCTGCCTTTGACTATACCACCCTCAATTCTTCTCTGCGCCCTCTGCGGGGGGTTGTGCTTATCCCTGGCGTTCTCATGGCGGTTCTATACTCCTACCGGTCGCCTTGAGCTATAATTTTCCTTAGCTACCGTCCGACGGTGGTATGCCGTCCTATTTGTGAGGAGTGACAATGCAACCAATCGAGGCAATGACCCCTATCATGCCGGGCTACCCGGTCCAGCCGGTACCGTTCGCTGCGGTCCGGCTAGACGACCCATTCTGGGCGGCGCGCATCGAGACGAACCGGAGCGCCACTATTCCCATTGCTTTCGAGAAGTGCGAAGAGACGGGGCGCGTGGACAACTTCCGCCGCGCGGCCGAGGTGCTCAGAGGCACGCCCGACCCCGATAGGACCCCTCCCAGACTGGTGTGGGACGACAGCGACGTGTACAAGGTCGTAGAGGGGGCTGCCTATGCGTTGAGCACCCATCCCGACCCCGCCCTGGAGGAGTACGTGAACGGCCTGATAGCGCTCATTGCCGCCGCGCAGGAGCCGGATGGGTACCTCTACACGGCGCGCACCATCAACCCCGAAAATCCGCCCGCCTATGCCGGGAACCAACGCTGGGAACTGGAGCGTAAGGCCAGCCACGAGCTATACAACCTGGGCCATCTATACGAAGCCGCAGTGGCGCATTACGAGGCTACCGGCAAGCGCGAGCTGCTCGAAGTCGCGCTCAAGTCGGCGGAGCTGCTGGATAGCACCTTTGGCCCCGGAAAAGAGTCCATCTGGCCGGGGCATCAGGTCGCGGAAATAGCTCTCGTCAAGCTCTACCGCGTTACGGGCGAGGACCGCTACCTGGCCCTGGCGAAGTACCTGCTAGAGGCGCGCGGCCCCGACGAGCGGGAGGGCAGCGGCAGCGAGTACAACCAGTCGCACGCGCCCGTGGCCGAGCAATCGGAAGCGGTGGGGCACGCGGTGCGGGCCACCTACTTGTACGCGGGTATGGCGGATGTGGCGGCTGCGGCGGGTGAGGCGGCCTACCTGGAGGCGTTAGAGCGCATCTGGGAGGATGTAGCTCGCAAGAAGCTGTATGTAACCGGGGGCATCGGCGCGACTGCCGAGGGTGAAGCTTTTGGCCCCGCGTATGATTTGCCCAACCTGACGGCTTATTGCGAGACCTGCGCGGCAATAGGCATGGTCTTCTGGAGCCACCGACTCTTCCTGGCGCACCCCGACGCTCGTTACATCGACGTGCTGGAGCGCACCCTCTATAATGGCCTGCTATCCGGCGTATCGCTCGATGGCAGAGCGTTCTTCTACGAGAATCCGCTCGAGTCCGACGGCACGCACGGCCGTACCCCCTGGTTCGAGTGCGCCTGCTGCCCCAGCAATGTTGTACGCTTCTTCCCCATGCTGCCCGGCTACGTCTACGCTCATGACGACCGCAGCATCTGGGTGAATCTATTTGCAAGCGGCACGGCCGAGATAGACATGGGCGGCGCGAGGGTCGTGAAGCTGGCCCAGGAGACCCGCTATCCGTGGGAGGGGGCAGTCAGGCTAACTGTTAGCCCCGACGAGCCAACCTCCTTCGCGCTCAACGTGCGCATCCCCGGTTGGGCGCGGGGCGAAGCGGTGCCGGGCGACCTGTACCGCTTTGCCGGTAGCGCGGAGGGGCGTGTCACGCTGAAAGTCAACGGCCGGCCCGTCGAACTGGAGATAGACCGGGGTTACGCGAGCCTGACACGCGAGTGGAGGCCCGGCGACGTGGTGGAGCTTGATCTGCCGCTGCCCATCCACCGGGTGGTCGCTCACGAGCAGGTGGAGGCCGATAGGGGCAGAGTGGCGCTGCAACGCGGCCCGCTCGTCTATTGTGTAGAGTGGTCCGATAACCGCGAGGCCGAAGTACGGAACCTCATATTGCCCGGTGGTGCGCCGTTGAGCGCCGAGTGGGTGCCCGATCTGCTGAACGGGGTGGTTGTAGTCAAGGGTAGCATGCTTCGGCAAACGAGAGATGAAGCAGGCAACACAGTCGAAACGGAGCAGGACTTCACGGCGATACCGTACTACGCCTGGGCGAATCGCGGCCCCGGCGACATGCTCGTCTGGCTACCCAGCACATGAGGCGGCCCCTGTCATTCTGAGCGTAGCGAAGAATCTAGAGAACTTGGTACAGGATGCTGTTGAACGATACGTACTATGGTGCTGACGTTC
>DASVQO010000249.1:0-10822 GCA_036389075.1 Chloroflexia bacterium | reverse complement strand
CATGCCTATCTGTTCGAGGCAGTGCATCGCCCAGTCGCGCTCGTTCTTGCCGGGCCGCTTGAGCCACCCCAGCTTGCCATACGTGCCCATCATCACCACATCGAGGGCGGTAGTGGGGAAGTCCCAGTCCACGCTGCCGCGCTGGGGCACGTAGCCGACGAGCTTGCGCTGCTCGCGGTAGGGCCTGCCGAATATGAGGGACTGTCCGGCCGCCGCGGGCACCAGGTCGAGTACCGCTTTGATGAGCGTGGACTTGCCCGCGCCGTTCGGCCCCATAATCACCGCCAGACGCCCGGGTGGTATCACCAGGTCTATATCCCGCAGCACCGGCTTCTCTCGGTAAGCTACGGTGAGGTCGTTGATGGCAACGGGTATCTCCGCCGCCGACGCCGACATGGCGTGCTCCATTACATTGGTTGCTTGCATGGTCTGCCCCATATTAACCATCTATCTCTCCTTGCCCGGCCGGTGGTTAGCGCAAGCATCATGTCGCACATCCCAAACCGTCATCTTCTTTGCGCGTCCTTTGCGTTCTTTGCGTCTTTGCGTTTCCGTCTCTTATTAACTGCTAACTACTCATCACTTCAATGCCTTGACTATCGTGTCCACGTTATGCCGCACCATGCCGACATAGGTGCCTTCTGGCGTGCCTTCGTTGCCCATCGCATCGGAGAAGAGGGTGCCGCCGATGGCGACGTTCCAGCCCTTCGATTTGGCCGCCTGCTGCACCGCCTCTATCGTGGCCTGGGGCACGGACGACTCTACGAAGATAGCCTTAATTTTGCGCTCGACTATCAGGTTGGCGAGGCCCTGCACGTCGCCCACGCCCGCTTCCGTGGCGGTGCTGGTGCCCTGCAAGCCTTTCACTTCCATGTCGTACTGCTGGCCGAAGTAGCCGAAGGCATCGTGGGCGGTTACCAGCACGCGGGACTCTTTCGGGATGGAGGCTATCTGCTCTTTGACGTAGTTGTGCAGTTCGTCCAGTTGCTTCAGGTAGGTGTCGGTGTTCTTCTGGTAGAGGTCTTTCGATGTGGGATCGAGCCTGGCTAGCTCCTTGTTTACCGCCTTCACCGCTTCCTGCCAGAGCAGCACGTCGAACCAGATGTGGGGGTCGTACTTGCCGTGGAACTCGGGCGGCTCGCGCAGCTTGGAGGGGTCTATGCCCTCGCTGACGGCCACCGTGGGCTTGCCGGAGCGGGCGATGCGCAC
Source organism: Chloroflexia bacterium (assembly GCA_036389075.1). Lineage (GTDB taxonomy): Bacteria > Chloroflexota > Chloroflexia > QHBQ01 > JADMIH01 > JADMIH01. The sequence goes on along the minus strand of DASVQO010000249.1, from coordinate 9,613 downwards.
GAAGGTGTCGGTCATGCGGCCCTCAAGCTCCAGCCCGCCGTAGAAGATGACGTCGGCGCTCTCCAGCTTCTGCACGTCACTGGCGCTCGGTTTGTAGAGGTGGGGGTCCACGCCGGGGCCCATCAGCCCTACCGCTTCCACCCGCTCGCCGCCGACGTTGATTACGATGTCCTTGATCATGCCCACCGTGGTGGTCACTTTGATTTTGCGCTGTGAGAGGTCGCCGCCGGTGCTTCCGCCGCCTCCTGGGTCGCAGGCCGCGAGCGTGGTGATTATCGCCAGCGCGGCGAGCAGGGTACTTATTTTACGCATCTGTTATATTTCTCCTCGTGTTCGTGGTTGTATAGCTTCATGGATTGTGATATACTGAAACCAGATTTTAGGTTAGTCTAAATACCTCCTAAAGATACACCAAAGTAAGCCGCTTGTCAATAGCTCAAGAGGCCCAAACCATGAATAGTTCAGCCTACTCTAGAGTAACCGGAGTTGTTCAGGGGCGCGGGGCGTGTTAGAATGTGCCGGACCTGCGCACGGGGAGAATCATGGTAAGCCACGCGATTGAGGACTACCTCAAGGCCATATACCGCCTGCAACAGGACGGCTCGGCCGCCACCACGAACGCTATAGCCGAGCGCGTTGGAGTGCGCGCGGCCTCGGTTACCTCGATGCTGCAACAACTCTCCGAGCAGGGGCTGGCCCAGTACACGCCCTACAAGGGGGTCTATCTCACAGGGAACGGGCAGGCGCTGGCGCTGCGGGTAATCCGGCGACACAGGCTGATAGAGCTATACCTGCACGAGAAGCTGGGCGTGCCCCTGGAACGTCTGCATGCCGAGGCCGAGCGGCTGGAACACGCCATCTCGCCCTACCTGGAAGAGCGCATCGATATGGCGCTGGGCTACCCCAACTTCGACCCGCACGGCGACCCGATACCCAGCACGCTGGGGGAGATGCCGGTGCGCGAGTTGATATCCCTCAACGAGCTACCCACCGATACCCCCGGCGTGGTGCGCCACATACCCGACGACGACCCGGAGGTGCTGCGCTACGTCGCCTCCCTCGGCCTGCTCCCCGACGCCACGGTGACGATAACCCGCCGCGAGCCTTTCGACGGCCCCGTGTCCCTGCGCATCGCCGCCCCCGGTGGCACGCCCGACAACGTGCAGGTGGTCAGCGCGGCGATGGCCCGGCTCATCTACGTCAGCAGCCCGGCCTAGCGGTTGGCGGTCAGTGGTTAGTAGGATACGCCCTGCCACCCACGCCCTGCCACTAAAGTGGCGGGCTGACAAGAGGCAAAGTCTCCTTCGGAGACTATCCTTACGTTTCCTAGTCCCCGTAGGGGACTTTGCTACTTGCCAGCCCGTGGCTTTAGCCACAGGGCGCCCGCGGCAGGGCGTTAGCATTGTTTGCCGACCAGAGACCATTCGCAGACGCATGTTAGGGCACCGAAATTGCGGTAATGCTGATACATACCTGTGTTGGGGGTGTTCTTTGGCTAAACTTAACCCATTGACGCGCCTGCTCGACCGGGTCGTCCTGGAGGCGTCCAAGCGGCTTGGTAAGGGCACTTCAGAGCGGCACGTGGCGATTTACCGCAGGACCGGCGGGTTGCTGGGCGGGCGGGTGCGCGAACTGCCGGTGCTGCTCCTTACGACTACGGGGCGCAAGAGCGGGCAGCAGCGCACTCAGCCGCTCAACTACCTGCGTTACGGTTCCAGCTACGTGGTCACGGCCTCCAATTCGGGGCGGGACAGCTACCCGGCATGGTTCTTGAACTTGCAGAGCAACCCGCATGCGAGCGTGCAGGTGCGGCGCAAAGTGGTCCCGGTGGTCGCCAGGGTGGCGAGCGAGGAGGAGCACGAGCGGCTCTGGGCGGAGCTTACGTCGAAGGGCCGCAACTACGCCGAGTACCTCAAGATGACCGAGCGGGACATTCCTATGCTGATACTTCAACCCGAAGCGAGGAGCAAGGTGCAGAATGGCTGACAAGAAGCACATATCGTTCGGCATGGTGCTGCACAACCACCAGCCTATAGGGCAGTCGGACCAGGTGTTCGAGGAGATATACGAGAAGTCCTACGAGCCGCAGGTGGCGGCGTTGGAGCGCCACCCCGGCGTGCGGGTGGGCTTGCACTACACCGGGTCGCTGCTCGACTGGCTGAGGCAGCACAGGCCGGAGTACGTGCAACGCGTGCGGGCGCTGGTGGCGCGCGGGCAGGTGGAAGTGCTCTCCGGAGGCTATTACGAGCCGATCCTGCCCTCTATACCCGACGACGATAAGGTGTCGCAGATTCTCAAGCTCAACCGCGCCGTGGTGGACGACTTCGGTTACAACCCCACGGGGATGTGGTTGGCAGAGCGCGTGTGGGAGCCGACCCTGCCCACCTACCTGAGCCGGGGTAACATCGCCTGGACGATTGTGGACGACGTGCACTTCAAAATGGTCGGCCTCACCGACGAGGACGTGACCGGCTATTTTGTCACCGAGAACAACGGCGATACCGTGAACGTGTTCGGCACCTCAAAGACCTTACGCTACAACATCCCCTGGCAGCCGGTGGAGGAAACGATCAGCTTCCTGCGCGACGAGGCCCAGGCTAAGCCCGGCAAGATACTGGTGATAGGCGACGACGGCGAGAAGTTCGGGGCGTGGCCGGGCACGTTCGAGCACTGCTGGGGCACGAACGGGCAGAACGGCTGGGTGGACGACTTCTTCTCGGCGCTGGAGGCGAACGCTGCCTGGCTGCACTGCATCACACTGGGCGACCACGTGCGCAACTTCCCCGCGATAGGCCGCGTGTACCTCCCCACCGCCTCCTACAGCGAGATGATGGAATGGGCGCTACCGGCCCGGCAATCGCACGAGCTGAACCAGCTTATGCACGGGATAGGGGAGGCCAAGACCGAGCCTGCGCATGCAAAGTTCATGCGGGGCGGCTTCTGGCGCACCTTCCTGGTGAAGTACGACGAAATCAACTCGCAGCACAAGAAGATGCTGCGCGTGCACGACAAGATACAGCAGGGCCGCTGGCTGGCGAACGAGCGCGGGGACGACCTGGCGCAGTACGGCGACTTCGGGCAGGAGGACCTGTGGCGCGGCCAGAGCAACGACACCTACTGGCACGGGCTGTTCGGCGGCGTCTACATGACCGACATACGCGCCCGCATCTACGGCCACCTCATCCGGGCGCAGAAGGCAGCCGAGCGCGGCATCTACGGCGACCAGGCCTGGCTCAGCCACGAGATAGTCGATTTCGACCGCGACTCCCTGCAAGAACTGCTCGTGGAGGGCAGCGCGCTCGACCTCTACTTCGACCTGGCCGACGGCGGCACCATCTTCGAGTGGGACCTGCGCAAGCACTTCTACAATCTCGCCTCCACACTCACCCGCCGCGAAGAAGCCTATCATGCAACCCTCAAGGAATACGAGGAGAAGCGCCGCTTCACGCCTCCCGCTAAAACAACCAAGAAAAAGTCCGCCAAGGCTGCCGGCTCCACGGAAGGCGACGTTGCGGCTGATAAGGAGGGTGTGGAGTCGCCGCACGAGTCGGTGAAGGTGCGGGAGCCGGACCTGGACCGCTACCTCGACTACGACTCCTACCGGCGCGCCTGCATGGTAGACCACTTCCTGGGGCCGGGCACCACGCTGGAAGGGTTCATGTCGGGCCGGTACAACGAGGAGGGCGATTTCGTCAACGGGGCCTACAACGCCGAGCTACAGGAGGGCGGCCTTCACATCCTGCACGTCATGCTGGAGCGCGACGGCTTCATCACCACCGAAACGGGCCGCAGGCCGGTGCGGGTGAGCAAAAGGCTGTCGCTGCGCCCCGGCTCGACCGACTATCGCGTGCTCTACACAGTGCAGAACACAGGGGACGAGGAACTGTCGGGGGTGTTCGCCTCGGAGTGGAACCTCAACCTCCTTGGGGGCGGGCGCAACCCCTCCGCTTACTACAGGATCGAAGGGGTAGAGTTGGAGGACTCATCGCTGGAGTCGATTGGTGAGACGCGCAACGTGCGGGAGGTGGCGGTGGGCAACTCCTGGCTGGGTATCGAGATGACGTTGCGCTCGAACGTCGAGGCTACCCTGTGGCGCTTCCCCATCTACACCGTGTCAGGCTCGGAGGCGGGCTTTGAGCGCACCTACCAGGGCAACTGCGTGCTGCTGCAATGGCTGTTCAAGCTGCCGCCAGGCGAGTCGGTGGACATCGAGCTAGAGTGGGTCTACACCGGCAGCGGCGTGAACAACTCCGACTTCCTGACCGAGTGATTAGGGATTGGGGACTCTGCATGCGGATTTGAGGGTGGCTTTTGACGCTCGCATGGTGCATTACCGGCGGGCGGGTGGTATAGGGCAGTACAGCGTTAGCCTGTTGCGGGCGCTGTCCGCGCTGCCGGAGATGGGGCGGGGTGCCAGCGTGCAGGTGCTCCAGATGCGGGGCGACGGGGAGCGCATCGTGCGAGACCGCCGCTTCCGCCGCACGCCGATGTGGACGCCGCCCCACCACCGCTTCGAGCAACCCGCGCTGGGGGTGGAGCTGCTCAAATTGTGGCCCCGGCCCCAACTGGTCCACTCGCCCGACTTCGTGCCTCCTCGCTACCGCACCATGCGCGCGGTCGCCAACATACAGGACCTCGCCTTCCTCAAGTTCCCCGACCTGACCTTGCTCACCGACGAGAGCAAGCGGTACTACGGCCAGGTGCGCCGCGCCGCCCAGGATGCCGACGCCCTGATAGCCCTCTCCAACTCGGCCCGCGACGACATTGCGTCCCTGTTGGGGGTGACGCCGGGGAAGGTAGCAGTCATCCCGGGGGCGGCTGGGGAGCACTTCAAGCCGCTGGGAGACTTCTCCCATGCGCAGGAGCTTGCTTCGCGAGAGTTCGGCCTTCCGGCTCCCGGCGAAGGAGGCTACATCCTCTTCGTGGGCACGATTGAGCCGCGCAAGAACCTCCCCACTCTGCTGGAAGCCTACCGCAAGCTGCTGGACGCCGGGCGAGTGTCGCCGGCCCCCGCACTCGCGGTCGTCGGGCGCGAGGGCTGGTTGTTCGAGCGGGTGCACGCCAGCATAGACGAACTGCGGTTGCGCGAGCGCGTGCGGTTGCTGGGAGGCGTGAGTGACGCCGCGCTGGTGAGGCTATACCAGGGCGCGCGGGCCTTTGCCATGCCGTCTCTGTACGAGGGGTTCGGCCTGCCGGTGCTTGAGGCGATGCAGAGCGGCGTGCCCGTGGTGTCCTCCAACGCCGGGTCGCTGGCAGAGGTGGCGGGCGATGCGGCCATATTGGTCGAATCGCTGGACGTGGAGGGCTGGGCGGCGGGCATGGAGCGCGTGCTGCTGGACGAGGGGGAGTCGGCGCGGCTGGTGGAGGCGGGGTTGAGGCAGGTGCGGCGGTTTTCGTGGGAGCGGGCGGCCCGGGAGACCTGGGCGTTGTATGAGAGGGTGATTGGCTAGACCCGCACGTGGCCTATTCGGTCGTTAGGAGGTCGAGAGGCAGGTTGCTTCTGTACACAAATTCCAGAGCTTCTATCTTCTGTTGCTCTGCGACCACGCGCTCCGCGAGAATACGTCCTATCGTGCTCGCCACCTTGAAAATGGCCGCTTCGCATGCTTCGTTCTGCATATTGGACGGCCACGATAGCTTAATCTCAACCTCGAGAGAGCAATAAATCGAGATTTGGTACCAGTGGGGACTAGTATCTCCCGGCCGCGGCGTGAATGGCACGCCTGCGAGGAGGACACGGGCCAGGTCCTTACAGTCGCGAGTGACTAGCGCGCATGGGGGGCCTGTGAGGTACTGAGTAGTGCTCGAAAGGCCCGGAATACCTTCTGAACCACCGCTATCAGCGGCTGGTGCCTCCTTATCCCACACAACATGCCTTAGCACGCAACCGGGGATTCTCTCATGAGGGCGGTTCTGTCTTTCCTTGTAGACCGACCACGAGGTAACAGTGCCGGCGGTCCTTACAATAACCCGTAGCACCTGCTCAAAATCGCATAGGCGTTCGTAGTCAGTGCTGTCGCGCCGTATATAAATGCTTGTTGGCCCCATGATGAGGGCCTCAGCGGTCATTCTCTGCCGGTGCGTGGTAACGTCGGAGGCGAGATCAGGGCCGCCGAAGAGCCTGCTCGTAACGCGCATGGCGTTAGTCTTATCGCGACTGCCCGGCATCTATATCTGAGCGGCCCGCCGCCTCTTCCTCCGCTGCCGCCACCTCCACACCACCCACCCCGCGAGCGCCAGTATCGACCCCATGAGCAGGGCGGCCACGAGGGGTGCGGCCAGGGCCAGCACGGTAGCCCCGGCGGCCACGATGTCCTCCACCATGCTCACAAGCGGGTTGGCGATACCGCCCGTGGTCGCTGTGATCACAGGGCGGGAGGTGGCTTTGACCGCGTGTACGCTACCCGCCGACAGCATACCCAGGATGAACGATAGCGTAGGGTCCATGCCACCTACCGCCCCACTGTGCGCTGCGAACAGGATGCCGCCTGCGACGGGGCGGATGAAGGTGTGGATGATGTCGTTGATGGTGTCTACGGCGGGTATCTTGTCGGCGAATACCTCGATTGTGAGGAGCACGCCGATGATAACGAGCACCCATGTCTGGGAGAGGAGGTCGAAGGGGGCGTTGAGGGTGAGGCCGAACAGGTGAAAGCGTGCGGCGAGGCCGGTGATGAGAAGCGGCAGCCAGGCGTTCAGCCCGGCGGGTGCAGCCAGCCCGAAGCCCGACAAGATGAGGGTAAAAAGGTCCATAGTGCCCTCTACTTTACCAGATTCCGTACCATCGAGTAGGCCTCTTCGCCGGTCAGTTCAGCATGGCGGGCATGCCGCACGCCCGGGCCAGTAGATGCGGCCGGCTGCGCGGCAGTTCGCGCGACCAGTCTTTATTACGCAAGAGGCGCACCGTCTGTTACGATCCACAAGAACCTGTTGATCCTTATGTGGTATTCCAGGCAGGGCTGCCGGGGGATACCCAACCACGGTCGGCCCGGCATGACGCCCTGTGGCTGAAGCCACGGGCTGGCAAGTAGCGAAGTCTCCTTCGGAGACTGGCGTCTATCTGCAATGTGCCCCGTGTGCTGGACCAGGTTCCCCTTTGTCATTCTGAGCCCTTCGGCTACGCTCAGGGTAAACTCCGCGAAGAATCACGACCCACAGCACTCAATTACCACCTTTTTTCACGCGGGTAGGTGCCATGTGTGGTTATGTGCTTCAGAAAGGGCGAACTTCGGGGTAGAGGACGATATTTTTCGCGGAGTTTACCCTGAGCGTAGCCGAAGGGCTCAGAATGACAAGGGCCACCTTTGTTCGCTTACTTCCCCAGTTTAGAGATATACCTACCCCCTTCGCGTTCCTTAGTCCCAGCAGGGGACTTTGCCTCTTCTCAGCCCGTGGCTTCAGCCACAGGGCGTCATGCCGGGCCACTGTGGGGCTGACAGGGCGAGACAGAGGGGCGAGAGGGAGAGCCGGGTTGCCGACCCTATTGGGACGGGCGGCCCGGCTCCCTGTTGCAACTGTGGTCTGTCTGGACCGTCCCTGCGGCGCTTATGGCTCCGGTATCAGGGAGGGCGTTGCGCCGGTTATCAAGTAGTCGCTGCCTATGGTGTTCACCTTCACGTTTATCTTGTACAGCTTATTGTTGCCGTCGCCGTTCAATTCTTGCACCCACGTCCCGTTGCTAGCGGGGCCTGTCAGATTGTAGGGGCCGACCGTAATCCCTCCGGCGGCATCGGTCAGCGCTTCCCACTCCTGCTGTAGCCTGCTCGCGGGGTACTCTCGCTTCAGGTCGGCCGACAGGAAAGTGCGAGCCTGGTCGTAATCGCCCGAGTTGAGAGTATTGTAGAACTCCCACGATGGAATACCCCCGACCCCGGCCTCGATGGTGCCTATAAAGTCGCCCGCCCCGTCGGTGACGCGGTTGATCGCCTGGGCGGTGAGGAACGCGATGACCGCGCAGATGCCGAGGACGAGCAGGAGCGAGCCGCCTAGCACCCAGACTATCACGGGCACGCCACCCTTCTTGGGCGCGGGCTGCACAGGTTGCACGGGCTGGCCGTACCCCGGCGGCGGGTAGCCCGGCTGCTGATACTGAGGGGGGTATTGCTGTGGGTGTTGCCCCTGGGGCGGATAGCCCGGCTGCTGCTGCCCCGGCTGTTGATACTGCCCTGGTGGGTACTGGCCGGGCGGGTACTGGCCTTGAGGGTATTGGCCTTGAGGGTTCTGGCCCTGTGCGTAGGGCTGTTGGGGGTAGCCAGGCTGCTGCCCCGGCTGCTGCCCCGGCTGCTGCCCCGGTTGCTGGTACTGGCCGGGTGGCTGCTGCGGTGCCCTGGCGGCCTCGCCTGTGTATGGCTGCTGGGGGGCAGGCCCGGCACCAGGCGCGCCGGGTTGCGGCGTGTAGATGGTGGTCTGGGGCTGGGGCATGGTCAGTTGCGACGGGTCCACGGTGGGGGTGGGTTCCGCGCCGTAGGGGGTTACGCGTTCGGTGGGCTGGCCGGTTGAGGGCACGCCCTCCCGGTTTGGTGGGGTCTCACCGGCGGGCCGTTCGGGGGTGCTGCCTGGTTGGTTCGAGTTGTCCATTTAGTGCTTTTCTCCTCACTAGCGGTCAATAGTCCGGTTGCTAGAGCAAATATGGGGGCGTAGTCCGTATGTACGTTGGCGCGTGCCGAAAAGTGTCAGGGCAGGCCGGGCACGAGCGGCATGCCCACGTTGTTCGCCATGTAGGGCGCGAGCGAGGTCCGGCCCCAGGATAACAGCGTAACCTCTATCAGGCTGAGCAGGACGGCCACCAGGATGGGCGTAAGGGCCTCCGAGATGGTGCGTGCCTTGCCTTCGCGGCGGGTGACGATGAGCACCAGCATGGTGTTAGCCATAGTCAGCATAGCCAGCATGCCTATTATACTGAGTAACGACAGCGGGTAGAAGAGCCAATCTCCCTGGTCGAGCACTAGGGCCACGACGAGGCCCACGACCAGCATGTAGCCCGCAAGCTCGATTGGGCTTTCCAGCACGCTCTCTCGCTTGCGCGCCTCCCGGCTCCAGATGCTCGCGTTGAACACCGGGTAGAGGAAGAAGGCGATAGCGGTGCCCGCCAGGCTGCCTGTGAGGAGGCGCAACAGGTTGGTGCTCTCCCAGACGTTGCTTCCGAACGTCTGCAACGTCGAGTTGATGCCGTCTACGACCATAGCGCCGAAGAATACGGCCAGGATGGCTATCATGCTGCCGACCGGCAGGCGGGAGGCCCTGCGCCGTATGAAGAGCATCAGCCCCATCGAGGCGAGGGCCGCCAGGTAGATGCCCGAGCACCGGGCGCACAGGGGCAACTGGTGGCCCGCAATGTAGAAAGAATGGGTGCCTATTTGGTGGCACACCCCGAATCCGAGCGCGTCGAGCTTGTAATCGAGGTCGCCCGGCACCGCCAGCGAGTAAAAGACAATCGCGGCCAGCACGCACACCTGGAGGAAAGAGATCTCCAGCGCGCCGAGCCGCACCCGCATGCCGAACACGCCCGCCCTGTCGCTGGGTGGGGGCGATATGGGGGCCTGGCCGGGAAGTGAGGACATAGGTGAGGAAGTGGTTAGTGGTTAGTGGTTAGTGGTTAGTGGCGTGTATCAAT
>DASVQO010000248.1:0-7620 GCA_036389075.1 Chloroflexia bacterium | reverse complement strand
GTAACCGAGCCTTGCGATACCGAGGGTAGGCCCTACTTCCGCCCGAACAACCCTGCTACCAGGGGACAGATCTCCAAGATCGTCGCCATAGCGGCGGGCTTCGAGGAGGAAGTGCCTGCCGAACAGCAGACGTTCACTGATGTGCCTTCAGACAGTCCGTTCTGGGTGTTCATCGAGCGTCTGGCCGCCCGCGAGATCATATCGGGGTACGGCGAGGCAAACAAGTGCCCTACAGGTACTCCCTGCTTCCGCTACAACGACCTGACCACACGCGGGCAGATGGCGAAGATTGCCGCTAACGCTTTCTTCCCAGGCTGTGAAACACCCGCAAGGCCGTAGTCTCACGTAAGCAGACAGCAGAGGACCTTCCTTCGTCAGAGGGGAGGTCCTTTGCTGTTGGTGGCGTGTGCCGCATGTTGTATATTACCGGTATCAAGCCGCCGGATGAGAAAGATGCCACACCAACAAACAGGTCTATCTACCAGGAGCCTCGGCTACCTCAATTACCTGCGCGAGGTCATGTCCCAGCCGCTCGGCTCGTGGGAGGGCTTCTACAGGGCGCAAAGCCCCTCGATGAACTTTGCACTGCGCTACCAGCTTGCCTTCGCCTCCTACGCCCTCGCCCTGATGTCACAGCGCACGCCCGCTTACCGTGCTCCTTACGAGGAGGCGTTGCGGGGCGCGATAGAGAAGATGCTGCACGTGGCGACCTGGGGCTACTGGCGGGTGCCGGTAGGTGCGCAGGAGGGTGCGGGGAGCGTGGCGAGCCAGGGGCATATCGCGGTGCTGGCCGGACCGCACCAACGGGGGCCGCTTGGCCCGCCTTCCGATCCTATCGCGCGGGACAATCTACAGTACTCCGGCCACCTGAGCACGATGCTGGGGCTGTACGAGAAGGTGTCGGGCGACCGCAGGTACGACGAGCCGTTCGTGCTGGAGGACGAGGAGAGCGGCGCGCGCTTCACCTACACCCACGGCGAGGTGGCGAGGCGCATACACGCCCAGATGCGCGAGAACGGCTTCGGCGGGGTGTGCTGCGAGAAGGGCATGGCTTACGTGCCCTGCAACAACTATTCGATGGCCTCCAACGTCCTGCACGACCTGCTGCACGGCACCGGCTACAGCCAGGCGAACGGCAGGTGGCTCAAGACGGTGCGGGACAAGATGGTGCTCAAAGGCCCGGCGTTGCGCGGGGTGTTCGGCACCAGTTACATGCAGGACTTTCGCCTGGCGACGCCCGTGGCCTTCAACTTTACCGACGTGTGGGGCCTGGCCTTCCTGCTGCCGTTCGACCGGGCGTTGGTGCGCAAGCTGTACGCCAGGTTCAAGAAGAAGGCCATACACCGCGACGGAGAGGGGGCTTACGTCGAGTCGTCGGGGATGAGCGAGCGGATGGAGATAAGCGACGTGCCCATAAACAGCGGCTTCGGCCTCATCCTGGCGCGGGGGGTAGGCGACCTCAAGCTGGCGGACGCCCTGTCGCGCTATGCGACCTCAGCGTTCGAGGGGGGCTGGGACGGGGCGCGCTACCTGCTTGGTGGGGCACCTCGCACGCTGCACGCCACCGCGCTGTTCGCCCTTGGTGAGTGCATGCAGCCGGGGGGCCAGGACTTCGCCAGCCTCTTCAACGCCCCTGCCGCCACTTCACCGCACGACCCCATCCTGCTGCAACTGGAAGATGGCTCAGGGCGGGTGGGGGTATTCGAGGCCGAGTACTCGCGCGAGGAACATGTGCTGCGTATCGGCTTGAGGCACGTAGGCGATCCTGCGGCCTTGCACGCGGCGGGGCCTGTGACTGTCGGGTTGCGCATCGGTAATTTGCCGGGCCGGGCGCAGGTGCGGGTAGAAGGTGTTCCCCAGGAGTATGGTTGGTTAGGGGATGGTAGCTTGATGCTTAATGTGTCTGTGGGGCCGAAAGAGGATGTAGTGTGCACAGTCAAAACGGCGCAGCGTGAAGCATGAAAAGACCTATAACGATGCCGGACTAGCGTCCATTCTACTGGATTGGATTTGTTAGTCGCTAAAACATAGTGGCACTGTATGACCGAATCAACCAACACACCATGTTTCTGTCGAACCCGGGGCGGACTACTACGAGTCACTTTGGTTGGGCGTCTGAGGAGCTGTAACATCGTGAAAAAGGTGTATGACCTTTGTAACGACCCGCGTACTAAGCGTTTCCAAGATGCTACTCTCTATTCCGAAGAGGGTGGTATCGTCTCAGAGCATGGGCTGTTCGGCTCAAGTGAATGGTGGCTTGCCGTGGAGAATGGTGACCTTCCCGTTCACTCTGTTGAAGGCGTTATCAGCGATGTATTCATGAGCGGGCACAATGATTATCCCGAGTTCGAGGTTGATGACGGCACGAACAAATCCGAGTGGACTAGAGAAGGTGATGATTCGGAGTACGTTATTGGCAGGCCCGTTCGCGTCGAATACGTTATTGAGAAACTCAAGTCGCAGGGATCAAGCGCAAAATACATCAAGATTGGTTTAGACGCGACGAGAATTGTCGTTGCCATTTGGATGGGTTAGCTAAGCAACCGCCTGCAATCAACTCATAAGGCTAGCAGATTGTAACAGACAGCAAAAGGCGGTAGCGTTCTTGCTACCGCCTTTGTCATAACGCTCATGTCGGCTATTTCTGGACGAAGATCACCGTGTAGTAATACTTGCCGTCGCCGGTATGGGCCTGGCCCACGCCCACGGAGTTGTACCTGCCGTCCATGATTATGGCGCGGTGGGCGGGTGAGTTCATGAAGCTCTGGAAGGCGGCCTCTGACGAGTTGCTGTAATTGTTCCAGGCGATGATTTCGCCCGCGAACTTGAACGGCACGCCCGCGCCCCTGAGCAGGGCCATATAGTTGTCCCCACCCGGCGCCTCGTGCGCGAAATAGCCCTTGGCAACCATGTCGTTGGAGCGGTGCAGCGACAGGGAGGATATTTGCCCGTCGGCGGTCACCGGCTGCAACCCCCCGCCCGTCCTCGCGCCGTTGATGCGGTTCAGCAGGTCCTGCTCCAGCCCGTCAAGGGCGTGGCCGTTGTTCGCTGGGGCAGGCTGAGACTGCGCGAAGGCCTGGGGCGAAGCGCCCGACCCACCGCCCCACAGGTAATCCCTGCCGAGCAGGCTTAGCTCCACCACGAAGCCCTGCTTGGCCTTCTCGGGGTGGTATTCCATGCGGGCCCGCTCGAAGTACTGCACGGTGAGGCCCGCCTCCTGGATAGGCTCGGTGATAGGGTAGCCGAGCACCCGCACGCCGCCATTGGCCCGCCAGAAGCTAAGGAAAGCGCCGCTGAGGGAGTGGCCGGTCTCGTTGACGTATACCATGTCCTTACGGGCCGCGAAGGCCGCGATCCGACCCGCGCCCGGCTTGCCTGCGGCCGCCCTGGTGCCCAAAAGCCCAAGCTGTACCTCGTAGGAAGTGCCCGCCTGCTCCGGGAAGTACTCGAAACGCTGGCGCTCGAAGTACTGCACCGTCCTGCCGTTCTCGTTGATTTCGCCCGTAAGCGGGAGGCCGAACACTCGCACTCCGCCGTAAGCGTCGAAGAACTTCAGGAACGCCCCGCCCACGCTGTTGCCCGTGTTGGGGAAGTAGCGCGCTTGCGCAGCGGACGCGGTTGAAGCAGGCATTGCCACCGCCGAGGGCAGCACGATGGCCGCCACTGCTATAAGGGCGATGGCCCACTTGATACGACTGGAAACTCTCTTGAACATAGACAAGGTATTATTCTCCGCAGGTATTATGGCCGCAATAATCAACCACCTGACATTACAGGCGAACTTGCGGTCTCACCCTTGAGGCCCGCTGAATTGTAACCGAATAGGGTAGATTATAGCCATAGGAAATTGGTCCTGGGAGTACGTCATTTGCAGTAATTTTTCCGCATAAGGACAACGTATCTTGATGTTGCGTTGCCCAACCACGTTTGTTTTGAGCTACTGCCGCTTAGAATCGGCGGGAGCCCTTGCTATTGCGGGCGGGCCGTGCGGTGGTATAATAGCCAACTGTGGCGCGCCAGGGCGGTGGATAACTCGTGCAAAAGTGTGCATAAAAGTGGATATTTGGAGGAAAAGTGAGGACGCATCGTGGATAGACACCCGCTCGATGGCTGGGTCATGATTATTTGCAACCCGGTTTCAGGCTCGGGCGCGGGGCCTTCGGTGCTGGCCACGTTGCGCCGGCTGTTCGACAGGGAGGGCGTGCGCTATGCGTGCGAGATCAGCAGGCGGCGCGGCGACCCCGCCCGGCTTGCTCGCTCGGCGGCGCTCATGGGGTGCAGCGCCGTAGTGGCTATCGGCGGCGACGGCACATTCTTCGAGGTCGTCAACGGGGTGATGCACCCGGAAGCCTCGACCCCGGAGAATGGCGGCAGCCCGGACCTGGCTGTGGGCTTGCTGCTAGCGGGGCGGGGCAGCGATTTCGGCCGCTCGGCAGGCGTCCCATCCGACGTGGAGTCGGCTTGCCGCCGGATATTGGAGGGCAGGACGCAGCTTACCGACCTGGGGCACGTGACTTATACGACGATGCAAGGCAGGGAGTGGTCGCGTTTCTTCGCCAACGCGGCGGGCCTGGGCTTTGACGGCGAGGTGACGGTGCGGGCGAACTCGGCCCCCCGCGTAATGGGCGGCGGCACGGTGCCCTACCTGACCAGCCTGCTGGCTACGCTGGGCACCTACCGCAACAAACAGGTGAGCGTGCGGGTGGACGAGGAGGCAGAGTGGCAGGCCCGCGTGAACAGCGTGATAGTGGCGAACGGGCAGTTCTTCGGCGGGGGCATGAAGATCGCGCCGGGGGCCAGCCTCTCCGACGGCCTGTTCGATATCGTGGTGCTGGGCGACTTCGGCAAGCTAGACCTGGTGCGCAACGTGCCCCGCGTGTACGTGGGCACCCACATCACCCACCCTAAGGTGCGCGTGTTGCAGGGGCGCGCGGTGAGGGTCGAATCTTCGGATAAGATGCTTTTGCAGGCCGATGGCGAGGTGCTGGGCAAAGCGCCCGCGACGTTTCGCATCGTGCCCGGGGCATTGAGGCTGATTGGTTAGGGTTTGTGGTCTACGCACGGCCTGTCTGACGCGTGGTGGGGGTGCCAGGTGCCCTAGCCCTGCCACTAAAGTGGCGGGCTTACAAGGGGCAAAGTCTCCTTCGGAGACTGAGGAACATGTAATAGTCTCCGAAGGAGACTTCGTTACTTGCCAGCCCGCCACTATAATGGCAGGGCACCCCCAGGGCTAAAGCGGGATGTCTGTCTTACCCGTCACCTGTCACCCCGCCTGCCAACCACGGACCACCCGCTTTGCATTCCAGTCCCGCCAATGGTATAATCAGTCGGTTATGGGCTAAATGCCCACCCTTATCTGTGTTCGCGCAAGGAGCGATTTTCCGGTGACATTAGAAGCAGCTTTGAACATCGTGCAGGTGGTGCTTGCAGTCGTCTTGATACTGGCTATCTTGCTACAGACCAAAGGCTCCTCCTTCTCAGGCATCTTCGGCGGCGACTCGACCTCGGTGTACCGCACGCGCCGTGGGTTCGAGAAGCGCCTGTTCCAGATGACTATCGTGCTGTCGGTGGTCTTCTTCCTGGTGGCGCTGCTCAACAGCATAATCACCTAGATTTGGCAGCCCACCAGGCTACAGACCAGGCCAACTTACGTCCTTATAGCTAATACGCCGGTGGTGTGGTTGCCACGCCCCGGCTATCTGTTTGTCTATGACACTATCGTTCCGCCCCCAGGCCCTCCTGGCAGGTGTGGGGCTGGCCCTCATGCTCGCGGTGCTCCTGTTCGCCCCGGGAGCGGGCACTTCCACGCCTCCCGGCAAGCAGTCCGGCACCTACGTGGAGGCCATGCTGGGCGTTCCTCGCTTCGTCAACCCCCTGCTTGCCACGTCCGATACCGACCTCGATCTTACGCACCTCGTGTATAGCGGGCTAACGCGGGTCGATACTGAGGGCCGCCTCGCGCCCGATATGGCTAGCCACTGGGAGGTCAGCCCCGATGCCCGCGTCTACACCTTTACGCTCAAGCCCGACCTGCGCTGGCACGACGGAGAGTTCTTTACCGCCGACGACGTGCTCTTCACGATAGAGCAGCTTCGCAGGTCCGACTTCCCCGGCGACCCGATGCTGGCGGCCCCCTGGAAGGACGTCAAGCTGGAAGCCCCCACCCGGCAGACGGTGATTTTTCGCCTCCCACAGCCCAACGCCGCGTTCCTGCAACACACCACGCTCGGCATCCTGCCCCGCCACCTCTGGGGCGATGCGAAAGCCGGGCCGCTGGCGACCTCCGAGCTGAACCGCGACCCCGTTGGCTCCGGCCCCTGGCGCTACGTTCGCGCCCCGGAGAGCGCGTCTGAAGCCTCCGGCCCGAGCGACGTTTTCCAGCCGACGCCGTCCGCCCTGGACACAGGCGGGGAGGGTGTGCTGCTAGAGCCGAACCCCTACGTGTCGCGTGCCGCCGGCCCCTTCTCGCGCATCTGGTTCCGGCTGTACCCCAGCTTTGGGGCTGCGCTCACAGGCTTCAAGATGGGCGAGGTGCACGGCCTGGGGCATATTCCGCAGGAGCAGTTGGCCGAGGTTGAAGCGGTACCGGGGGCGCAGGAGCACAGGCAGAACCTCGCCCGCTACACCATGCTCATGCTCAACGTGCGCTCCCCCCTGTTCGACCGGGCCGAGACCCGGCAGGCGTTCGAGATTGCTATAGACCGCAGGGCAATCGTGAGCGACAGCTTGCACGGGTTGGCCGAGCCGCTGGCAAGCCCCATCCTGCCGCATTCCTGGGCGTTCGACGCCAGCTCGCAAAGTGCGGGGAGCTACGACCCCTCCAAAGCCGGGCAGTTGTTGGAGGCGGCGGGCTGGAAGCCGGGTAGTGACGGCATACGCGCCCGCGACGGGGTGACTCTGACGGTGGTGCTTGCCGCCAACGCGGACGTGCCCTCGAACGTGGCGGTGGCGCAACAACTGGCAGGCTTCCTCAAGGCGGTGGGTGTGGACGTGAAACTCGCTTTGGTGAGTCGAGAGGCCCTTTTGCGAGACTATCTTGGCCCCCGTGCCTTCCACATGGCGCTCGTGGGCTGGGAAGCGCAGGGGGCAGACCCCGACATTTGGAGCTACTGGCACTCGTCGCAAGCCAATATCACCGGCGGCCTCAACTTCTCCGGTTGGACCAACCCCGAGGTCGACAAGGCCCTCGATGCCGCCCGCGCCACGCCCGACCTAACTACGCGCAGGGCCAACTACGCCACGGTCCAGAAAGCCTTCGCTGCCGACGTGCCCGCCGTCCTCCTCTACACGCCCAGCTACGTCTATCTCACCCGCGCCCCCGCCACCGGCGTGCACCTACCCACATCCGATCTGCTCACCCCCGCCCAACGCTTCGATACGCTGGACGATTGGTCGCTGCAGCCGTAGGCGCCGAGGCGTGTGGCTCACTGTAGCAGGTGCGTGAGTGTTACCCCGTTCCAATGGTAGGACCAAGCCCCGCCTCTGTCATTCTGAGCGCAGCGAAGAATCTAAGCTGCTGGCGCCGCCCCTACGTTGAATGTCAGCACCGTAACCATAGTACCCGGTGTTCAACAGCTTACCTCTACCACCTTCTTGAGATTCTTCGCTGCGCTCAGAATG
>DASVQO010000247.1:0-2243 GCA_036389075.1 Chloroflexia bacterium | reverse complement strand
CACCGGCCCCACCTGGTTCATCACGCCTATCCCCCGCCAGTCGGTGAGGGACGCCCACCCGTTCCACGCGATGAAGCCGTACACGAACAGCCCCACCGCGATTATCGAGGGCAGCACCATGAGGACCGCGGTAAGCCTGTCGCCGCTCATCGGCCTGCGCCGCGCCCGCGCGGGCACCACCATCGGGGCGGGTTCAGCCTTCGATGAGGGCCGTGTGGGGGCCTGAGGCGTTACAACGTTGGTCATGGCTTCCCTTCCGATTTGGAAATTAGAATTTTGGAGTTCTAATTTAGCAGGTATCCAACTAAATTCGAACTCCAAAATTCTAATTTCCAAATCCCGGTTCTACTGCTTCAGCAGGTCTTCTGACTGGGTCTCAAGCTCCTGTGCGGTCGCGGCGGGATCGCCCAGGTTGGCTACAAAGTTGTTGATAGCGGTAGTAAGGGCGCTGTTGAAGGCTTCCTTGGTGGCCGAGCCGTGCGGTGCGCTACCGACGATGGACTCAGCTTTGGTGAAGTCATTGGCGGCGTCCTTCATGTACACGTCGAACTTGCTGGTGTCCACGTCGGTGCGGGCGGGGATGGAACCCTTGCGCAGGTTGAACACCACCTGGCCGGTCTTGGAAGCCAGCAGGTCGAGGAACTTCTTGGTGTTGTCGGGGTTCTTAGCGCCCTTGGGCACGCCGAAGCTATCGCTGATGACCTTGAAGATGCCGGTCGTGCCGGGGCTAGGCTGCCAGCCGAAGTTGTCGGCCCACTCAGGGTCGTTAGCCTGGAAGTAGCCCTTGGCCCAGTCGCCCATGATCGTCATAGCGGCCGTGCCCTTGAGCACCTGCCCGGCTGCATCGTCCCAGGTCAGCGCCGAGAAGTCGCTGTTGACATAGCCACCCTGCCAGATCTTCTTTAGCTGGGTGAGGGCGTCCACAACCGACTGGTCGGTCCACTCGGCCTGGCCCTGCATGAGCGCACTGTACCTGCCGGGGCCCGCGGTGGTCAGCAAGATGTCCTCGAAGAGCATGGTCACGGCCCAGGTGTCCTTGCCGCCCACGGCAAGGGCGGGTATGTTCTTGGCCTTCAGCTTGTCCGCCGCTGCGAAGAACTCATCCCAGGTAGCGGGCGGGGTGATGCCATTGTCGGAGAAGACCTGCTTGTTGTAGAAGAGGACGTTGCCCCTGTGGATATTGGCGGGGACGGCGTAGATCTGGTCGTTGAGGCTGATCATTCCGAGCAGTTGCTGCGGGAAGGCGTCCCTGATCCTCATGTCGGTGTAGATGTTTGTGACCTGCTCCATGCGGTTGGCTTCCACATAGCCGTTGATGAGCTCAGGGCCGGCATGCACCTGGAACGTATCGGGCGGGTCGTTGCCCTGCATGCGGGTCTTGAGCACGGCCTTGGCCTTGTCGCCACCCCCGCCCGCGACCGCCGCGTCCACGACCTCGACGTTCGGGTAAAGCTGCTTGTAGAGGTTGAGGATGTCGTTCTTGCCCTCGGCCTCGCCGCCGGCGGTCCACCAGCTAAAGAACTCCATCTTGCCCGTGGCGCTCGTGTCGGGCTTGATTCCTTCGGCTGCCAGGGCGGCCAGCAGATCGTCCGAGCCACCTGCTTCAGGGGTATCTTCGCCCTCCGCCATGACCGTATTGGTGGCTTCGGGGGGCATAGCGGTAGTATTGGTAGCTTCCGGTGCGGCTACCGTCGTATTAGTGGCGGCAGGGACCGTCGTGGGGGTGGTGGTAGTGCCACCGCAAGCGGATAAGATAGGCAGCACCAGCATCGTGCCCGCAGCCAGCCATTTAAGGCGTGACTTCATATTAGCCATTTTTCTTCCTCCTTGGGATCGTTTCTAATTGTTCCGCCCGGAACATTGGGGAGCATGGTGAAATACCTCCCCGGCATAGGTGAGAGTTGTCGATAAGCAGGAACCACCCCCTTCGTGAGAAGCAAGAGGAGAGCCGTGACCGGGTGAGGTGAGGTGAGGGGAAGATGTTTCACGGCAGACGCTCGTTACACCGCTACAGCCCAGTTTAGACGATGCACAAGGCGTAAAAAGTACTGCAAGAATGCGGCTCAATGCATTATACGCCCACACTGGTGGCTGTCAAGCATTTGTGGAGAAGGGCACTGTGTAGCCCTGTGGCTGATGAAGATTACCAACCGAATCAGTGTAGGGGCAGGCCCCCGTGCCTGCCCTGGTGGAGATTAGCACTTAGCACCTGTGTACGCCTGCCACCCAGGGCAGGCACGGGG
>DASVQO010000246.1:0-6582 GCA_036389075.1 Chloroflexia bacterium | reverse complement strand
GAGGCGATTGGATGGTGAGCGGGGTGGCTAGGGGCAGGAGCCTGCGGGATTGGAGGTGCAGGCCCCTGCCGGGGTGTAGGGGTGTAGGGGCAGGCTCAGGCAAGCCAGGCTTGTAAATTAGCCAGGGTGGAGTTCTTGTGAATGGTAATGGAGGTGCCGTCGAAACGGGTGAAGTTGAAGGCGTATTGCTCGGCGTAGGTCTTTCGCTGGTCGAACAGGAGGCTGATAGCTACCTTTTCTCCGAGGAGGAGCCCTTCAACGTAGTCGGTGCGGTAGTGAACGCCACCGAAGTCTCGCCCGATGCCGATATTGCTTGCCAGTTTTTCCAACTCACCACCAACGGTTAGCTGGCCTGCGTCCGGCCCGGTGTAAGGCTCAACGGAGGTACCGTCGCGATTTGGAACGACGGGGTTTACGATCTTCTGGCCTTCAAAGAAGAAAGCCTTCAGGATGGTAGTACAGGCGCCCGCGATAGTGGCATGGCCCTGGGCGTAGGAGGGGTGTAGAGGCGAGCCTTCAGCATAGGCCATTGGCAGCAAGTAGGTACCGCGGGCGGCGTCACGGGTCTCGCCGGGGTCGGTGCTGAATTGAAGGCTCCGCTTATTGGCGTTCTGAAGGGCGTTGTGCGCGAAGACGGAGAAAGGGCTGGCATTGTTGAAGAGCGGGGAAGAGGCCAGGCTGGCGTCGATAGGGTAAGGTGCAGTGCCGCCTTCATCCAACAAGCGCCTGTTGCGGTGGACGCGGCCGCCAAACTCCTCAGGCCTCAGCCGCCTGTGAACCTGCCACTTCTGGTACCAGACAGCTTTGGTAGCTCGCGATACCACTTCGAGCAGGAGCGACTTCAGGTGGAACGGCCCGAAGGTGGCCATGCCAATCTCCGTATTGGACTTGAGGAAGGGATTTGGGCCGAATATCGGCTCGGTAGGGAACTCCTCAATCGCGGGGGCGGTGGGGCTGACGTAGGGTAGCTGCTCGGCGAAGGGGGCACCCAGGCCAGGCGCGGCCTCGCACCTTCGCAATGGATCGCGCCCGCCGAACAGAATGAAGCAGGCATTCAGGAAGGCATTGAAGCCGAGATCGACGTGAACGAACTGGGCCAGGTCGCGGCCGCTCCGTATGAAGCGAGGGACGCGGTCGCAGGCCGACTGGTTGGCATCGCAGCCGTTCTGCACGTCGCGCCACTCGATCCAGGTAGTCATATAGTCGATGCCGGGCTGAACGCTCCTGATGCGGGCCGGTATGACCTGGGCACCGTATGGCACATCCATCAGCAGGAACTGGGACAGGTAAGGCCCGACCTGGTCGCCGGGGGTAAATCCGCGAAAGACCGTCGTGGGCGTAGGGGGAGCGGGGGCCTTGGCAAAAGTGGTCCAGTAGTTATTGAACACGGGGCGGCTCAGGTCGGTAGCGGCAGCCTGGAGGACGGGGGGCGGGCTAGCATCATATTCGATGAAGGGTACGTCTCTCGCGAGGGCCTGCCAGTAGAGTTCGAGCATGTCAGCCGCCTGCTCAGGGCTGCTGAAGGTCGGGGGACAGGGGAGGCTAAGGGAGTGGGAGTCCGCGCCTTCGATGTCGAAGGCGTACCCGGCGCGCGGGTTCTCAAGCCTACGCTGGGCACCGGACAGGACGCTGGTGCCGGGAATAAGGCAACCAAACTGCGTGCCGAGGTTGCGGAAACTCTGCTCATCGCCGCTCTCCAGGGCGTCAAGTAAGGCCTGGTAAGCGGCCGGGTTCACCTCCCCGGTGACGAGATCGTGGCTCAGACCCTTGGTAAAGCTGGCAATGAAGTTCTGGCTGGCGAACGTATCTTCGTCCCCATTGCAGCAATGGATGAAGGCTTTGGTACCGCCTGGCCCGAACAGCCGGTCAAACTCCTCTTCTGCCGCCTCGATGCGTATAGTGCGAGCCGCTTCAGCTCTCAGCTGACCTGGGTCGGCAGCGGTGGCTTTGAGAGGCCCGCGCTCACAATTGTCGTCCGGGCATTGAGGCCCACAGGGCGCCATCATGAACGCAGCGGTAGCGCTTTGCGGGCTGCTCTCCGCCTGACTTTGCCCTCGACCGCGGGAGCGGCCGCCGGTCTGGGGTTTGCTCTTAGAAGTTGCGTTGGGTTGTCGCGATCTTGGCATGATACCCTCCTAGATAAAAAGCCGTCTCATGTAGGCACTTAATCCCCCCTTTCAGTGCATGATATAGCAACCGGGGCGACAAACGGCGTCACAAAAAGTGTCACAAGACGACACTAAGAGTGTACCTTTGGGAGGTAGGCGGGGGCCGCAGAATCGCGCGGGTACGGGCTGATACGAGGTGCTAAGGGGTGAATGGGTAAGGAAGCAATGAAGGCACAAAGGTGCAAGGAGCGCAAACGGCACATAAGATAAGTGTTCTAAGCAAAAGGACCAGAGTACGTTGGTCGTACTCCGGTCCTTATTGTGTCCTTCAGGCAATGCTTGAACTTAGCGCTCTTTGGGTCTTTGGGTTTCCGCACTCTAATTGGAGTGGGTCGCCCCTATGCCTGGTGGGCGGGAGAGGGGAGGCGGGTGGGGGGTACGAGGGTGCCGAAGCGGCTCATTACGGCGGCCCCGGTGCCTACGCAGGCGGCCAGGTAGACCAGCATCCAGAGCAGGGAGGTTATCCAGCCGGGGAGCAGGAGGGTTGGGAAGAGAGTGGCGGCGAGGACGACGCCGAGGCCGAGCAGGGTTTCGAGCATAGTGCGCTGGGGGCCTGGGAGGGGGCGGGCCTCATGTCGGACTGAGTCGTAGACGCGCTTGCCGAGCCAGAGGCAGACGTTAGCGAGGCCGAAGAGCAGGGCTAGGGCCACTATGATGCCGAGCACGGGCACGAGCACTATGCCCACGATTGTGAGGGTGAGCAACATGCTTACGATGCCGAACGCGGGCCACAGGAGCAGGGCCACGATCAGGCCGACGGCGGCGGAGGGGCCGGGCACGGCTTCGAGCGTGGCGCTGGACACCTGGAGGCGGTGTGGCGCTACCAGGGCGAAGGCGAGCACGAACACGGTGAGGAGCAGGCCCAGGCCGAGCACGAGGACGAGGGTGGCTACCCTGCCGAGGGCGTCGAACATGCCGCCGAACTGCTCGTGAGAGGACGAGGGCTGGCCGGGGAAGGATGGGAAGCCGACCGAGGCGTTGGTGGGCAGGAGGGGGATGTCCACCGTGCTGACCTCACCGCCTACGATGGCCCCACGTTCGCGCTCGACCTTGCCGCCCGCAAGCACCAGCACGTTGCCGGTGACGCTGCTGCCCGCGGTTAGTTTGGCATCGCCACCCATTACGGACACGTCGCCCACTACCTTGCCGTGGATGTAGGCGTTGCCCTGGACGACCACGACGTTGCCGCGGACCTCGCCGTCCACCGTCATGTCGCCGTCGGTGACGGTGGCGTCGCCCTGGACTACTTCGCCCGCGCCGATATGCAAGTCCTCGCCCACGGCGCTTTTGGAAGGCTCGGCCTGGGCTAACTGGCCAGCCTGGGCCGCGTATGTGATGGCGTGGGTGAAGGAGTAGGTGATTGCCAGGAAGGTAAACCCGGCCGCTATGGAGAGCAGCAGGAGCAGCCTGGAGGTCTTTTTGTATGTAGGGTGTTGAGTGCGCATGGCGTGTTCTCTAGCCAAAATGGCGTCTTTTTACCTCTTAATTCGGGTTACGGTCAGCTAACAGCTTCCGCGAGCTGGCCCATGCTGCCGTGTTGCAGCTCGGCTGTGCGGTGGTAGGCGGCCACGAGCTGCCAGGCGGCGAGCAGCATAATGCCCATTACCAAGGAGAGGCCGGCCACCGTGCCGGGGCCGACGCCCGCGAAGAGCGAGCCCAGCCAGGTATTCACGGCGGCGAGGAAGGTGCGAAGCATGCCGAGGAAACCAGCGAACGGCCCCTCGACTTTGATGACGCCGGACAGCATGAGGGCTATCACCAGGCCGGAGGTACCGGCGACGGAGAGGCCCACGGCGGCCGCGCCCCGCAGGTACTGGCTCAAGCGGCGCTGCCATTCCTGCCAGGGCCATTCCTGCCAGGTATCCTCGTCCAGGGCGACACCAGCGCGCGCGGGTTGAGCGGCGGGAAGCACGGAGCCGAGGGCGGGGGCAAGTACGGGCACGGGAGCGTCTTGCTCCGCTAGCTGGGGCCGGTAGACCTGCGCCTGGGAGATCTTGAGCATGACCGCCGCGTGGAAGTGGGCGGGCACGGGCACGGGAGCCGTGGCGGTGGCGCAGAGGAGCGCGTCGGCCTCGGACATGGCCTGCCAGGTGAGGGAGCAGTCTCCGCACTCAGCCAGGTGGGCCTGCAAAGTGCGCTCTGCGGCGGGATCGAGCAGGTTGTCCAGCTTGAGGGACATCAGCTCGTCGTAGGTGGGCTGGCACGACATCAGAGCGCACCTCCTTTGGACAGGGATGGGGCGCGGTCTATGAAGTATGAAGGATAGCCTGCGTAAGCGTAGTCCATAATATTACCTTCTCCCATTTACTTCGGCCAATTCTTCGGCCAGCATCTTCCTGGCCCTGTGAAGCTGCGTCTTGACCGCGCTCTCGGTGAGGCCGGTGACGCGGGCGATCTCATCGTAGGACAGGTCGTTGTAGTAGCGCAGCACGGTGACGGAGCGGTACTTGTCGGGCAGGGTGTTGAGCAATTGCCTGACCATTTCGCTCTGCTCGGACCTGATGGCAAGCTCTTCCGGCTCCGGGTCGTCGCTCTGCACGTAGAGTGCCACGTCGTCGAGGGGGGCCTGGGGCTTGCGGCGGCGGAGCAGGTCGATGCTGTAGTGGGAGGCGATGGAGAGCAGCCAGGTGGAGAAGCGGCGGTCGAGCTGGAACGTATGTAGCTGGTTCCAGGCGCGGACGAACACTTCCTGGGCGGCGTCCTCGGCCTCGGTGGGGTCGCCCAGCATGCGATAGGCCATGTTGTACACGGCGGTCTGGTAGCGGGTGACAAGCTCGCCGAAGGCCAGCTGGTCGCCGCCGAGCGCGGCTTGCACGAGCAGCCGGTCCTGCTCGGCTGAAGAGAGCAGGGCGGGCTCGGCGGTGGGGGCCGCGTATGTATTCACATTAGCGCCCGCGTGCGCCAGGGCTTCAGAGGCCCGGACGCCCTGCACCGCATCGTCGGGCAGGTTGCCGGCATCGGGTGACGGCATGGTAACTGTCCTGTTGGCCGGGACATCGCCACCGGGGCGGCCGGGGTTGTTGGCGATGCCGGTACGAGGGCCGAACACGGAACTCCAGGCGTTGAGCGAAAAGCCCGCCACTGGAGAACCGGGGAAAGTCAAAGCAGCCACAGCGCTTTTGTTCATCGAAACGTGCCTCCTCTTGCACAACCCTATATACGCAAGGAGGCGTGAGGATGTTGCAGGGATTCGGGGCGTTTCGATTGGGATTGTGGCAGGGCAATTATAGCAGGGGTTGGGGGCGGCGGCTACGGTCAACCGAGATTAGTCTTGCGGTGACCTGTTCTAATGAGAGAAGGAGCGGGCTTGAGGGTCCACTCCTTCTGTGCTGGTAATCTTATGTTGAGAGAGCCGCCCGCTGCCTGGCGCTACACACGAGCGCTCGGCTGCCCTCTCCTATCCTGTTCTGGTTTATCCCGGTTGCGGTATTCGTTGAAGAGTTGTGCGCCAACGAGCACGGCTATCAAGCCAATCGCGCCCATGAACAGGGCGGTTCCGTTGACGATCCAGTCTACAGCATCCATGTGCTTAGTCCTCCGTGATCCACTTACCTTTCCTTCTACGCACGAATCATACCGAGATTGTCACCGTAGCAAGGCGGGGTGACCTGTAGGAACGCGTGCCACATCGCCCTGCCACTAAAGTGGCAGGCTGACAAGTAGCGAAGTCTCCTTCGGAGACTACATGACGTTCCTTAGTCCCCGTGAGGGGACTTTGCTGCTTGCCAGCCCGCCACTTTAGTGGCAGGGCGTCTCGGACCTGCGGAGGATGACTATCCTGTGGTGCTGGCGACTCGCGTGCTTGACTGAAGCCCTACCCCTCTGCTATCCTCTATGGACAAATGAGCGTGACCGGCACCGAGAATAACGAGCCGCGGGGGCGCGGGCTGTCAGTACGGGATGTCCTCTTGGCGTGGGGGCCTGCCATCCTCTGGATGGGGGCGATTTATTATGCGTCGTCGGTGAATACGTGGACGGTGACGCCGGGGCCGCCGGAGTGGCAGGCGTTACGAAAGTGCGCGCACATCTTCGAGTACGCCCTGCTGGCGTTGCTGGTGGGGAGGGCGTTGCTGGCGACGTGGACGGCGGGCGGCGGCGGGGTGACGCGTAGGTTGATGCTGCGGGTGTGGGTGTGGGGGGCGGTGATTGCGGGGCTGTACGCGGTGAGCGACGAGGTGCACCAAGGGACGGTGCCGAGGCGGGAGTTCCACCTGGAGGACATCGCGATAGACACGCTGTCAGCGATAGCCGCGCTGGGCGTGTGGTATGTTATTTATGTCGAGTTGAGCAGGCGCAGAGCACGGGCCGGGGCGCTGGGGGCCGCGCGGCGGAAGAGCACTTAGTGGTCAGTGGTCAGTGGTCAGTGGTTAGCATTCGGTGCTTTGTAGTGGTGTTTGGGGGAGAATGTGAGTAG
>DASVQO010000245.1:0-15834 GCA_036389075.1 Chloroflexia bacterium | reverse complement strand
CACGGTGGGGAATCTCTCACGCATGAATTCTACCGAACCGTCGCTGGAACCGTTGTCCACCAGCATGAGTTCCAGGCGATCGCCGGGGTAGTCGAGCGCCATAAGGGAGGCGAAACAGGTTTCCAGATGCCGCAGCCCGTTGTAGTTGAGCACAATGACGCTAACGAGCGGGACCTCGAATGTCGGGTTGCGGCTTTCGGATTTGTAGGTTGGTGAAGCTCCATCCAGCGAATCAGGAGGCTGTAGGCTCTCAGGGTCCGGCCTCTGGGGTGTACCGGGTGGAGTGTAGTCAGGTGGGTGGTTCACAAGCAGAGGCACCTTGCCATCTTGGCGGACACTACAAGCTCGAAGTCCGCGTTTCCAAATCCCAAATCCGTATCCTTCCTCATTTCCCCATCAAGCGAGATATACGTCGGGTCAGGCGGAGCACGCGGCCACGCTCGATGCCTTCGAGGAGCTTTTCCAGGTACAGGATGTGCTCGTCCTTGGTGCGTAGCTCGTTGGCGAGGCGGGACTCGAGATTGGCGATATGGAGGTCTTTTGACGATAGTTCGCGCTGCAATTCCTCGAGTTGCTTGAGGTCGTGATTGGCGCGGTCGAGTTGCAGGTCCAGCACGGCCACGCGCTGCTCCATCGCGGCGACGTGCCGGTCGCGGGCCTCTAGCTGCTCGCGCAGCAGGCGGTCCTCGTGGTTGGCGGTCTTAAGGTCCAGCAGCGTCATCAGCACCTGGGTGAGTTGCAGGCGCACCGTGTTGGAAGTGTCGGTGGTCGCTACTGGCGGGTACGCGGTCTGTATGCGCTCCAGCGCGGGTTCCAGGCCGGGCCGCACCGCCACCAGCACGCCACGATAGGCAGGCAGGGAGCGGTCGCCGTCCGAAAAGGTCAGGTTGTAAAAGCGGTCCAGGGTGCGTTCGAAACCGGCCGCCTTGTCGTCGCGCAAGGAAATGAGGTAGTGCTTGGCGATCATCATCAGGAGCCAGTTGTAGACGTTGGCGGTTGGGAACGAGTGCGTCCGCCAGCCGTTGCGCTCGAAGGCGTCCGATGTGGCCGAGGCATCCGGCAGGCCGAAATCGCGGTGCTCTCTGAGTTGCTCCTGCTGAGCGTCCAGGACCCAGCGGATGTACTCGTCCAGCGTCTCCTCAGCCACGTCCGCTTCGACAGATTGCACCGGGTTCACCAGCACGCAGGCATGGCGGGCCACGCGCATCATCTCGGTCAGGAATTGCTCGCGCTGGGTGTTCGGTATGTGCTCGAGCGTGTCTAACGCGGTGACGATGTCGAACGAGTGGTCGGGGTAAGGCAGGTCCATGCCGGAGCCTTGCGTGTAGTTTGGGATAGAGCCGTCATCTGGCGCTACATCGAGCACGTGCACGTCAAAGTAGACGGGGCTGACGAAATGGTGCAGCACGCCAGGGTAGCCACCAACGTCGAGGATTTTTGACTTCGGGCTGTGGGTTCCGGGTACGTTGGGGTCCTGTGAGGCACCGGAAATGATGTTCGCCGCGCTCGGGTTACCGGAATCTACGTCAGCAAAGCTTTCCAGCAGGGTAGTGAGCACGTTCTGGGCGATGCGCATGCGCCCGTACTGGTCGAACGGTAGGGAGAGTAGGTCGCCCTGCCGTGGGGCGAGGCTCGCCTCGAATTCCTGTCTTTGCAACTCCGGGACTGCTCCGATCTGAGGCTTGGTTCTGGGGCGTAGTATAACACGGGAATCACGAAACGTGAAACGTGTGGAGCTTCCGACAACGCAAAAACGCAAAGAACGTGCAGAGAGAAGCAACGTTCAAAGTACAAAAGGGACCAGAGCACGAACTGACGTACTCTGGTCCCCTTTGTACTTTAAACAACATCTTTAAACTTTGCGCGTTCTCTGCGTCTTTGCGTCTTTGCGTTTTCGTAAGCTCCCTACCGCTTGCTGAAGAAGGCGACGGGTGCGCCGCGCTTGGCTTCTTGCTGGCGGTAGGCCACTACGCTCACCTGCGCGGCCAGGTTGCGGGCGACCTGCATGAACGCCTCGGCTTCGGGCGTGCCCGGTGCGTCAGCGACTACCGGGCGGCCTGCGTCCCCACCCTCTCGGATGCGCAGGTGCAGCGGGATCTCGCCCAGGAAGGGCACGCTGTAGCGGGCTGCGGCGGCCTGCGCCCCACCGTGGCCGAACAGGTCGGTGGGGTTCTGGCAGTGGGGGCAGACGAAGGTGCTCATGTTCTCCACAATGCCGAGCACGGGCACGTTCAGCTTCTTGAACATCATCAGTGCCTTGCTTGCATCGAGGAGTGCCACGTCCTGCGGAGTGGATACCATCACCGCGCCGGTAAGCGGCACCGATTGGGCGGTGGTGAGTTGCACGTCGCCGGTGCCGGGCGGCATGTCCATCACGAGGTAATCCAGCTCGCCCCAGGCCACGTCGTACATGAACTGGGTCAGCAGCTTGGTGAGCATGGGCCCGCGCCAGATGACAGGGCTGTCCGCGTCGATGAAGAAGCCCATAGAGATGATCTTGATGCCGTATGCCTCGACCGGGGCGATCTTCTCGCCAACCTGCTGGGGTTTGGCCGACGACCCCATCATCAAGGGCACGTTGGGGCCGTACACGTCGGCGTCCAGCAAGCCCACGCGAGCGCCGTCCTTCGCGAGGGCGAGCGCGAGGTTCACCGCCACGGTGCTCTTGCCGACGCCCCCCTTGCCCGAGCCTACAGCCACGATATTGCGCACCCCCGGTATGCCTTGCCGCTCCGTCATGATGCCCTGCCGCACGCGGGAGGTCATGTTGGCGCTAACGTCCCGCACGCCGGGGATCGCGGAGACCACCGACTCGGACTGCTGCTTTAGTTGCTCCTTGACGGGGCAGGCCGGGGTGGTGAGCACTACGTTGAAGGAAACATTATTTCGGTCGTCGATGTTGAGTTCCTCTATGAAGCCGAGCGACACGATATCACGCCCCAGGTCGGGGTCTTTGACAACGCTCAGCGCCTGTAGAACCTGCTCTTTTGTAACGGGCATGGGAATGTCCTTTCGGTTTGTGATTTCGGACTAAGGAATACGCGGTTTGAAGCTAAGATTGTTCGGTTTGTGATGCTTTTGTGCAGGATTTCGCAAAGTGTACGTTACCACTATGGTACTTGCTTTACGATTGTATGTCAATCGGCCATGCGCGACTTTGCGCGGGAGCAAATATCGGTGTGGTCCTGCGCGAGGCGGCTCGGCTGCGCCGCCGTCTCCACCGGAAATTGACAGGCAAGCCCACGTGCCCTATAAACGTGCCATATGATTGCGGACGCACACGCCCGTGTCGAGAGCGATAGGGCGGCAACCAACAAGCGGGGCGGGCGATGGCTTGAGCTGCTCGGCCCGCCCCTGCTCTTTCTGCTGCTCAGCGCGCTATTCCTATGGCGGCCCATTGTCACCGGGCAGGTCTTCTTGCCGACGGACCTGAGCTACAAGTACGACTACATCTGGATCGAGCATGACCCCCCGGCGGGGGCGAAGATCGACCAGAACCATGTCGTCGCGGACGTGGCAGATTACTTCTTTCCTTCTGTTACCTACGCTATCGAGCGCCTGCGCTCGGGCAGCTTCCCCTTGTGGAACCCCCACGTCCTCACCGGCACGCCCTTCTTCGCGGCGGGCCAGACGGCGGTGCTGGACCCGGTCAACCTGGTGGCGTTCCTGGTGGGGCCTTACGACTTCTGGACCTGGGCCGCCTGGTTGCGGCTCGCCATGCTGGGTTTCACCACTTACGGGTTCATGCGGACGCTCGGCAGGAACGTGGCGGCTGGGCTTGCGGCGGGCGTGGTCTTCATGTTGTGCGGGTTCGTGGTGGTGTGGCTCAACTACGCGGTGACGTGGTCGTTGGTGTGGATGCCTGCCCTCTTCTGGGCGAGCACACGCCTCTTGCAAACAGGACGGCTTTCGTGGCTAGGGCTGACCGGCCTGTCGGTGGGCGCACTACTGCTCGGCGGGCACGCCGAGACGCAGTTCCTCTGCGGGTTGGTGTGGGCAATCTACGTTCTATACGCCCTCTTCGTTTTCAGGCACGGTGCGCGGAACCGGCTTCGTGGTCTGTGGCAAATCACCGCAGCCGGGACGCTCGGACTGGGTATGGGCGCGGTGCAGTTCCTGCCAACGGTAGACTTCATGCTATCCAGCGGGGCGCTCGGCGCGCGCTCGGGCGACATTCAGCCCTTCGACGCGGGCGAAACGGGTCTGCGCTTCGTATCGCAACTCTTTCCTAACTGGACCGGCACCCCCCTCTCGGACAACTATTGGGTGCGCCCGGAACTTACCAACTTCAACGAGCAGACAGGCTACATCGGCTTGCTCGCGCTCGGCCTGGGCGCGCTTGGGGCGAGCGCGATGTGGCGGCGCGACCGCCTGGTGCCATTCTTCGCCGTGGCGTCCGTGCTGGCCCTGCTTACTGCGATACGAGCGCCCGGTTTCCATCTGGTGAAAGCCCTGCCGTTGCTGAGCGCGGGTCATGGTGTGCGCTGGCTTGTGGTGTTCTCTTTCTTCGGCGCGGTACTCGCAGGCTATGGCGTGGAAGCGATAATGAAGCAAACGCCCGGCACACGCAGGCTGAGGGATAGCGGGTTGTGGCTGGCAAGTGGCGCGCTCGCCGCGTTCGCACTGGTGCTGGCCATCTACCTGGGCATACGCGACCACGCCTGGGACCGCGCCTGGGCTTCCATGCTGAGCCACGTAGACATGGCGCGGCTACTCTACCCCGCCCAGCTCGCCAACAACTGGCCCGTCATCTTCCTGGGGCTTGGTGCGCTCGTGCTGTTGGCCCGGTGGCGGGGGTGGATACCCGCGGCGGCCGTGCCCGTGCTGCTCGTCGTCCTTCTCTACGCAGACCTCTGGACCTTCGGCAATGCTTACAACCCCACGACGCCTCGCGCCGCCATCGTGCCCCCTACCGAGGCCACCCGGTACCTCACCCAGCACACCGGCCACGATCGCATGGCCGGTACCATCAACGTGTTACGGCCCAACCTTGCCACGGTCTTTGGCCTGCGCGACCTTCGTGGCTACGAGCCTATAGTGGAAGGCACGTTCGCTCACATGTACAACGACTTTTACCACCAGGCGCGCACCAGGGTCTTCGACGTGCAGCGCAAGCAAGACCTTGAGCTTACCTCGACCGACCAGCGACAGTTGAACATAGCAGCCGTGCGCTATGTCGCCACGGTCCGCAAGCCCAGGGTGGACGGCAGCGCGAGGCCCTACACCTTCCTCCTCCAGGATGCGAAAGTAGCCTTGTACGAAAACCTGGAGGCCTTCCCCCGCGCCTACGTGGTGTTTGGCTCCAAAATTGTGCCCGACACCGAGGAAGCCATAGCGGAGCTACGCTCGCCGGCCCTGGACCCCAGCCTCACCGTTATCCTGGACGCCGGAGAGACGGCAACCGCGCCCCCCGCGCTCGACAAGAGCAGCACGCCCGTTACCTGGCTGGCAGACGAGCCGGAGCGCGTTGAGCTTGAGGCCACGCTGCCGCAACCCGGCTGGTTGGTACTGAGCGACAATTTTGCCCCCGGCTGGGAGGCCGAGGTTGACGGCCAACCCGCCACGCTCCTCCGTGCCAACGCAGCCTTCCGCGCCGTTGCCGTGCCAGCCGGGACGCACATGGTAGCCTTCCACTATCGCCCCCGCATCTTCTACATCGCCGCCGGCATCAGCGCCCTCGCCAACCTGGCCGCCCTGGCAATAGGCGCAATATACCTCCTCCGCGCCCAACGCCACTGCCCACTGACCACTGACCCTAAAAATCCGATATGTTATACTCGTGGTTGGCCCACCCGCACGCACAAACCGGAGGAACTATTGGACCGCGACAAGATACAGGCTGCCGTACGCATGATATTGGAGGCGGTAGGCGAGGACCCGGAACGCGAGGGTTTGCAAGGCACCCCGCGCCGCGTGGCCGACCTGTATGAGGAGGTGTTCGCCGGCCTCACGATTGACCCCAGCGAGTACCTTGCCGTGGGCTTCGAGGAGTCGCACAAGGAGATGGTGGTCCTGCGGGACATTCCTTTCACGAGCATGTGCGAGCACCATTTGCTCCCCTTCGTCGGCAAGGCGCACGTGGGCTACATCCCGGCCGGGCGCATAGTGGGGCTGTCGAAGCTGGCGCGGGTGGTGGAAGGCTTCGCCCGCCGGCCCCAGTTGCAGGAGCGCCTCACGAGCCAGATAGCCGACACTATAGTGGACGCCATCAAGCCCGTCGGGGTGGGCGTGGTCATCGAGGCGCAACACTATTGCATGATCATGCGCGGAGTGAAGAAGCCCGGCAGCACAATGGTCACTTCGGCTATGCGCGGCCTCTTTCGTAACAATCCTCCCACCAGGGCCGAGTTCCTCGAGTTCGTCCGGGGCAACAAGTAGCACGCTGGAACGGTCCGGCAGAGCAACCATGACAGACACCCTCAGCAGCATCCAGGACTGGGCGCGCACCCTGCCGGGGCTGGAATCGAGCCCCGTAGATGTCACGTTCAAATACGAGCGTGAGGGCGTGCGCTCGTACGCTTTGTCGGCGGGCGAGACCGCACTGCGATTCAAGCAGTACGTCAATGCGGCAGATGCTAAGGCATCTCTGCTCCAGCGTGGCGCGAAGGACGCAGCCCACGCCGAGGCTACAGCGTTAGAGCTATACGCCCATGCCGGCCTGGCTCCGCGGTTGGTTTGGGCGGGGGAGTTGCCGGAGGACATCGGTGGGTACGGGGTGATTTACGGGCGTGTTGAAGGGCTGTCCGGTGACAAGGCTTACCTGACGGAAGCACACGCAGAGAGGTTAGCCCGTGCGCTGTATGACGTGCATAGGCCTGGTACGAATGTGAAGCTCATAGCTCCCCACCCGCGTAACCTCGCAGGCTGGTGGAACCGGATACACGAACAGTACCGCGACCTGCCACCGGGCTTTCTGGCAAGCCTACCCCACGCGCTGGAAGAGTCGCTCGTGGGGCTGGTACAGTCGGTGTCGGGTGACGCCAACGCCCACATCCGGTTCTGGCAAGGGGCGTCGCTGGTGCCCGTACACGGCAGTGTTGCCATGCGCAACGTGATCGTGGACGACCGACATGTGATGCTGGTGGACTGGGCGCGCTTCGGCCTGGGAGACCCGGCATTCGAGCTAGCAAGCGCGGTCTGGGGGATGGCTTTGTCCGGCAACGAATCGCTGGTGGAGCACCTAGCCGTGCCATACCTGCGCCTCGCGGGCGACATCATGTTGGAGCGCCGTGTGATGATCTACCGCCGCCTGCTCCCCTTCGGACGCTTCCTCGATCTCCTGCACCGCCGCTGGCGCGGGGAAACCCTCACTGCCGAACAGGAGAAGCATGGTACCATGCTCCTGTCCGCCGCTATGAGCGTCTACGGTTGGCCGCACCAAACAATAAATGAGACCATGAGGCAATTCACTAATTGGCTAAACTTGCAGAATGAGGAACAGGCAACCAGTTGAACTGTGGGCGGTGACTGCTCTGCAAGACACGCTGTAAGCGCCACCCCCACCCTGTCATCCTGAGCGTAGCGAAGGATCAGGTGAGTAGGCCAGGACCTACACCATCGGGGATGTTGCCAGCAGTACGCAGGTGGGAAGAGAGTCACGCCGGTTACTAGCACGTATGGCGAATACTATGACGTCAACAGACAACACAAGCTACAACGCACGCCTCATCACGCTGGACCAGCCCACCGTCGCATCGGAGTTGGCCCTAATAGGTGCGCAGCGGCCCGGGCAGAAGATTATAGCCCGCAAGGCGGAGTTCCTCGCTGTCAAGCTGGACAATCTCACCTGCGTTGCGGCCAACGTACTGAAGCAAGAGATGCTAGCGCGAGGGGGCGACTGCGCTGTGCACCACGACTGCCTCACCCTGGAGCGGGATACCACGTCGGTACTGCTCACCGGCACCCGCGAGCAGTACGACAGCCTGGTAGGCAAGCTCCACCAGCAAGGCTTCGACCTGCCGGAAGCCAGCAGGCAAATAGCGGCGCTGCTTGCTAACATGGAAGCGCAACGCGGCCCCCTTCCACTGGGCCGGTATTCCCTTCCCAGGGGCGAGCGCACACTCATCATGGGCATCCTGAATGTCACGCCCGACTCCTTTTCCGGCGACTCGTTGGGCGACGACGTAGAGGCTGCGGTGGCCCAGGCGCGAAGAATGCAGGAGGAAGGTGCCGACATACTCGACATCGGCGGCGAAAGCACGCGCCCCGGCGCGGATCCCGTGCCCGTGGAGGAGGAGTTGCGCCGCGTGCTGCCCGTTATCGAACGCCTCAACGCGCCCGGCGGCGTGCCCCTGCCCATCTCGATTGACACCCGCCGCTCGGCGGTGGCAAGGGCCGCAGTGGCCGCCGGGGCTGTCATCATCAATGACATCACGGGGCTGCGGGACGACCCCGCGCTGGCTGCGGTGGCGGCGGAAACGGGCGCCGGGCTGGTGCTCATGCACATCCAGGGCACCCCGCGCACAATGCAGCAGGACCCGCATTACGACGACCTGTTGGGTGAGGTGATAGCCTATTTGCGCGAGGGAGTTGACAAAGCCGTGTCGGCTGGGGTAAACAGAGAGCGCGTCTGGGTAGATCCCGGTATCGGCTTCGGCAAGACGATGGACCACAACCTCGAGTTGTTGCGCCGCCTCGGCGAATTGCGCTCTCTTGGTTGCGGGGTCCTCCTGGGCACCTCGCGCAAGAGCTTCATCGGGCGGGTGCTTGCCCGCGCTTCCGGTGGAGCGCTACCTCCACCTGAGGAGCGCGTAGTAGGCACCGTAGCGACTACGGCCATCGGTATAGCCAATGGAGTGGAGATCGTGCGCGTTCACGACGTAGCCCAGAACGTTCAGGCGGCACGGATCGCGGATGCCATCTTCAGGGGGATACGTTAGGGCGTGGCGGGTGCCTACCTGGGCCTGGGCTCGAATCTCGGGGAGCGCGAGTCCCACCTGCGAACCGCCATCCAGGCGCTCGACAAGCTAAGGGGCACGCGAGTAATTGCGACCTCTCGCCTGTATTGCAGCAAGCCCTGGGGCAAAGTGGACCAGCCTGATTTCATGAACATGGCCGCCTCAATCGAGACTGAGCTGGAACCGGCGGAGTTGCTGGGAGAGTGCAAGCGCATCGAGCGGGAGGCAGGACGCACGGAGGGCGAACGGTGGGGGCCGCGTGTGCTCGATATCGACATACTTCTCTACGACGATCTCACCCTCAATAGCGACACGCTGAGCATACCGCACCTGCACATGTGGCAAAGACAGTTCGTGCTGGCGCCGCTGGCTGAACTACTGCCCGGCCTGCGCGACGAGCAGGGCAGGTCGATTGGCGAGGTGCTTAGGAGCGAGGCGATAGAAGCGCAGGGCGTGTGGCCCTGCGGCGAGTTGGAAAGTAAGGGCGTAAATGAGGATAGGTAAGTACCGACAACGGACGGTGGCTCTATTGGCGTTACTGCTCCTGGCGACGGCGACGTTTGTGCCTGCCGCCGCGCAGCCACAACAGCCGCAGTGGGCCACTCTCGGCACGCTTCCACGCGGCACGTGGAGCGTGGCCCCGGAACCGGCCGACCCAAACGCCATGTACGCGCTCAACAGCGCTGGCATATCGCGCACGAGCGATAAGGGTGCTAGCTGGACGGTGTGCTCGGCGGGCGCGTCGATGTTGAGGTTAGTGGCCCCGGTGAAGGGGCAGCAAGGCAAAACGTTGCTCTACTCAACCACAGCCACGGGCGTGCGGGTCAGCGACGACGGCTGCCGAACCTGGCGCGACGTACCGCAGCAAGGCATCACCCCCTCTGCCGCGCACGTACGCTGGCTGGCAGCCTATCCTAACAACATGAGCGTGCTGTACGCCGGTATGGATGGCCTGGGCGGTCTATTCCGCTCCACGGACGCGGGGAACACCTGGCAGCCTGCCTCCAAAGGTCTCCCGGCCAACTCCTGGGTGACGGCCCTCACCGCCGACCCCGCTAAACCCTCCAACATAATCGCGGGACTGCAATACACTACCCGCGACCACCCCGGCGCGTATATCTACAGGTCTACGGATGGGGGCCTCAGTTGGCGTTCGTCCTCCCTCGGCATGCGAGTACTCCCGAACAATGGCGGCCAGATTGAAGGGCTGGCCTGGAGCGGAGGCAGCCTGTTCGCGGCCACCTCGCACGACGGCCTCTACAGGTCCACCGACGCAGGTAGCACCTGGGACGTTGCGGTCGTACCGCGCGCCTCGGGGACGGGCGCACCAGGCGACGGCGGGCTGCCGCTAAGGCTGTCGGGCCTGTATGCTGATGCCGAGGGTGCCCTTGTGCTTGGCACCGACGAAGGCGCATACCAGTCCCTCGACGGCGGCCGTACCTGGGTCGCGTTTGGGCCGGAGCAGGCGCGCGGCAGGCCGGTAGTGATAGCCCTGGATGCCGGCAGCGGCCGGGTAGTGTTGTCGTCCAGGGGCAGTGCATACGGCTACACCTTGCCTTCAGGCCGGGTAAACATTCCCGGGCAGTCATCTCCGGCACCAACGCAGCCACCGCCTACGCCTCCGCCACCGGCTGCGCTCGCCACGTACACACCCACCCCAACGCCAGTGCCACCTACGGCCACCGCAACGGCCACACCTTCGCCGACGCCCACTATCGCGCTCGTCAACGGCCCCAAACCTTCCGATCCCGTGCCGCCCGGTGACCCTTCGGTGTCCGACTACTTTGAGGAGACCCGGCACAACATCACGCATGGCTTCCGCGACTTCTGGCGGGGCAATGGCGGCCTGGAGCGCTTCGGCTTCCCACTCACCGAGGAGTTTGCCGAGAATGGCGTCAGCGTGCAGTACTTCGAGCGCGCTCGCTTCGAGTTTCGAGATGGCAGGGTCGGGCTGGGCAACATCGGCACCGAGCTAATTCAGGGGCTTTCCGGCCAGCAGTTCCGCCCACTACCCTTCTTCGTCAGCACCGACGATCGCATCTACTTCGGCCCCACCAAGCACTCAATCAGCGGCCCCTTCCTCGACTTCTGGCGAGCCAACGGCCGCATCGACGGCATGGGCTACCCGGTCAGCGAGTCCTACAGCCCCAGCGACGGCCTCGAAATCCAGTGGTTCGAGCGCGCCCGCTTCGAGTGGCACCGCGATTTTCCTGCAAGCCGACGTATCGTGTTGGCGAACATCGGCACCGAGATGTTGCAGAAGCGGGGCTGGATAAAGTAATTGGGAACTGGGAATTGGGAATTGCTTGGAACAGCCAGTTGAGCAGACAGTAGATGCGGTATTCGCGTTGAAGAAAAGAAAAATCCCGCTTAAGGATATTCCCGCGGGATTTTTCTTTTCGGCTGAGGCTCTCGTAGATACTTGGACCCAATGTTGTGCAATTCGCAATTCGTAATTCGCCGTTCGTAATTTATAATAGGGGCTATGAACCTCACGCAGCTTGTCGAGCATATGCGGCGCTCCCCCCTGTTTGCCCAGCGCATCACCTACTGGCAGGACATCCCGGCGAGGGAAGCCCGCACCGCGCCCTACCCCGACTGGGTGGACCCGAGGTTGGCGGACGTGTTGCGGCAGCGGGGCGTGCAGGAGCTTTACACGCACCAGCGGGACGCCGTTGACGCCATCCACCGGGGCGAGCATGTGGTGGTGGTCACGCCCACGGCTTCGGGCAAGACGTTGTGCTATAACCTGCCGGTGCTCAACACCATCCTTGAGAACCCCGAAGCCCGCGCCCTCTACCTCTTCCCCACCAAGGCCCTGGCGCAGGACCAGATGGCTAACTTGCACGCCATCGCGACCCTGCTCAACCAGGACGTGAAGACCTACACCTACGACGGCGATACACCGCCCACCGCCCGCAAGCTGATTCGCACCGCCGGGCACATAGTCATCTCGAACCCCGATATGCTGCACACCGGGGTGCTGCCCCACCATACCAAGTGGGTGCGCCTGTTCGAGAACCTCAAGTATATCGTGATTGACGAGCTGCACAACTACCGGGGCGTGTTCGGCTCGCATGTGGCTAACGTCCTGCGCCGCCTGGTGCGTATTTGCGAGTTCTACGGCTCGCGCCCGCAGTTCATATTGTCGTCCGCCACCATCGCTAACCCGGTGGAGCTTGCGGAGAGGGTTACCAGCGTCTCCCCCATCACCCTGGTTGACAACAACGGCGCGCCCCAGGGGCCGAAAACGCTGATTTTCTACAATCCGCCCGTGGTCAACAAGGAGCTTGGCCTGCGTCGCTCGGCGTTGCTTGAGGCCACCGATATCGCCTCCCAGCTACTCGCCAACGACATCCAGACGATTGTGTTCGGCCGCACCCGCACCGCCGTGGAGGTGCTGCTGACCTACTTGCGGCAGGCGGCGACCTCGCACCGGCACGACCCCGACAAAGTGCGCGGCTACAGGGGTGGCTACCTGCCCAACCAGCGTCGCGAGATAGAGAAGGGCCTGCGAGACGGCACCGTGCGCACCGTCGTGAGCACCAACGCCCTGGAGCTTGGCATCGACATCGGTAACCTTGAGGCGGCGGTGCTGGTGGGCTACCCCGGCACCGTGGCCTCGACCTGGCAGCAGGCAGGCCGGGCCGGGAGGCGGGCCTCTCAATCGCTTGTCGTGATGGTGGCAGCTTCTTCGCCGCTCGACCAGTTCCTGGTGAACAACCCGCAGTACTTCTTCAACCGCTCGCCCGAAAACGGCCTCATCAACCCCGACAACCTGTTCATCCTGATGAGCCACCTGCAATGCGCCGCCTTCGAGCTGCCCTTCCACGACAGCGAGGGTTACGGCAGCCACAACCCGGCCGAGATGGCCCAGATGTTTGAGTACCTCGAAGAGGATATGGTCGTGCGGCACGCCGGGGGGATGTGGCACTGGTCGAGCGAGAACTTCCCCGCCGAGAAGATTTCCCTCCGCACCGCCGCGTCCGAGAACTTCGTCATTATCAACACGACCGAGCCTACACCCCGCATCATCGGTGAGATGGACCGCTTCTCCGTGCTCACGCTGCTACACGAGGAGGCGATTTACCTGCACGAGGGCCAGCAGTACCACGTCGATAAGCTCGACTGGGACGAGCAAAAGGCTTACGTGCGGGCCGTGGAGGCCGACTACTACACGGATGCGAACCTTGCGGTCACTTTACGTGTATTAGATATGACTAGTGGCGAGCGTGCGGAGGCTGCCCGCAACCACGGCGACGTAATGGTGTCGGCCCAGGCTACGATCTACAAGAAAATCAAGCTTGTCACGCACGAAAACGTCGGCTGGGGCAAGATACATCTGCCGGAACAAGAATTGCATACAACCTCATACTGGTTGTGCGTGCCGCCCGTCGTGGCCGACAACATGCCCGGTAAGCAGGCGCTGCAAGCGGGGCTGGTAGGGCTGGGCAACGTGCTCTCGCAGCTCGCGCCGCTGTACCTGATGTGCGACCCACGCGATCTGGGTGTGGTGCCACAGGTAAAGAACCCCTTTACGGGGCAGAGTACAATATTCCTGTATGATTCATACCCGGGCGGCATAGGGTTCAGCCGCAAGCTGTACGAGATGCACCGCATACTGCTCGAAGGCTCGCGCGAGTTGATAAGAGCATGCGCCTGCGAGGACGGTTGCCCC
The DNA here is from genome assembly GCA_036389075.1 of Chloroflexia bacterium. GTDB lineage: Bacteria > Chloroflexota > Chloroflexia > QHBQ01 > JADMIH01 > JADMIH01. The sequence goes on along the minus strand of DASVQO010000245.1, from coordinate 2,259 downwards.
GCCTGCGTAGGGCCGGCAATGGAAGTAGGGCCGGGAGGCAAGGCGCACACGCTCGACCTGATTAACGGACTGCTGGTAGTGGCAAGCGCCCCGGGAGGTAACGGCGCGGGGAACACCCACGGACAGGCTATCACGATGGGGAGCGATACGCTGAACGCGCTTACGGACTAGACCAGACTGGAGGAGAAGAAAAGCATGATTGGAACCCCAATACGAACCAAGAAGCGGAACCCTCTGGCCACCATATTCCTCCCGATCCTCACGCTGCTGCTGATGGCCGGGGCTTGTTTCGCTTTCTGCTGGGTGCTGTGGTGGCTCAACTACAACGGCGCGCCACCCACGTTCTAACAAGTAACGTGGGCTGGGCGTTATTTACTATTGACGAGTGACAGGTAACCACTCCGTCCTCATCACTCATTACTCATCACGCTTCTCAGCCACGGAGTAACCATGCCCGAAGAGACTATGCGCGTCTTGATGACCCAGCGCGTGCCGGAGGCCGCCATCGAGCGGCTGCGTGAGGCTATTGGTGAAGACGGCACGCTCGACATCAACCCCGACCCCGACCTGATTTGGAGCAAAGAGGAGCTTATCGAGCAGCTGAGGGCGAACGATTACAACGCCCTGTATTGCCTGCTCACCAACCCCGTGGATGCCGAGGTGCTCGATGCCGGCCCCGCGCTCAAGGTCGTGGCTAACATGGCGGTTGGCTACAACAACATCCAGGTGGACGAGGCTACGAAGCGGGGCATCGCCGTCACCAACACGCCTGGCGTGCTCACCGACACTACGGCGGACTTCGCCTGGACGCTGCTTATGGCCTCGGCGCGGCGCGTGGTGGAGGCCGACAAGTTCCTGCGGGCGGGCCGTTTCTATGGCTGGGGGCCGCTCATGATGGTGGGGCAGGACGTGTATGGCAAGACGCTCGGAGTGATTGGGTTCGGGCGCATCGGCCGCGCCGTCGCCAAACGCGCTACCGGCTTCGACATGAAGGTGCTCTACTACGACAGGTACCCCGCCGACCATGACACCGAGAAAGCCCTCAATGCCCGCTCGGCCTCGCTTGAGGAGTTGCTGCGCGAGTCGGACTACGTGAGCGTGCATACCGACTACAACCCGGAAACCCACCACCTCATAGGGCAGCCGGAGCTTGAGAGCATGAAGCGCACGGCCTACTTGATAAACACCGCGCGCGGCCCTATCGTGGACGAAGCGGCCCTGGCCGAGGCCCTCAAGAACGGCACCATCGCGGGGGCCGGACTTGATGTGTTCGAGAACGAGCCGGAGGTGCATCCAGCCCTGCTGGAACTCGACAACGCGGTGCTGGCACCCCATATTGCGTCGGCCTCGCTAGACACCCGCAACGCTATGGCCCTAATGGCGGCCGAGAACGTAATCGCCGCGCTCAAGGGTGAGCTGCCGCCTAACTGCGTAAATCCAGAGGTCTTCAAGGGGGGCTAACTCTCCACCCTTTCGAGCAGAGAAGCCAGCATCTCCAAAGTCTCCTGCATGGTCACGTACGTGCGCAGGGTTAGCACGCGGCCCGACACGAACACCGAGACGAAGAAGCGAGCGGTGGGTGCCTCCACGATGGCCCAGCCCGCCTTGTCCGGATCGACGTGCTGCACGCCCAGGTAGGCTTTCACGCGGCCCAGCCTGAGCAGCCCCAGGCGCCTGCTCTTGCCCCACTGCACCACATCGTGCTCGACGTACTGTTGCGGCACGCCATCCCACTCTGGGCGGTATTCACGGTGCCACTCGATGAGAGCGCGAAGCTGGCCTGCGTCCAAACGGTTTTACTCTCCTCCCTGGAAAGCTAGAACCCACCCACCGGGCCAGAACCAGCTAGCCTATCATACGTTCGCGGCCTGGTCGTGCACGTCTGCCGCGCGCTTGGCCTCAGCGCTTACCGGCTCAAGCGTTACCCAACCCTGGTTCCACTGCGGGTCGTCACTATTTGGATCGTAGTACTCGACGCTTGCGGGAAACGGCTGGGACAGGTCGGGTCCGAAAGTCAGCCTGGTAAGCGAGCCTTTTCCAGGATAGAAGTCGCGCCGCCGAATCGATTCGATGGCTATAGGCATACCCCGGAAGCCAGACTTCGACAGGAACACGACGTCTCCGTGCGTCACTCCCACCACCGTTTGGCCGGAGTGCCGCCTCCGCACGCGTCGCACGAACCTGTTGATGCGGTCCCAAATCTCGTGCAGCTTCTCGTCCGTTTCGCTCAAGGGATTGCTGTAGAAATCGAAATGGAGA
>DASVQO010000244.1:0-6962 GCA_036389075.1 Chloroflexia bacterium | reverse complement strand
GCCCGCCTGTGCGCCCAGCCCAGCGTGTCGGCCACCGGGGAGGGCGTGGCCGAGTGCTCCAACATCGTGGCCGACATACTGGAGGGCCATGGTTTCGAGGTGCAGAAGTTCGACACGCCCGGCGAACCCGTGGTCGTGGGCCGCGCTCGTGGCAAGTCCGAGCGCACGCTGCTTTGCTACAACCACTACGACGTGCAGCCCGCCGAGCCGTTCGAGCTTTGGACCTCACCCCCGTTCGAGCCGACCGTGCGCGACGGGGCCCTCTACGCGCGTGGGGCCAAGGACGACAAGGGCGAGTTCATCGCTCGCCTGGCTGCCGTGGACGCGGTACGGGCCGCGCACGGCGGGGAGCTACCCTGCGGAGTCACCTTTGTGGTCGAGGGGCAGGAGGAGATAGGCAGCCCCCACATCGCCCAGTTCGTGCTAGACCACCTGGACCTGCTCAAGTCGCACGGCGCTATCTGGGAGGAGGGTGGCGTGGGGCCGGAGGAGAGGCCGTTCAACGTACTCGGCGCTCGTGGCGTGCTCACAGTCGAGTTCCACGTCCGCACCCTCTCCCGCGACGCCCACTCCGGCCAGGGGTCGGTGCTGCCCAACGCGGCCTGGCGCTTGCTATGGGCGCTCACCAGCCTCAAAGGCCCCGACGGCCGCATCCGCATACCCGGCTTCTACGACCAGGCCCTCCCCGCCTCTCAACTCGACAAGGAGCTGTTCGCCGCCCTCCCTTCCGGCGAGCCAGAGGCGCGGGAGACGTTCGGGGTTAAGGAGTTCTTGCACGGGGTGACGGGCGAGGCGTACAAGCTGGCGGTGTTCGAGCCGACCTGCAACGTACAGGGGATAGGCAGCGGCTGGCAGGGGGTGGGGCCCAAGACGATAGTGCCCGCCGAGGCCAGCGCCAAGGTCGATTTCCGGCTGGTGCCCGACCAGGACCCCGACGACATCCTTCAGAAGCTGCGCCGCCACCTGGATAGCGAGGGCTTCGGGGACGTAGAGGTCGTGCGACTTGGCGCGATGTGGCCCGCCAAGGCCGCGCCCGACGACCCTCTGGTGCTGCTCACCAACCGGGCCGCCGAGGAGGTGTACGGCGTGCCAAGCCTGGTGATGCCCATCTCCGGCGGGAGCAGCCCGATCTACGCGTTCGCCGGGCCGCTCGGCATACCCGTCGTCACGGCGGGCGTGGGCTATCTCGGCTCGCGCACCCACTCGCCCGACGAGCACGTCCGCCTCGACCACTTCCTCAACGGCGCGAGGCACATAGCACGCATCGTGGACGGCTTCGTGGACATTTAGGGTAGTGCCGGGTGCCAGGTAAAGGTGCAAAAACTACAAAGCGGCCCCAGGGTACCTAATCCCTGGGGCCGCTTTGTTACCTGATACTCTTCACTTGCTACTGCATGTCGTACGCACCGAGAAACGCGCACACCACTTTGGGATCGAAGTGGGTGCCGGAAAGCTCGCGGATGTGGGCGAGGACCTGTTCCTCGGGCCAGGCTTTGCGGTAGGGGCGGTCGGAACGCAGAGCGTCGTACACGTCCACCACGGCGAAGATACGGGCGGCGAGGGGTATCTGCTCCCCCTTGAGGCCACGTGGGTAGCCTGTTCCGTCCCATTTCTCATGATGGCAGTAGGGTATATCGAGGGCGGGCCGCAGGAACGAGATGGGCGAGAGCAGCTCGTAAGCGTACACCGGGTGCTTGCGCATGATGACCCACTCCTCGTCGGTGAGTGGCCCCGGCTTGAGCAGGATGGAGTCTGGTATGCCCATCTTCCCGATGTCGTGCAACAGCGCTCCTCGCTGGATTTGCAACAGGGCGGCTTCAGCCACGTTCATGGAGCGAGCCAGGCGCACGGTCACGTCGGTCACGCGCTGGGTGTGGCCCTCCGTCTCATTGTCGCGCAGGTCGAGAGCCCGCGACCAGCCCGCGAGCGTGTTGTCGTAGGCCAGCGCCAGTTCGGTGTTGGAGCGTTGCAGGTCCTCAAAGAGGGTGGCGTTGTCGATGGCGATAGCGGCCTGCTTCGCGAGGGCGTCCGCGAACCGCAGCCACTCGACGTCGGTGTCCATCGGAGAGCGATGGACGATTTCCAGCACGCCCTGCACCTGCCCCCTGGCGATGAGTGGCACCCCGTGGTACATGACGAACCCCTCCTTCTCGGCCACCGAGAAGAGCAGAGACTGCCTTCCCTCCAGTATGTCGGGCATATGTATGGTGCGGCGCTCGAGGGCCGCGCGGCCTGCAAAGCCTTCACCCAGGCGCATACGGGTCTTTTGAACCCCACTATACCGGAAGCCACGCCCGGCGGCGTATTCCAGCGACTGGGTATGGGGGTTGAGCAGCAGCACATCCGAGGCGTCCACTTGTAGCTGCGATGTGACCTGCTCAAGTATGACGTCCAGGGTTACGGGCAGGTCGAGGCTGGCGGTGATGACCTTGTCGATGCTGTGCATGGCGGCCAGGTGGTCGACCTGGCGCTGTAATTGCTGCTCCCGCTCGTTGCGCTCCGAAATATCCATCGAGATGCCTGCGACGGCTATGGGCGCGCCCTTGACATCCCGGATTACGGTGTCTATCACGTAGGCCGGGAAGGTGGTGCCGTTCTTGCGCTGTAGGGTGAACTCCCCTTCCCAGTAGCCTTCTCTGAAGACCTGCTCCATGACTTCCTTCGCCTGGGGCAGGTCGGGAGGCATGATAAGCAGGTCGCGTAGCTCTCTGCCTAGCACTTCCTCTTGCTTCCAGCCGTACAGTTTCTCAGCATAAGCGTTCCACTGTGTAACCTTCCGCTCCATGTTCATTACGACGATCCCGGCCTGTATCTGGTCGAGCACCTGGGTCTGGATGCGAATCTGCGCCTCGGCGGCTCGCCGCTCGGTTATGTCGCTGAACGTCACGGCCACGGCGTACGGCGCGGTCTCGCCAGGGTTGAAAAGCGGGTGCGAGTTGATGCTGATCCAGGTGAGCGTCTCGTCCGGTTTGCGCAACCCCATGACGACGTCAGTAAGGAATTCGCCGGTGCGCAGGCTGACCATCGAGGGGTGGTTCTCCCCGGGAAAAAGCGAGCCATCTTCGCGGACGGCGCGCCAGCAGGGGTCGATAGAGCTGCGCCCTATCAGTTGGTCTCTTGTGAGGCCGAGCACCTGTTCCGCGCTCTCATTGCACTCTACAATGCAGCCCGAAGCGTCCTGGACCACCAGCCCTTCTTGCAAAGACATGACGATAGAGCGGAAATGTCGCTCCTTCTCTTCGAGGACCTTTTCCGCCCGCCTGCGCGCCGTCATATCTCTCGCTATCGCGGACGCGCCAACTATTACCCCCGCTTCGTTCAGTACGGGCGAAACGCCAACGGACACGGTAATTTGTTCGCCTCTTTTGGTCAGCCTTACTGTCTCATAAGGCTCCACACGCACGCCCTTTCGGATGAGGCCCAGGATGGCGTTGACCTCGTTGTGTCGCTCGACAGGCACCAGCACGTGCACCGACCTGCCTATTATCTCTTCAGACGTGTAGCCGTACATCTTCTCCGCGCCGCGATTCCAGCTGGTAACCACGCCATCCAGCGTCTTTGAGAGTATCGCGTCCTCGGACGACTCGACTATGGCAGCCAGCCGCAGCCGCTCTGTCTCTGCCTGTTTGCGAGCCGTTATGTCCCTGAAATAGACGGAAAGGCCGCCGCCTTCGACCGGATAGGCATTTATCGAGAACCAGGTCTCGAAAGGAGCGTAATATGCCTCGTATTCTACGGCAGCCTGGTTATCCATGGCGTGCCGATACTTGACGTTGAAGCCCTCATGGTCGGCATCCGGGTAAGCCTCGAACATCTTTCTTCCAAGAAGCGCCTCTCTCGGCTTGCGCATCAGCCGCTCGGCCTCTTTGTTGACGTAGGTAAACCGCCACTCGCAGTCGGTGGAGAAGAAGGCGTCGGTGATGCTCTCCAGGATGGCTGAGATCTGGTCCCTGGCGGCGTTACTCTCGGCCTGGGCTTCCCGTGCTCCGGCGATCAGAAGGGCCTGGCCCGCGCGCCCGGGTTTCTCTTCGACGTGCCCATTGCGCGTGCTATCTCGCGTGCCGTGTTTTGTGAGCTGGCGGGCCCTGCTCCCGCGAACTTTGCCCTCGACCTGCTCATGTTCATCTAACTCACATTGGGTATTTCTCGTCCGGTGAATTGTGCCTGCCTGCATTTTACGCCTCGCTGACTGGTTGCGGTCGATTATCGCACGGACAAGAAACATCCCCCCTCGGCAAAGGAAACGAGGGAAACGTAACTTGTTAACATGCGAAATACTGGCAGGCTATAAAACCATTCAGCAGTTGACCACACCATACCAGAGCGGCCGTAGGTCATTGAAGTGCAGACAGTCCCCAATCAAACGCCTGACAGTCCCGCATACCGGGTGACCTGGGTGGGACCACCCGCATATGCCGGCTCCCGGGCGAGTCTTGAAAGTTGTTGGCCTGAAGAACTATCCAGCATGGCCCTGGATGTATGTATTTTTGTCCACCTGTGTATCACTTTTTGGGCGACCCACTACGGAAGGTTTTGTGGTGTAATGGTATCAGACAACATGACCCTGTATTGAGAAGCACAAGCCGCACAAGCAAACGGGCACATAGAGGGAGACACAGAGAAATGGCACGTATATTACTCGCGTCAATGCCGTTCAGCAGCCACATCGAGCCGGCGCTGCCCCTGGCCCGCACCCTGGTGGAGCGTGGGCACGACGTGCGCTGGTACACCGGGCGGCGCTTCCAGGCGACTGTGGAAGCCACAGGCGCGCGCTACCTGCCGGTGGAACACGCCCCCGACTTCGATGAGAGGAAGCTGGAGGAAGTCTACCCGCAATTGAAGGGGCTGAAACCGCTCGCCAGGTATGCGACGCTCATGGCCGACGTGTTCCTGGCCGCAGGCCCGGCCCAGGCGGACGACCTTGAGCAGATACTGCGCGACTGGCCCGCCGACGTATTACTGAGCGAACCGGCCTTCGCCGGTGCGGCTATTATTTCGCACAAGTGTCGCATACCGTGGGCTGCGCTCAACCTGCTACCCATGCCCCTCGACGGCAGCGACACCGCGCCCTTCGGCCTGGGCTTACCTCCCGCCTCTGGTCCCCTCGGGCGCGTGCGCAACAAGGCCCTCCACTGGCTGGCTGATAAGGTGCTGTTCCGCGACGCGTTGGAAGCCGCGAACACGCTGAGGGCGAGCGCCGGTATGCCGCCCGCCGACAGCGTCATGCGGCTAGGGCTATCCTCATACCTCTACTTGCAGGGCACCGCCCGGGCGTTCGAGTACCCTCGCACCGACCTGCCGGCGCAAGTGCATTTCATCGGGCCAGTGCTGCCGCCACAGCCCGCCACTCCCACGCTGCCCGTCTGGTGGCACGAGCTGGAAACCGACCGCCCCGTGGTCCTCCTCACGCCGGGTAGTGAAGCAGGTGACGATTTCGACAACCTGGCGGCAGCCACAGTCCGGGCGCTGGCGCGGAAGGATGTGCTGCTGGTGATCGATACGGGTGGCAGGCCCACAAGCAGCCTCAACCTGGACCGGCTGCCGGGCAACGTGCGCGTGGAGACCGGCATTCCCCATGACAAGCTAATGCCTTATGTAAGCGTGGTGGTCACAAACGGCGGCTACGGGGCCGTGCAAGCCGCGCTTGCCGGGGGAGTGCCGGTCATCGTGGCGTGGCGCACGGCTGAGAAGGCGGAAACCGGCGCTCGCGTCACGTGGGCGGGCGTAGGCATCGACCTCAAGAAGGATAGGCCCTCGGTGAAGCAAATCGGGGTGGCCGTCCGCGAGGTGCTGGAAGACTCGACCTACTGGCTCAAGGCCCAGGCGGTCGCCGCTGATTTTGCCCGGCACGACGCACCCACGGAGGCGGCGGCGCTCATCGAGAAGCTGGCCGAGACCCGGCAACCCGTGCTACGAGCCACGTCCGCCCCTACCCAAACGCGTATACGGCAGCGCCGCACGCTGGAAGTGGCGGCTACGCTATCGCACCTGGCAGCAGCGGGCAAACTGAGCGAGTAATCGCAGCCACGCCAGGCAGTGTTGCGCTCGTACTGAATGCTCGCTACAGGGCCTTGCCAGCCGAAAGCATGCCTTCGGTGGGGCGGCGTGCCACAAATACGTCGCGCTCGTACTGGTCGTGAAGTACCTCCGGCTCGAACCCCACTTCGCGTAACAACCGCAGCCACTCGGCACGCGCAAACAGCCCACAGATATGCACGTCATGCTCCGCCAACGTGGGCCGGTTGTCTTCGCGCAGGAGATAAGAGTACTCGGTGGTGTAGGTCGTATCGGTGTCGTCCGGGTCGTACGTCCATTCGAGGTACCGCAATGCACGGTGCCCGCCATCGGTGCCACCGTGGTCGGTGGAGGGCTCGAACGTCTCCTGCACGTAGTCGGGCACGAAAAGGGCCAGTCCGCCAGGGGCGCAGTGCTGGAAAGCGGTATTCAGTGCGAGCCGCAGGTCATCGAGGGTGGTCATATAGTCGATGGCGTCGTGTGTGAAGACCACATCGAAGGTGCGCTCGAGCCGGAGCGTGCGCATATCGCCAACCACGTGCTCGCAGTCGGGGTTGAGGGCCTGGCTTACCGTGACCATCTGCGGAGACACATCGCTGAGCGTCACCCTGTCAAAGAGCCGCTTGAGGTGAAACGCGTTGTTGCCACCCCCGCAGCCCAATTCGAGCATCGTAGGCGCGGGCGGCAGACCTGCCCCGGAGAGCACGCCCTGGAAAAATTCGGCCTCATCGAGGTACTCGTCGGGCGGAGAAAGCAAGGGCCACCACCGGGCGAGCTCGCTGTAAAGTTTAAGCGTCATGGTGTGCGTAACCTCCAATATGATGCACCACAGTGTAGCCTACTTTCGTACGGTTTTGTCACACCCGGCAGGGAGGCGGCATAGTCCTGTAGTTTAGCCCCGCATGGACGCCCTGTGGGGGTGCCCAGCCACCTTCGCCCCGTGGCGT
>DASVQO010000243.1:0-4173 GCA_036389075.1 Chloroflexia bacterium | reverse complement strand
GGGCTGACAAGGGGCAAAGTCTCTTTCGGAGACTAAGGAAGATGAGGGTAGTCTCCGCAGGAGACTTTGCCCCTTGTCAGCCCGCCACTTTAGCCACAGGGCTCTCGCGCCACGGACTCACCAATCTCCAGTACAAACCGTTAACCGCTGGTCACTAACCGCTCACTCCTCCGCCGTGCCTATTCGCCCCTCACGCTCCACGAAATCGAAGACTGGAGTGGGGCTGATAGCAGTCCAGCCGCCGTCCACCACCAGTGTCTGCCCCGTGATCCAGGAGGCCTGGTCGGAGGCGAAGAAGAGCACTGCGCCGGCAACGTCGGCAGGCTCACCCGCCCTGCCCAGGGGGATCACGGTGGCCCACTTGGTAGCGTATTCGGGGTCGTCGCGCAGGTTGCGCTCGTTCGTGATAGAGCCTGGGGCGACGCAGTTGACGGTGATGTTATAAGGCGATAGCTCCCAGACCAGGTTGCGGGCCAGCATCTGCAAGCCGCCCTTGGTAATTGCATATGCCGACAGGTTCTCAACAGCCTGCACGCCCGTGACCGATGAGGTGATGATGATACGCCCGCCCGCGCCCCGTCTGACCATCTCCCGCGCCGCCGCCTGCGCCAGGAAGTAGGTGCCCCGCAGATTGACGCCCACCACCGCCTCGAACGCCTCCTCGGTAAAATCGAGGAACTTGCCCCAGCTAGTGATACCGGCATGGCAGCAGGCGATGTCGATCTGCCCGAACTCACGCAGGCCCAGCGCCACGAACTCTCGGCAACTCGCCACCGATCGTCCTTCCACCCTAGCGGCTACCGCGTTGCCCCCGTGCTGCGCGATAGTTTGGACCGCCCTCAGAGCGCCTTCCTCGTCGCTGTTGTACCCAACTACCACCGCCGCTCCTGCCCTGCCAAGCCGCAGTGCGATCTCGTAGCCTATGCCTGTGCTGGCACCCGTTACGATGGCGACTTTTCCCGACAGATCAACCATGCTCTGACCTCGTTGTTAGTTGTGAGCAAGTGCCGAGCGCTCGCACCGGGCGCGTGTGGCGGGGCTATCCCCTAATATACCCCATCTGAGGCTATGGGACACTCAGCACTCGACACTCACCCCTGTTTGGCCGTTATGCGGCTTACCTCTTTGAACTCAGGTGCAAGGCGCGGGTAAAGGGCGCGGTACACCGGGTAGTAGTCGTCGTACACCGCCACGTCAGGGCCAGGCGCTACGCGGTCGGTGATGCGGATGGTGTTGGCGCACGCTTCGTCCACGTCCCGGTAGATGCCAGCGCCAACCCCGGCGATGAGAGCGGCCCCGTAAGCGGCCCCTTCTGTGACATTGGTCAGCACGATCTCGGAGTTGAAGACGTCCGCCAGGATTTGCCGCCAGAGAGGGCTTCTCGCCCCGCCGCCGGAGGCGCGCACCTGGGCGATCTCCACGCCCATACCGCGCATCAGTTCCAGCGAGTCGCGCAGCCCATATGCTACCCCTTCCAGCACCGAGCGCACCATGTGAGCCTTACCATGCCGGAGGGTCAGGCCAAAGAATACGCCCCTAGCTTCTGGGTCGGGGTGTGGGGTGCGCTCGCCCGACAGGTAGGGCAGGAAAATCAGCCCCTCCGAGCCTGCGGGCGCTGCGCCCGCTTCCCGGCAGAGCAGGTCGTACACGTCCGAACCCTCCGCAACAGACCGGGCGAGTTCCTCATGGCCCAGCGTGTCGCGGAACCAGCGCAGGGAGCCTGCGGCAGAGAGCATCACGCCCATCAGGTGCCAGCGTCCGGGCGCGGCGTGGCAAAATGCGTGCAGGCGGCCTTCCGGTTCGAGCAGGAAGCTCTCGGTGGCCGCGAACACCACGCCCGACGTGCCAAGCGTCACCGAGATAACCCCCTGCCGCACGATGCCGCTGCCCACCGCCCCCGCCGCCTGGTCGCCGCCCCCACCCACCACCGGGGTGCCCGCCTTCAGCCCGGTCTCCTCGGCGGCATGCGCGGAGATGCGGGTGCTGGGCACCGTCGATTCGTGGCATTCGGGCAGCCAGGCAGGGGGTATATCCAGGGCCGCCAGCATCTCGCTCGACCAACGGCGGTTGCGCACGTCCAGGAGCGCGGTGCCGCTGCCGTCCGACACCTCCATCGCGTACTCCCCCGTGAGGCGGTAGCGCACGTAGTCCTTCGGCAGCAGCACGTGGGCGGCGCGGCGGTATATCTCCGGCTCGTGCTCGCGCACCCACACGATCTTGGGCGCGGTGAAGCCGGGCAGCACCGGGTTGGCGACAAGTTCCAGCAGTCGAGGCAGGCCCAACCTGCGGGTAATCTCCTCGCACTGCGGCCCCGTGCGCTGGTCGTTCCACATGATGCACGGGCGCAACACCTCGCCTGCCTCGTCCAGCAGCACAAGCCCGTGCATCTGCCCCGTCAGCCCGACGCACGCCACGTCCTCGCCCCCCACGCCCCCGTCGCGCAGCACCTGGTGTATGGCCGACACGGTGGCCGCCCACCAGTCGCGCGGGTCCTGCTCCGCCCAGAGGGGGCGCGGCGTGTGCATCGGGTAGTCGCCGGTGGCCGAGGCGAGCACCGCGCCGCTTTCGTCAATCAGCACCGCCTTGCTGCCCGACGTGCCGATATCCACGCCCAGCAGCAGTTTACCGGCCATCCACGCCGCTCGTCTCCGCCTCTCGTACCGGCGGCAGTGGCGACAGGCGGTCGGGGTGCGAGGCCCGCGCCCGTATCAGGTAAGCCTCAAGCCAGCCGCGCGCCTTGTCGGGGTGCTGGGTGGCGTAGATGATAGATTCGTGGTCGAGGCGGTTGATCCGGTCGTTAGCGGCGCGCATGGCGTCCATCGAGTTGCGCAGCGCCACGTCCACCGGCATGCGCTCCGGGTTGATGTCCAGCCCGAACCAGCCGCCGTAGCCGTGCATCTTCAGCACGTACAGCGCGGCTTCCAGCGTCTCGGGCGAGAGCACGCCCACGTTGAGGTCCTGGTCGTAGTTGCCGAGCGGTTGGCTGTTCCAGTGCGAGTGGGCCAGGCGGCCGTATTCCAGCACGAGGCTGAACGCATACGGCACGTCCTCGTAGGCCATGAGCATGTGCCCGATCTCAGGGTTCATGGCACACAGCGCGTGGCCCTCGTCAATCAGCCTGCGGTTCTCAGGGTGCTTGAGCAACGCTTCCACCTTCATGCCGAGTAGCAGGCCCTCCGGCGTGGTGCCGTACAGGATGTGGCCGCGTGGCTCGTAGGGCTTCGGCTCCTCGGCCACGCGCACGCCCGGCACCGCGTCCATCGCCTCCGCCAGTCCTTCCGCGAAACGGTCGCGCGCCGCCACGAGGTCCATGCCGAACGCGTTCTCATAGCCGTCGATGCCCGGCCAGACAACCGCGAACTCGGTGTCAAGCTCCCGGTTTAGCTCGAAGGCGGCTATCGTGCGGTCTATGGCCTTGCGCCTGATCTCGGGTAGCGGGTTGGAGAGCGAACCCCACTCGAACTGCGCGTCGTAGAAGAGCAGCGGTATCACCGTGATGAGCTTGATGCCGGTGTCGCGGGTGAACTGCCGCCAGGTCTCGACGTTGCTTTCGTTGATCTCGTTCGGGTAGTGCGCCTCCATGCCCCGCAAGCCCTGGTCCGCCAGGCGTGCGGCAATTTCCAGGCGAGGTTCTATCTCGATCACGGGGTTGTAGCGGTCGTGGAAGCGGCTTGCGGGCGGCGAGAAAAACCAGACTCCCGCCGAGAACTTCAAGTCAAGCTCGAACGATTTCAGGTGCGCGGCCAGTGCTTCAGGCGTCCGGCGAGTAGCTTGCGAACGCAGGTCCGGCAGGCTCATAGTAGTCCTCCTGGGTGTTGGGCAATCTGGTCTGGTTACAGTTCTTAGGGCGACTTCCTCTAGAGTGCCGATGCTTATCTAACTAGTGGGAGCACCATGCAGGCAACAGCAAGATTATAACGCAAGCTGCTATGATGGCTCAGGCTATGATAGCTTAGGAGAGGAACAACTGATGGACCCGCGCAAGAGAAAACCCAACAATCGGCTTGCGACACGTAACGCTGGGCACACTACCACGGTACTCCTGGTAGCTGTCGTAGCCGTGCTTCTAGTTGGCGCAGCCATGTTCGTACCGGGCGGTCGCGCTGGCTTGTCATCTATTTTTCCGCAGGTGCCCCCCCCTCCCCACTCCTCCCAGCGATCCTCCGATCATGG
>DASVQO010000242.1:0-2261 GCA_036389075.1 Chloroflexia bacterium | reverse complement strand
TGAAGTGCCTGCGGCGGCGGCCGTGAGCGTGCTTGCGGGGATCTGGGTCTCAGTCTCGGTGGGGGGTGGAGGCGCGGGTTCGTAATTGACGGTGCAGTTGAACGCAGAGTTGCCGCTGTTCACTATCGACCTTGCCGCGCTCATCTTCACGTCTATGCCGTTGGGAGCAAACTGGCTTATCAAAGGCACCAGGAAGCCAAATTTGTAGGTTGCCTCAACTACAACACGGTTGCCTACCTTTAGCACGCTGCCGATGTAGTTGTCGCTACCCCGGTTGGTGCTTATTGCTCCCGGCGCTACCGGGGTGCCCGATGCGTTCTCATAGGTGGCACTCAGTCTCACGTCGGAGCGAGTAATGCCCAGCACTTTCTGCCGGCCGTTGTCGTAGATGTTGCAAGAGCCGTCCGCGACCACCAGTTGCGTGGGGATAGCGGTGCCCGCGGCTATGCTGGTGGCCGCCTCGGACTGGCTTACCATGTCGTAGGGCCTGGTGATGGCGTAGCGAGAGCCTTCCTGCGCGGCGTTGCTCACCACGTTGAAGGCGTACAACAACCTGCCCATCTCGATAATGCCAAACAGCAGTAGAAACAGGAAGATGCTGACGAACGCGAATTCTACGAGACTCTGCCCGCGTGCTTTTTTCTGGAAGGGTGTTGGCGCTCTTTTGATCAACTGGTGCCTCTTAACATGGTCCTTAAATGTCGTCGTTTGCTGACGTACTCGGCAGCGCCCGGCCGGGTCAGTGCTGACAAGCGTGCCTGGATTGTGATGCTCCTGCCCTGGCCCTACCGCCACTCACCCACTGAATCGGTCGAGTCGGGCGGGCATTTGCGTAAGAGCCATCAGGGCCACAATGCCCGGCGCTGTCGCAATGCTCCGTGTATAGGCTTCTGCTCCTAAATTGTAGGGCCTGCACGCTCTATAGTGAACAGGACCAAACTACTAGCCGACCTCACGAACGCATAGCACTTTCGGACTAATCAAGGAGTACTACCCCGCCGCCCCGCGCTTGTGCGTCCCGCCTGCACGTAATGCCCCGCCCCTATATAATGGTGATGCCCCAGTTGCATTGCCCTGGCCCCGGCTACTTCAGATAGAGAGTTAGAGGTTACTTGATGAGACGATACGGCATTTTGAAGGTGCTGGGCCTGCTGCTCAGCGCAGTACTTGCGCTCGGCGCGTCGAATTACGCACCCGCCTACACCCAGGCCGCCCCCCCCGAAAGCCCGGCTGCCGCGCCGTTGGGCCTGCCCCCCGGCTTCGTGGCCGAGGTCTACGCCACCGGGCTTAGCACCCCGCGCTTCCTCACCTTCTCCCCGCAGGGCGACCTGTACGTGGTGGAGTTCGGCAAGGCGGACAACGCGGTGAAGGTGCTGCCAGATCGCGACCATGACGGCAAGCCCGACTTCGTGAGGGTGTTCGCCAGCGGCCTTACCGCGCCCAACAACGTCGCCTTCTACGGCAACAGCGCCTACGTGGGCGAACCCATCCGCGTGCTCCGCTTCGAGGACATGGACGGCGACCTGCGCTCCGACACCCGCAACACCGTGGTCGGCGGGATACCTGGCGACGGCAGGCACAGGACGCGCACCGTGGGCTTCGGCCCCGACAACAAGCTGTACGTCAACGTCGGCTCGTTCAACGACGACGCCCCGGAGGCCGAGGGCCGCGCCACGATATGGCAGTACAACCTCGACGGCAGCGGTGGGCGCGTCTTCGCCTCCGGCCTGCGCAACACAGTGGGCTTCGACTGGGACCCCGTTACCGGCCAGATGTGGGGCACCGACAACGGCGTGGACGACCTGGGCCGCAACCTGCCCGGCGACGAATTGAACCAACTGGTAGACGGCGGCGACTACGGCTACCCTTACTGCTATGGCAACCGCATCGACAACCCCAACGTGCGCGGCGGCGACTGCTCCAAAACCGTGCCGCCCGCCGTGCTCTTCCCCGCCCATTCCGCCCCGCTCGGCATGGCCTTCTACACCCACTCGGCCTTCCCCAGCGAGTACTGGGGCGGCGTATTCGTGGCCCAGCACAGCATCCAGTACGCCGATGCCCGCGCTATCGTGTTCGTGCCGTTCAAGGAAGGCAAGCCCTCCGGCCCCCCGCAGACCTTCCAGTCCACCGGCGCGACCTGGGTCGGGCTGGCTGTAGACCCCTACGACGGTGCGCTGTTCGCCACCCAGGACCGCAACGGCACGATCTACCGCATAACTTACACAGGCCCGGCCCCCACCCCCGTGCCCGCCACAGGTGTG
>DASVQO010000241.1:0-5967 GCA_036389075.1 Chloroflexia bacterium | reverse complement strand
GGTTTGGCACCTCGATGTCGGCTCGTCGCATCCTGGGGCTGGAGTAGGTCCCAAGGGTTGGGCTGTTCGCCCATTAAAGCGGCACGCGAGCTGGGTTCAGAACGTCGTGAGACAGTTCGGTCTCTATCCGCTGTGGGCGTTAGAAGGTTGCGAGGGGCTGCCCCTAGTACGAGAGGACCGGGGTGGACCAACCTCTGGTGTGCCGGTTGTTGACGAAGCATAGCCGGGTAGCCACGTTGGGAAGGGAGAACCGCTGAAAGCATCTAAGCGGGAAACCCTCCTCCAGATGAGCCTTCTCACTACCCCGAAAGGGAGTAGGTAAGACCCCTGGAAGAACACCAGGTTGTGAGTTCGCAGGTGTATCCCCAGCAATGGGAGAGCCTAGCTGTTCCTCATGGTCGAGGGCTTGTTTTTGCCTCTACCATGCCCCTCTCCTCTGCATACCGCGAGGAGTGGCATGAATGAGCAAGACAATTGCAATGCACATTGGTTATTCTTGATTTCCCAGGCTCGCTAAACGATTTTGCAGCTATTCTCTTTCCCCTTTGTAAAAGCGGGAGAGGCAAAGAGAGAAGGCGCTTGTTTCCGTGATAAGAGCGCAGTGGCACCACCCAGCTCCATCCCGAACCTGGAAGTGAAACGCTGCAGCGCTGATGGTACTACAGCCGCAAGGCTGTGGGAGAGTAGGCCATCGCGGGACTATCCCTTCTTTCTCTACCTCTCCCCTTTTTATTTAACTAGAACCCCGTGGCCCGGTGAGCACATCCCTGGACCCGGGGGGTTTTGTTCATCCTGGGCACAAAGTGAGCAGCGTTTGGTCTGGAGAACGGACAGCCCGGCAGCTTACACTCCATCTATAAATGTGTAGATGTAAAGGAGCAAGCCCCCATGCAGAAGCCGGAGCGCAAGTACAAGTTCGTGACCACCTGGAAGTTCGATGCACCCATAGACAGGGTGTGGGAAGCCATACACGACACAGACGAGTGGCCCCACTGGTGGAAGTACGTGCGGGCCGTGAGCGCGCGGCGCGCGGGCGATCAAGACGGCGTGGGCAGCGTGCGCAGCTACACCTGGTCCAGCGCCCTCCCCTACAAGCTCAGCTTCGAGATGCGCACCACCCGCATCGACAGGCCATACGTGCTCGAAGGCACCGCGCAGGGGGAGCTAATCGGTACTGGCCGCTGGGACCTGTCGAGCGAGGACGGCGCGACCACGGTGCGCTACAGGTGGGAGGTGGATATGAAGAAGCCGCTGCTCAACCTGCTCGCACCCATTGCCCGCCCCTTCTTCGTGTGGAACCACAACAAGGTGATGCAGGCCGGGGGCGAGGGGTTGGCGCGTCTGCTTGGTGCTCGGCTGTTGGGGCACGCTGAGAGGTAGGGGAGCGGTCGGCCTGTGGGTGTGCCCTGTGGCTGAAGCCACGGGCTGGCAAGTAGCAAAGTCTCCTGCGGAGACTGGAGCCTATCTGCAAGGTGTCAGCTATGCGTCACCAAGTCCGCCTCTCTGTCATTCTGAGCGCAGCGAAGAATCTCGTCCCACAGCACCCAAATACCACCTTTCTTCACGACAAGGTGCCATGTGCTGTTATGTACTTCAGAAAGAGGAAACTGCGGGGTAGAGGGCGAGATTCTTCGCTGCGCTCAGAATGACAAAGGCCACCTTTGTTCGCTTACTTCCCCAGTTTAACATAGACCCTACCCCCTTATTTCTTAGTCCCCGCAGGGGACTTTGCCACTTGTCAGCCCGTGGCTTCAGCCACAGGGCAACCCCCCCTGCTCGATGCGCCCCTTCGCTTTCTCCTTGTGCCCCGGAAATGTTACAATCCCAGCATGACCGACATTGCCATCAACACCACCGAGGGGCACGACCTATCCCCTCAAGAGAAGATCGAGTGGGTGCAGCCCGCCCTCGCCCAGTACTACGGCGAGCTGTTCTGGAAGCCCGGCCTGGACCCCCTCTCCGAGTTGGTGCTCACCATCCTTTCGCAACACACCAACGACACCAACCGCGACCGCGCCTTCGCCTCGATGAAGGCCAGGTACCCCACCTGGGAGGAGGTCGTGGAAGCGCCCCCTGAAGAGCTTGCCGACGCCATCAGGGTGGGCGGCCTGGGCAACATCAAGGCCCCTCGCATCCAGGTGGTGCTCCGGCAGATTTGGCAGGAGCGCGGTTCGTGGGACTTGGGCTTCTTGACCGACATGCCTGCGGCTGAAGCCAAGACCTGGCTCGGTAGGTTCAACGGAGTGGGGCCGAAGACCGCCGCCTGCGTGCTGATGTTCGGCTGCGGCACGCCCGTCTTCCCGGTGGACACCCACATCTACAGAGTGTCGCAACGCATCGGCCTGATAGACCTCAAGACCAACGCCGAGAAAGCCCACGAAGTGCTGGAAGATATGGTGCCCCCCGAGAAGCGTTACACCTTCCATATCAACCTGATACAGCACGGCCGCAAGGTCTGCAAGGCCCAGCGTCCCCTGTGCGAGCTATGCGTTGTGCGCGAGTGGTGCAACTACTACAACACGCTCGTAAAGCTCAGCTAAGCCCGCACATGGCAAGCCGAGAACAACCTATCGCTCCCCTATCCGACAGCCAGGTCTCCGCCCTGCGGTTGCGCGCCCAACGCCTCACTCACGTAGACACCCGCGCGCCTGGCGTACTTTTCGCCGTGAGAGACCTGTGCGGCATCCAGGCCCAGGACTCCGCCGCCGCCGCGCTGTCGGTGCGCGTGCGCAGCAGGGGTCTGGTGGTGACGGACGTTGACGATGCGCGCTTGTGGGAGCGTTCCATAGTGCGTACGTGGGCTATGCGGGGCACGCTGCACCTCGTGCCATCGGAGGACCTCGGCTGGCTCCTGGCGCTTCTCGGACCCATATTCATTGCGGGCAATCGCTCGCGCCGGGCAGAGTTGGGGCTGGACGACGATACTTGCGCCAGAGGGGTGCGCGTCATCCGGGATGCGGTTGCAAACTGGGGGCCTCTGACTAAGCACGAGCTTGCCGAGCAGTTGGCGCGTAAGGGTATCAACGCTGAAGGGCAGGCAATCGTGCATCTTGTGGGGTACGCCGCGCTCCAGGGTGTAGTCTGCCACGGTCCCGACCACAATGGCAAGCCCACTTACGTGCTCCTGGGCGGCTGGTTGCCGCCTTTACAGCCTATAACGCTAACCCGGCAAGAAGCTTGCGCGGAGCTCGCCCGCAGGTACCTTTCCGCCTACGGCCCCGCGACGCCGGAGGACTTCGCCGCCTGGTCGGGCCTGCCGCTCAAGGAAGTACGCGCTGCATGGACAAGCGTGGCACAAGACGCTATTCAGGTGGAGATTGGCGGGCGCCCCGCGTGGCTGCACAGGGAGCGGGTGGGCTGGCTGGACGATCTAAGAGCCTCGGACGAGGCGGGCGCTCCCATCGTGCGCTTGCTCCCTGCCTTCGATACGTATCTCCTCGGCTACAGGAGCCGCGAGCGGGTGGTAGCGCCGGAGCACGCCAGGCGCATCCATCCCGGCGGTGGCCTGTTGCACCCGACTCTACTGGTAGACGGTCGCGCGGCCGGGACGTGGAAGACGCAGCGTAAGGCAGGCCGCCTCGATTTGCTGGTGTCGCCCTTCGATAGCCTGGCCCCCGGGGCGCTTCCGGGGTTGGAAGCCGAGGCCGTGGATGTGGGGCGCTTCCTGGGCTTGGAGACCGCCCTGCGCATCGAACCCGCAGCGTGATGCCCCTGTGGGTTGCTAGAGCACCCACGCGAGCACCAACGCCACCACCACCGATGCCAGCACCAGGGCAGCGCTAGCCGCGGGCAGGTTGGTGCGCCAGTCGTTGACCCGCTTGCCCATGACCCGCCTGTTGTTCGCCATCAGCAGAATTATTACCAGCAGCGCCGGGGAGAGGAAACCATTTATGACCGATACCCCGAACAGCGCCTCGAACGGGTTGATAGGCGTGAAGTTGATGAGGGTGCCGATCAGGGCCGAGGCGGCTATCACCGCGTAGAACTGCTTGGCGCGGTAAGGCTTCTCATCCAGCCCCCACCGCCAGCCGAACGCCTCGCTCACCGCATACGCGGCCGACCCACACAGCACGGGCACGGCCAGCAGCCCCGCGCCGATGATGCCCACCGCGAACAGCAACGTAGCCACGTCGCCCGCGACCGGACGTAGCGCCTGGGCCGCATCCGTGGCGGACTGGATGTTCGTGTTGCCCGTCTTGAACAGGGTAGCAGCCGTGCCAAGCACGATCGAGTAGAGCACCACGTTGGCGAAGCCGATACCCAGCTTCACATCCAGCGCGGTGGCCTTGACCTTCGACCTGCTTGCGTTCTTTAGTTCGCTGGTAGGCACGTCAAATTCGCCCGCGTCCTCGCCCCTCTCTTTGCCGATCTCTTCCTTCACCTGGCTTTTCTCCTCCTCGACCACCTGGCTGGTGTTCCAGAAAAAGAGGTAAGGGGAGATGTTGGTGCCTAGTATCGCCAGCACGGTCGCCAGGAACGCGCTGTCGAACCGCAAGGTGGGTATGAAGGTGCCCCGGAGCACCTCAGCGGCATCAGGCTGGGCGAAGAAGATGGTGATTGTGTACGCCAGGAGGGCCAGCGTGAGCCACCGGAAGATACGGGCAATCACTTCATACTGCCCCAGCGTCAGGATGAGGGGAATGAGGATGGCGATGGGCACGATGATGAATGGGATGGGGATAGGCACCAGCAGGTTGATCCCGGCGGCGATAGCCCCGATGTCGGCGCCCGCGTTGAGGGTGTTGGCGATGACGACGCCGCTCACCACGACGTACAGCACCCACCTGGGGTAGTGCCTGCGCACGTTGCCCGCCAGCCCCCTGCCCGTAACCAGCCCGATCTTGGCGCACGTGAACTGCACCGCCGTCATAAGAGGGAAGAGTAGCAGCACGAGCCACAGCGTCGAGAAGCCGAAGGACGCCCCCGCCAGCGCGTAGGTGCCAATCCCGGCCGGGTCGTTGGCCGCAGCCCCCGTGATCAGCCCCGGCCCCACCACCATGAGCAACCGCTTGAGCCGGTTCGGCCTCTCGCCGCCTGCTTCCTCCTGTACGACCTGCTCGCTTACTACAGCTTCCAAAAGGCTACACGCCCTCGCTTTCCAAGACGTTCTGCTACTCTGCTCCTCCCCATTAAAGCGATAACCGTGCCAGACACTCCCTAAATCGCAGCCATCTGGCTATAGCAACAGGGTAGGAGACGGAAACGCCAAGACGCCAAGACGCCAAGAACCACGCCAAGTTATTGAGGATGGTGTTCTAATTAAGAGAACCAGGGTACGATAACACGTACCCTGGTCCTTTTTCTACTATCCAAACCTTAATAACTTGGCGTGGTTCTTGGCGTCTTGGCGTCTTGGCGTTTTCGTCTCTTGCCGTATGGGCTTAGCTCAGGTCTATGAAGTCGCGGCGGCCCGAGTGGGCGGAGCGGGTCTCCTGGGCGCGCACTACTTTGAGGTTGTAGGCGTCCGTGGAGGAGGAATGGGAGCCGTAGGGGTGGGAATACATGCTGTTGCCGGGGATGACCCTCGATATGAGGCCCTCTTGCACGGCGTAGGCGGCGGCCTGCTGGCGGTTGCGCAGTTGCAGCTTGTCCAGTATGTTGCGCAGGTGCACCTTCACGGTGTTCTCGGTAATCACCAGTTCTTCGGCGATATCGCGGTTGGTGGCGCCGCGGGCCACCAGGCGCAGCACGTCTTTCTCGCGGTCGGTGAGCGCGTCGATGCCTTTGGCCTCTTGCAGGTCGCGGCGGCGGGCCAGGTGGGTGAACTCTTGCAGCACCTTGGTGAACATGCTGCTAGAGAAGTAAGCCCCACCGGATGAGAGCGCGCGCACCGCCCTAACCAATTCCTCCAGGCTGCTGTTCTTGAGCAGGTAGCCCTTCACGCCG
Source organism: Chloroflexia bacterium (assembly GCA_036389075.1). Classification (GTDB taxonomy): domain Bacteria; phylum Chloroflexota; class Chloroflexia; order QHBQ01; family JADMIH01; genus JADMIH01. The sequence goes on along the minus strand of DASVQO010000241.1, from coordinate 81 downwards.
AGCTTGCCCGCTGCCAGCACGTCGTTGTCGTCCTCGGAGGAGGTGAGGATAGCGACGCTGGTCTCAGGGAACTCTTCCTGG
>DASVQO010000240.1:0-6267 GCA_036389075.1 Chloroflexia bacterium | reverse complement strand
CCGCGCATAATGCTGACACCAAGTTCACCCTTCCGGATACTGGCAACAGCCCTGCCTTTCCCCTATAATGCGCATGAGCAGGGCCAGAGAGGTATTGCATGCGCTACGCGGACGCTTACAACTACATAAATAGCTTCACCAACTACGAGACCGTGCCCGGCCTCCACGCCGACGCCGAGTACGACGGGCTGGAGCGGGTGCGCCTCTTGCTGCGCCTGCTCGGGCGGCCGCACCGCAACCTCAGGAGCATCGTCGTGGCCGGCACCAAGGGCAAAGGCTCCGTGTCCGCCATGCTCGACTCGGTGCTCAGGCAGGCCGGGCACAGCGTGGGCCTCTTCACGTCGCCCCACCTGCACAGCTACCGCGAGCGCATCCGCGTCAACGGCGAGATGATCAGCACCGACGACGTGGTGCGGCTCGTGACCCAGATAATGCCCGTGGTCGAGCGCATGGGCTGGCTGGAAGACCCCACCCTCGTGCCCACCACCTACGAGATCACCGCCGCGATGGCTTTCCTCTACTTCCAGGAGCGGGCCGTAGACCTGGCCGTGCTCGAAGTGGGCCTCGGCGGCAGGCTGGACGCGGTCAACGTGGTCGACCCCCTGGTGTCCGTGATTACCTCCATCAGCCTGGACCACACGCAGGTGCTCGGCAACACTGTCGCGCTGATAGCCAGGGAGAAGGCGGGCATCATCAAGCAGGACGGCCTCGTGGTCAGCGCGCCCCAGGTGCCCGACGCGATGAACGTCATCAACGAGGTAGCCGAGCAACGCAACGCCCAGGTGGCGGTCGTGGGGCGTGAGGTCTTTATCAGCACGGACCACCTGCCCGAGATCGTGTTCGACGACGAGATGGTGCCCCTGTACCAGGCTTTCAACGTGCGGTTCGACGCCGACGAAGACAGCCGCCGCACCCGCATGCGCGTCAAGACTCCGCTCCTCGGCAGCCACCAGCAGGTGAACACGGCAGTCGCCCTCACCACCTTGCGCCTCCTGGTGCAGATGGGCATCCCCGTGCAACGCGAGGCCGTCGTGGATGGCCTGCTGAATGTGCAGTGGCCCGGCAGGCTTGAGGTCGTCCACCGCAACCCCATCGTGCTCGCCGACGGCGCTCACAACGTCGACTCGATGACCAAGCTCAACCAGGCGATGGGCGAGCTATTCCACCGCCAGCGGCTCGTCGTGGTGCTGGCGACGTCCAACGACAAAGACATCCCTGGCATGGTGGAGGAGCTTGCAACCTGGGCCGGAAGCATCCTCGGCCTCATGATCGAGTACGTAATCACCACGAAGTCGCGCCACCCCCGCGCCGCCAGCCCCGTCGAGATAGCCCAGCACGCCGACCTGAAGGGACTCAAGACAGAAGTCAGAGCAGACCCGTCCGCCGCTTTCACCCGCGCCGAAGAAGTCGCCCTCTCCCTGGGCGCCAACGAATACGGCCCGCCTATAGTCCTCATAACCGGCTCCCTCTTCATAGTGGCTGAAGCCCGCGAACACTACGGTCTCGCGCCCGACCTCTCGGAAGAAACGTAACGATGAGCTAAACGCCAAGACGCCAAGGACCACGCCAAGATAGTAGATTGTGGTTCAAGCAAAAAGGACCAGGGTACGACATCATGTACCCTGGTCCTTTCTGTTCTCTCCAAACCATAATAACTTGGCGTGGTCCTTGGCGTCTTGGCGTCTTGGCGTTTAGAAAGCTGTGACTATTGCCGGCCAGTGCCCCCCGACGCCTGGCGCGTGGGCGGGGTCTCGTTCTCCAGGTAGTAGGTCATGCTTTGCAGGGCCACCACGGCGTCAATGTGCCGTATCTTCACGCGGGGCGGCACCTGCACGACGATGGGCGCGTAGTTCAGTATCGCCCGCACCCCCGCCTCCACCAGCGCGTCCGCCACCTCCTGCGCGCCCCGCGCGGGCACCGCGATAATCGCCATGCGGATGTTCTCCCGCGCCAGCACCTCGGGCAACTCCTCGATCGGGTGTATGATCAGATCGCCTATCTGTGTCCCCACCTTCGCCGGGTTGTGGTCGAACAGGGCGCGGATGCAGAATCCCCTCTCGGCCAGCTCGTCGTAGTGAAGCAGCGCCCGCCCCAGGTGCCCCAGGCCCACCAGGGCCATCGCCCAGTCGTGGTTCAGGCCCAGGATCGAGTTTATCTGGTCGAGCAGGTAAGCGACGTTGTACCCCTTACCCTGCTTGCCGAACTCCCCGAAGTAGGAGAGGTCGCGGCGTATCTGGGCGGCGCTCACCCCCAGCCGCGTGCCAAGCTCGCTCGAAGACACCGTTTCGAGGCCGTCGTGCACCAGGTATTGCAAGCTGCGGGCGTAAATGGGCAGGCGGCGGATGACGATATCGGGTATCGCGCCCGCGCTCTCCGCAGGCTCCCCCTCCGACATCACAAGGTCGGAAGTCTGGTCCTCCCCGGTTGCGAAAGGCTGTATGATGTTCTTGCGGGAACTACTGTTCGTCATGACTGGCTCGCAATCGTTACTATTTAGTGCCGCGATGCACGGCTACGGCTCCGAACGTGAGTTGACGGAACCGGACGTTTCTCAGTCCCGTTTTCCGCATTATACGAGCCAACTCGGTGGGCGGTGGAAATTTACCCATCGAGCTGGGCAGGTAACTATAGGCGTCGGCATCCCGCACCACCAGGTGGCCCAACACAGGCACCACGAAGCGCGTATGCAGCCGGTGGAACAGCCGGTAGAGCGCGTAGCGGGGCCGTCCCACCTCCAGGCACACAAGCCTGCCGCCGGGCTTGAGCACCCGCCGCATCTCGCGGAACGCCCCTTCGATGTCTACCACGTTGCGCATCGCAAACCCCGTGGTCACGCAGTCAAAAGTGTCGTCCGGGAAAGGGAGGTTCAGGGCGTCACCCCCCGCGAAGTACACCGGCTCGCCATCGCCAACCCCGTCCCTGCGCCCCTGCAACATCATCTCCACGGTGAGGTCCACCCCCACCACTCGCATACCCCTACCGGCAAGCTCCTGGGCGATGCGCCCCGTACCCGTGGCTACATCAAGTGCCAGGCCACCGGCAGTTGGGCGCGCCTGGTCCACCGTGTAGCGCCGCCACGTGCCGTCCTGGCCGAAGCTCATGATGCGGTTCATCAGGTCGTAGCGCCAGGCGATGCGGCCAAACATGCCTTTCACATAGCGCGCCTTCTCCTCGCCGCTCAGCGAAGCGTCGGGGTTCTGCGTGGGTGCGGTGGTGTTCGGTCTTTGCTGTGAAGAGATGGTCATTGTAGCCTTGTTTGTGGAACGGGCATTTTAGGAATCCAGGCTCATTGTAGCAATTTTCACATAGTCGGTCAAGAATTGCGGGCCCCTGACACGCGTCAGGAGATAAATATCACGTTAAAATCCGCGTGATTGTTGAGCCTGTCACCCTTCATACCTTGCATCCAGCACTTTGCTCGTGCTTCTCGGAAATACACCTTAGCGTATGCACCTATGGTACAATTAGAGAGTACAAGGAGACGCTACACGCGGCTCCAGGTTCCCGGTTTCGGGGCATTTCCCACTAGCAAGTGCCAGGCTTTCCATGTCCTCAACTTTCACGAAAAACAACACCAACAACAAGCGTGCCGCCCTCGATCTCGAAGCCGAGCTATTGCGCCTCTTCGGCTACCGCGAGTTTCGGGGCAGGCAGAAGGAGATCATCTCGCAGGTGCTCCAGGGCACCGACACGATAGTTGTCATGCCCACCGGCGCGGGCAAGTCCCTCTGCTACCAATTGCCCGCCATGCTCCTCCCAGGCACCACCCTCGTCATCTCGCCCCTCATCGCCCTGATGAAGGACCAGTACGACAACCTCCCCTCCGACGTGTACGAGCGCACTACCTTCATCAACAGCAGCCTCGACGTTGAGGAGCTTGGGCAGCGCATGTCGGAGATTATCGCGGGCAAGTACAAGCTGGTGTACTGCGCGCCGGAGCGTCTGAGGCAGCAGCAATTCACCGAGGCGTTGCGCCGGGCGCGTATCTCCATGCTGGTGGTGGACGAGGCGCATTGCGTCTCCATGTGGGGCCACGACTTCCGCCCCGACTACCTGTTCATCGGCAAGTGCCTGCCCCAACTGGGCCACCCCACCCTGTTCGCCCTCACCGCCACCGCCACTCCCGAAATGCGCGAGGAGATAGGAGAGCAGCTGGGTCGCAAGCTCAAGCCCATCGTGGCCAGCGTCTTCCGCCCCAACCTCTTCTACGAAGTGGAGGAGCTGAACGACAAAGAAGCCAAGCTCAAGCGGCTGGTGGAGATCTGCCAGCGCGAGCACGGGGCCGGGGTCATCTACGGCCGCAGCCGCGAGATTTGCGAGCAGATTGCCGCCATGCTCCGTCGCTCCGGCGTGAAGGCAGGGTTCTACCACGCGGGCATGCAGTCGGAGGCCCGCGCCGCCGCCCAGGAAGCTTTCATGCTCGACCGCACGAGGGTTATCGTGGCCACTATCGCGTTCGGCATGGGCGTGGACAAAAGCAACGTGCGCTTCATCGTGCACTTCAGCCCTCCGGACTCCCTTGAAGGCTACGTGCAGGAGTCGGGGCGGGCGGGCCGCGACGGCCGCCCCGCACGCTGCATCCTCATGATGACTCCCGGCGACAAGTCCAACCTGAGCCGGTGGCAGCGCGAAGAGCAGATGAAGATCGAGCCCCTGCGCGCCATCTACAAGGAACTGAGCAAGCACGTGCCAGTGGGCAGGGCGCGGTTCCTGCGCTTCGAGGACATCGAGCGCGACGCCTCGAACTCCGGCACGCCCGTCGATAGCATGCAGTCGCGCGTGGGCGTGAGCATGCTCGAACGCGTGGGCCTCATCGTGCGCCACCCTGACGCGCCCAAAAACCTGTACCTCACTCTGCTACCCGAAGGCGTCGCCGCCAAGGACCCACAGTTCCGCGGCTTCGTCACTACCGCCGGCCTGCTACCCGACCAGCCCACCCGAAGAGATACCGCTGCCCTCGCCGAGGCCATGCAAGTCACCGCGCCCGAACTGGAGCGGCTGGCCCTGGTGTGGGAGGAGTATGGCTGGCTGAGGGCGCGGGGCGAGCGGCGCGACCCGGTCATCGAGCGACTGAGGCCACCCGCCGATACCGCCCACACTATCCAGCGTCTGCTCGACGAACAGGAGCGCAACCAGCAGCACCAGATCGACCAGATCATGCGCTACGCCACGGCCAACCGCTGCCGCCACCAGATGCTCGCCGCTCACTTAGGCGAGCAGATAGACGAGTGCGGCACCAGTTGCGACTACTGCGCCCCGCCCGCCGACCGCCCCGACGATATACAGGCCCAGGCAGCCGAGCTACCGGACAACCCCGGCCAGGTAATCATCGAGTGCCTCACCTCGTTCCCCTTCCAGGCAGGCAAGCCGAGCCTGGTGAAGGCGCTCACAGGCTCGGCCGCCAGCAACGTAAAGGCCGACCGCGTGCGCCACTTCGGTGCCCTCGCCGCTGCTTCACCCAGCGCGATACAAAAGGCCATTGACGAGCTTGTGGAAGGGGGCTACCTGGCCTTCTACGAGCACGACGAGGGTTTCAAGCTCCTGCGCGTGACCGAGGAGGGACTGGAGGGGGTGCCTTCCAACGCAGTGTCCCTCAAGCAAAAGCGCCAGCCCAAGCAGCGCGACCGGGCGGGCACGGCCGTCGCGCCCAGGCCGGACCGCGCCGCCCGCGTGGACGCCGAGCGCACCACGGGGCTGCGCCGCTCTGAGGAGGACCGCGAGCCTACCCCCGAGGAGGCCGACTTGTTCGAGAGGCTGCGCCAGTGGCGGCGCGTGATCGCCAACCGCCTGGGCCTGCCCCCCTACATCATCTTCCACGACAAGACGCTGTGGGCCATCGCCAGGGCGCAGCCCACCACTGTGGACGACCTGCTGCAAATCAAGGGCGTCGGCCAGAGCCACATCGACAAGTACGGCGACGAGCTGCTGGAAGCCCTCGCCAGCTTCGCGGACACGGAAGATGAGCTTGAATTGTAGCGACATGAGCGCGTCGCCTGGGGTGAGGCTTGCCCGGAAGAACCCGCAATAAAAACAGAGGTGTAGAGTTATGAAGCTCTACACCTCTGTTTTTGCAAGGACGGAGGAGATCGTCACCTGCGGACAGTATGCTAAGGGTTTATGATGACCTTGCGGGCCCGGTTGTAGAAGATGCCCAGGGCAACGATGCCGCCGAACACGAGCAGCCCGCCCAGGAAGCCCCCCAGGAAGAAGGACACCACCTCGAACGCAAAGCCGAACACGAAGGTCAACCCACCGTTCACAGCGGCC
>DASVQO010000239.1:0-19050 GCA_036389075.1 Chloroflexia bacterium | reverse complement strand
TGGTAGACGTGCCCGCCAGCGACAGCGCCAGCAGCAGCGGCGTCAGCCCCGCCACGAGCATGCCCGCCCCCAGCCAGTCGATAGACCGCCGGACGTGGTGCGTCTTGCGGTCGTTCGGGAACATTACCACCAGCGCCGCTATGGCAATCGCCCCCACCGGCATGTTCACGTAGAACACCCAGCGCCAGTTCAGGTTATCCGTCAGGAACCCGCCTATCGTCGGTCCAATCACTGAAGATAGGCCAAACACCGCGCCAAATGCCCCCTGCCACTTCCCGCGCTCGGCGGGCGGGATCAGGTCGGCTATGATCGCGAATGCAGTAGCCATCATGACACCGGCGCCCAGGCCCTGGAGGCCCCGGAAGGCGATCAGCTGCCCCATGTCCGCGCTCAACCCGGAAAGCACCGAACCCAGCAGGAAAACCAGTATACCGCCGATGTAGAACCATTTCCGCCCGTACATGTCCGACAGCTTGCCGAAAATAGGCACTGTGACGGTGGACGTCAGCAGGTACACCGTGAACACCCACGAATATGCCTCGAACCCGTTCAGGTCCCCAATAATCCTCGGCATGGCCGGACCGACAATCGTCTGGTCCAGCGCCGACAGCAACAGACCAAGCAGCACGCTAACCATAATCGCCGCTAGCTGCCGCCGGGGGAGGCGCGGGGTCTCATCAACCATGTACTGCGCGTTAGCCTCTCCAGTACCGTTAGTGCGGGGCCTCTCCTGCTCCACAGCCTCTTGTGTAGCTTCTCTATTCACTCTCTATATCCTCCGAAAATCAAAAATACCCTTATACCCTTTTCTAAAGCCGCCTAGTTCAGCCCGCGCTCGCCCTCTACGTGCGCTTGTTCGATACGCCGCACCGGGCAAGTCGCCCCATCGCGCCATGCCTCCGGCAGTAACCTGCGTAAATGTCCGAAAGCCCTCGATATGTCGGCCAACTCCTCGTTGCTCAGCGGCTGCAAATACTCCACCAGGGCCTTGCGCCCGTGCTCCTGTGCCACCGCCGCAAGCTCCCGCCCCTCCTCCGTCAGTTCCAGGAAGATGCACCGCCTGTCCTTCGTATCCGGCTGCCGCACCACCAGCCCCTTCTTGACCAACTCGTCCACGATGCGGGTCATCGTCGGGTTGGTCACGTTGTACCGCCTTGCAAGCTCGCTCGTAAGCTGCGTGCCCTGGTGCCTCAACGTGAAAAGCACCATCACCTGCGACTCCCCAAGCTCACGCAACGGCCCCGCCTGCTCGCCCTGCTCCCCGTACCTCGCCGAGTGCTTGATCACCCGTATCATGCGTGGCAGCACCGACAGCAGCTCCGTCGCCGCGTCCTCCAACAACCCCCCGTGCCCAGGCTCCGGTGCCTGCTCTACTTCTTCCACTATTCTTCTTGTATGCGCCATTGCGTCTCTCCAACCATTCTATCTATCATTACCGCTTAGTATTACCAATAGTTAGCCTGCCTATATATTAGTCCATGCAGCATTCTATGTCAACCGTTTTCCACGCATCCGCCCCCAAAATACAACCAGAGACCTAGAAGGCCATCACAACAGTACCTACCCTGCCCTCCGATTCTTGTCATCCTGAACGCAGTGAAGGATCAGCCTCCCCTGTTTGGAGCTCACTTCTACAGCACCCAGAGTCCCCCCTTGTCATTCTGAGCGCAGCGAAGAATCTAAGATGCTGGCATGGTCCCAATGTTGAACGTCAGTTCCATCGTACCAATGGTACAACAGCATCCTGTACCAACTTCTATAGATTCTTCACTACGCTCAGAATGACAAAGGCGGGGCCTGGTACGCAATACCCCTGCTCCCCCTCCCTACAACCTCCTCCCTACAAAATCGTTACTCCTTCACAAGCAGCAAACCCATCAAGTCCCACACTTATCCGCAATTTTGACAAACACCACACCCCCGCCCTATAATCGGCCCACCACTTTATGACAAGCTCGCCTCCCACCCTTAAGAGACAGCCATGCCCCTACGCACCCGCAACATCTACATAGCGCTCGCCATACTCCCCGCCCTCTTCCTGCTCGCGGCCCTCAACGGCAGCCGTCCCGCCGAGGCCGCCCAGGCCGCCCCCGTCCGCTGGGCCTTCTACGTCACCCACAACCCCAATTCCCTCGTGTCCCTACAGGCCAACGTCCAGTACCTCAACTACGTCTCCCCCTGGTTCTACACAGTCAACATGACAGGCACACTGGGTGGCAAAGACCAGGCAGCCGCCAGCTCCCTCATCCGCAACGCCGGGGCCAAAATCCTCCCCATGCTCCAGAATACCGCCCAGTACAACGCCTTCAGCCCCGTGCTCACCGACACGTTGAAGCAGCAGTCCCTCGTCAACCAGATCGACAGCCTCGTCGCCGCCAACAACTACGACGGCATCACGATAGACTTCGAAGGCATCAACCCCTCCGACAAGCCGCACCTCACCGCCTTCATGGGCAGGCTCTACGAAACCCTGCACCCTAAAGGCAAGCTCGTGGCAATGGCCGTCGCCCCCAAGTCGAGGGACGTCACGACCGGCTGGGCCGCCGCATACGACTACGCCGCCCTCGCCAAGTACACCGACTACCTTCTCGTCATGGCCTACGATTACCACTTTGCCGGCGGCGACCCCGGCCCTATCGCCCCGCTCTACCGGCTGCACGAAGCGGCCCAGTACGCCCTCGCCCGCGTCCCCGCAAGCAAGCTAATCTGGGGCGTTGGCGTCTACGGCTACGACTGGCCCACCAGCCCCACCGGCAAGTCCACCGGCCACGCCGAGTACCTCACCTACGAACAGGCCCAGGCCATCACCCGGCGCCCCGGCGCGGTCAGCGGCTACGACCGGGAAGCCCACGCCCCCTTCGTCCGCTACACCCGCAACGACCAGACCCGTGAGGCCTGGTACGAGGACCGCCGCAGCTTCGAGGCCAAGCTGGACCTCATCAGCCGCTACAACATGGCCGGCTTCGGCATCTGGCGGCTAGGCCAGGAAGACCCCGCTATCTGGCAGTCCGTCAACGGCGACCGCCTACCCGCCCAGCAGCCCCAACCCACCAACACCCCTGCCCGCACGGTGGCCCCTACCAACACCCCCGCCCCCACCTTCACCCCGGTGCCGCCCACCGCCACCCCTACTCCCACACCTCCCCCCGCCTGCCTGCCCGTGCAGTCCTTCAAGTCCTCCACAGACATGCTATACTTCCAGCCAACCGGCCACAGCCTGCGCGGCATTTTCCTCCAGTACTGGCAGAAGAACGGCGGCCTACCCATCTTCGGCTACCCGCTCACCGAAGAGTTCACCGAGGTTTCGCCCACCGACGGCAAGCCCTACAAAGTGCAGTACTTCGAGCGCAACCGCTTCGAGCACCACCCCGAGTTCGCGGGCACCCCCAGCGAAGTGCTGCTTGGCCTCCTCGGCGTGCAGGCCATCGGCAGCCGCGTCTTCCCCGAAGCCCTTGAAATCGAAACCGGCCCCGACACCATCTACTTCCCCCAGGTCAAGCACAGCCTCAGCGGCCCCTTCCTCAAGTACTGGCAAAACAACGGCGGCCTCACCCGCCTCGGCTACCCCGTCACCGAACCCGTCCTCGAACAAAGCAGCATCGACGGCCGCACCTACAGCGTCCAGTACACCGAACGCGCCCGCCTCGAATTCCACCCCGAATACGCAGGCACCCAGTACGAAGTCCTCCTCGGCCTCCTCGGTCTCGACATCTCCCCCTGCCGCTGAAGCGTCAAACTCCTGTAGTACATTACTGCTATAATTGCGTCCATGCTATACCAACGCTCCACATGGCGGGACGCCCTTACCTTGGACCTCCTCCGCTGGGTCTTTCTGGCGCTAATCGCTCTGTTCGCCTTTGCCATCGTGGGCGGCTACCTCCAGACCAGGGTGCAGCATCGAGCCTGGGACCAACTGACGAGCTCGGACAGCCAATACATAAACAACCTTCGCTACTCACCCGATTTCCGTCTTATCGCTACCGCCTCGTTGAGCGAAGGTGTTTACGTCTGGAATGCCTCAGACAAGACCCTGCTCAACAAACTCGGCGAGGAAGGTATAGGCACTCAACTGGAATTCTCCCCCGGGTCCCCTGATTTCGGTTGGACCTACCAGGACTACGCCTATTTCTACTCGCGCAACGAAGGCAGGATGGTTTACACGCCCATCAAAGCAAAGTCCTGGCTGTATGCCCTTGCCATCTCCCCCGACCAGTACGCCATAGTTGCGACAGGTGGTACAGCCGTCGAACTGTGGAACACCGTCCTCCCCGACCACGTCCACCACATAGCCGACGATTTCAACAACAAAGCTTCGGTCTACGCACTTGCTTTCTCTGACGATACAAGCCTGCTGGCTGCCGGTATCGACGACGGCAGGGTAATTACCTGGCGCGTGGACGCCTCGAAGCCCACCGAGGAAATCAAGACCGAACAAGTCTTCGCCCGCTCGGTCTACTCAGACTCCGACTCTGCCCATCTACTGGTCTTTTCGCCCGACAAGCATGTGCTGGCCGCCGGTCGAGATAACAACGTCGCCCTCCTGCGCGCGCAAGACGGCGAAACGCTCAGAGATTTGCAGGCGCCCGGCTTCATATACCGCTTCGCTTTCTCACCCGACTCAAAGCTGCTGGTAGTCGCCCACTCCGACACAATTGAGCGTTCTTTCAACACACAAGCGCCCACCTCAATCACCGCCTGGCGCGTTGACACCGGAGAGCGCACCTGGACTTCCGAACGCCTACCGAGTCCCATAGCCGACCTCCGCATATCCCCTGGCAACAAGACCATCACCACAGGCCACTACGACGGCGAAGTACGCACCCACAAAATGCCCTGATCGCCCACCCGGCCAGGTGCAGTCATACCCCTACTGCCCTGTGGCTAATGCAGATTGACAACTCAACAAGGCAATAGCCCGTAGGGGCAGGCCCCCGTGCCTGCCCTTGCGGGAGATTTGCACATGGTACGCCTCATGAGGGCAGGCACGGGGGCCTGCCCCTACATAGGCCTCTCTCATCCCCTGACGATTATCTCATTAACCGCTCAATCCTCATCAGCCACAGGCTCACAAGCAGCAAAGTCCCATAAGGACTGTCTAACATGTACCAGTCTCCGAAGGAGACTTCGCTACTTGCCAGCCCGTGGCTTCAGCCACAGGGCGTCCCCCTGCCAGGCATATCGAGATTGACTACACTCTCGCCCCTCGCCACTTGCCACACCACCTTTGTGTTATAATCCCCTATTACCCCAAGCAATGACGCAGGAGGCAGGCCCATGGCCGACTTACGAGACGTAGAAGAGCAGGACGAACCTGTAACTATAGACCTCAACACCCAGCGAGAGAAGCTTGTCGCCCTCGAAGCCCAACTAGAGCACGACATCGCAGTCAAGACCGAGCAGATATCCGAAAGCGGCGACGAGTTGGACCCGGAACGCGGCGGCGTCACCAATCACGTTTCCGACGACGCCAACGAGACGGTCGAGCAGGAGATGATGCTCAGCCTCCAGATGACCGCCGAGCGCCAGCTAGACCGCGTGCGCCAGGCCATGGCCCGCCTCGATGCAGGCACCTACGGCACCTGCGCCAACTGCGGCAAGCCGATCACCCCCGCCCGCCTCGAAGCCCGCCCCTGGGCCATCTACTGCATCGATTGCCAGCAGCTAGACGACAACGGCAGGCTCCACTGATACAGGCCACGGGCTGGCGTCACCATATGCTGCCGGCCCATTCGACTACCCACCCCACATGAGACTTCACCGATTTGCCCTCGTAATCGTCGCCTCCACAGCCCTGCTCGTGGTCCTCATCGACCAGTTTAGCAAGCTGTGGGTAGTCGATAACCTCTCCGTAAAGCCCTCACAGGTGCTCATCGAGGGCTTTTTGCGGCTGCGTTACACCCGCAACACCGGCGCGGCTTTCGGCTTCTTCCAGGGCGGCACCGGCATGCTCAGCGTGGCCGCCATCGCCATTGTGGCCGCCATCATCTTCTCCGCCACCCGCATGGGCAGCAGCAATCGCCGCACCCTCCTATCGATGGGCCTCATAGTAGGCGGCGCTGTCGGGAACCTGGCAGACCGCCTGCGCCTCGGCTTCGTGGTTGACTTCATCGAGGTATACGGCCCCCGCCTCGAGATAGGCAACAGCATTTACACCTGGCCCGTCTTCAACGCGGCCGACAGCGCCATCAGCATAGGCGTCGTCCTCCTAATAGCCACCATGCTCTTCGGTGGCACCCCCGAACCCGCACCCACCCACACCAACCTCGAACAGTCCGAAGCCACCTCACCCCCTCAACCAACCGAAGCCTACGCCACCCCCACCAACGACAGGCAACCAACCAGCGCCCACTAACGTTTCACTCCTACCAAATTCAAAATTCGAAATTCTAATTTCCAAATCGCATTCCAATGCCCTCTCCCCTCCAGTGGCAAGTCGAACCGTCCGACGCGGGCGAACGCCTCGACCGCGCCGTCTCGACGCACCTCCCCGATCTATCCCGCTCCTACGCCGCCAATCTCATCGAACGCGGCCACGTCTCCGTCAACGGCACGCCCGCAACCAAATCGAGTCACAAGCTCAAACCCGGCGACCTCGTGTCCGTAGAGCTACCCACCCCCGCACCCAGTAGCCTACAAGCCGAAAGCATCCCCCTCAACGTCGTCTACGAGGACGCCGACCTGCTGGTAATAGACAAACCCGCCGGCATGGTAGTCCACCCCGCGCCCGGCCACAGCGCAGGTACCCTGGTAAACGCCCTCCTTGCCCACGTCCCGGGCCTTGAGCTTGACATGGGCGACGAGGCCCGCCCCGGTATCGTCCACCGCCTCGACAAAGACACCAGCGGCCTGATCGTGGTCGCCAAGCGCCGCCCCGCCCACGAAGCCCTCTCCCGCCAGATGGCCGCCCGCACCATGCGCAAAGAGTACCTGGCCCTCGTACGTGGCAAGCCCCAACCCCCCGCCGCCGTAATCGACGCCCCCCTCGCCCGCGACCCCCATGACCGCCAGCGCATGGCCGTGATCGAAGGAGGCCGCCCCGCTCGCACCCACTACACCACCGAACAGGTCTACGCCCACTACACCCTCGTCCGTTGCGTGCTCGAAACCGGCCGCACCCACCAGATACGCGTCCACATGTCCTCCACCGGCCACCCCATCTTGGGCGACCCCACCTACGGCAAGGCCACGCTGAAAGACGCCCAACGCCTCGGCCTCACGCGCCAGTTCTTGCACGCCACAAAGTTAGGCTTTACAATCCCCACAACAGGCCAGTGGCGCGAGTTCGACAGCCCCTTGCCCGCAGACTTGCAAAGGGTGCTGGCGCAGCTTTGAACAATGAGCGAATAGTTTGAGTAGATGCCTTTAGTAAACTTCGGCGAACGCGTACTGCGAGATGCGGCCAGCCTGTAACCCCGTTTCATCAATTTCACTACCGAAGGGATCCCATGCGCGTACTAATCACCGGCTCCAGCGGCCAAATCGGCACCAACCTCGCCCTGCGCCTCCAGCAGCAAGGCCACTTCGTCTTCGGCGTCGATAAGCGCCTCAACACCTGGACCAACGACTTCCCCTACCTCCTCCAGGACCTCTCCAGCCACTACCCCGCCTACGAAAAGGGCATCGGCGGCGTCGAATACCCCGCCGTAGACATCGTGGTCCACCTCGCCGCCCACGCCAAGGTCCACGAGTTGGTGCGCCACCCCCACCGCGCCATGGAAAACATCACCATGACCTACAACGTGCTGGAGTTCTGCCGCCTCGCCCGCCTCCCCATCGTCTTCTCCAGCAGCCGCGAGGTCTACGGCGACATCCACCGCTACATCGAGGACGAGACCAAGCGCCCCACCACCATGCACGAAGGCACCTCCGACTTCGCCTACACCGAGTCCCCCTACTCCGCCTCCAAGATCGCCGGTGAGGCCCTCATCTACTCCTACGCCCGCTGCTACGACCTCAACTACATCGTCTTTCGCTTCTCCAACGTCTACGGCCGCTTCGACAACGACATAGATCGCATGGAGCGCGTCATCCCCCTCTTCATCCAGCGCATCGCCAGCGACCAGCCCATCACCATCTACGGCGAGAGCAAAGTGCTCGACTTCACCTACGTGGACGACTGCGTCTCCGGCATCGCCTCCGGCCTGGAAGCCCTCCACACGGGCCGCGTCCGCAACCAGACGATCAACCTGGCCTACGGCCGGGGCAACACCCTCGTCAAAATGGCCCAGCTAATCGCCGAAGCCCTCGGCAAAGACCCCAAGATCACCCTCGCCCCCTCCCTCCTCGGTGAAGTCACCCACTACGTAGCCGACATCTCCAAGGCCCGCAACCTCCTCAACTACGACCCCCAGGTTCCCCTCGAAGAAGGCATCCCCCGCGCCGTCGCCTGGAACCGCGAATGGCAACAGCGTAGGGGAGATGTAACTGCCAAAACACCAAGATGATGCCAAAAAGATAAAGACTATTCACCGCAGAGGACGCAGAGGCTACGCAGAGATAAGAAGGGTTTAGGAATGGACAAGCGGCAGCGTCGTACAGTACGGTGCCGCCCCTACTCAGAACACCCTCAATACTTCTCTGCGTACCTCAGCGTCCTCTGCGTCTCTGCGGTGAATTCTTTGCTACACTTAGCGACCCTGCCGGTTACGTGTGAGCAACCGCGGCAGCCCTGATTCGTTACTATTACAGACACGTCGATTGTGCAACCTGACCGGCATCTTACATCGGGATGTTATCATGGGGCGGATGTGAGTCCGCCTTTAAATTTGCCTACTAACAGGAATAAATGAACGCCAATTCACCACTCATACCCATAAAGAAAGCCCTCGCCATAGCCTTGCTCCTGGCTACCGGCCTCGGCATAGCCGCCCCAACCCTCCCACCCACCAGCGCCCAGGCCCAGGCTCAAGGCCGCTTCTACCCCCAGACCGGCAAGACCCTCGCCCCCGAATTTCTCACCTTCTACGATAGCAAAGGCGGCGTGCCCATCTTCGGCTACCCCCTCACCGACCCTGAAACCGAGGGCGGCGTCAAAGTGCAGTACCTCGAACGCGCCCGCATAGAGTACCACCCGCAGAACCGCAACACCCCCTACGAGGTGCAGCTCGGCCTCCTTGGCAGCATACTCACCGCCGGGCGGCAGTTCCCCACCGTGCCCCAAGCAAACACCCCCACCGCCCCCGATAGCCAGTACTTCCCTGAGACCCGCCATACCCTCTCCGGCCCCTTCTTGCGCTACTGGCAGGCCAACGGCGGCCTCGCCCTGTTCGGCTTCCCAATCTCCCAGCCGCTACAGGAAGACGGCCTCACCGTGCAGTACTTCGAGCGCAACCGCTTCGAGCTACACCCCGAGGTCGCGGGCACACCTTACGAAGTGCAGCTTGGCCTCCTCGGGCGCGACCTCCTCGCCCAGCGCGTGCAGGTGCGAGAGACCACCGTCTCCCTCCCCACCTACGCCTACGAGCAGGCTTTCTACACGCCCGCCAACGACCCTATCGCCCCCTACCCCCGCCTCGACTTCGACAAAGTAGGCCCGCCCTCCCCGCGCACCTACCGCCTCCTGGTCCTGGAAAACAAATACATCCGCCTTACCGTGCTGCCCCAGCTAGGCGGCCGCCTCTACGAAGCCATCTACAAGCCCACCGGCCACAACGAGCTTTACCGCAACCCCGTCATCAAGCCCTCCCGCTTCGGTGAGCGCGGCTGGTGGCTCGCGTCTGGCGGCATGGAGTGGGCCGCCCCCACCCAGGAACACGGCATGATGGAGTACCTGCCCTGGGACGCCTCGGTCCAGCGCAACAGCGACGGCGGCGCGACCGTCACCCTCACCGCCAACGACAGGCTCACCGGCCTCACCGTCGTAAGCGCCATCTCCCTCAGCCCCGAAGACGCCGCCTACACCACGTCGAGCCGCCTTGAGAACCGCACCACCCGCCAGGCCATAGGCCAGCTCTGGTCCAACGCTATGCTCGCCCCCGGCGGCACCAACTCCGTGTCCCCGCGCACCCGCTTCATCGTGCCTGCAAGCAGCCTCGTGGTCCACAGCACCAACGATAGCAGCCTGCCCTCCGAGCACGGCATAATCGACTGGCCCAACCACAATGGCAAAGACCTGGCCGACATGGACGCCTGGAACGGCTGGCTGGGGGCCTTCGCCATGCCCGCGCCCGACCGGGGCACCTTCGCCGCCGTCTACAACCCCGACGCCGACGAGGGCCTCGTCAAGACCTTCAAGAACAATGAGATGCCCGGCCTCAAAATCTTCGGCTTCGGCCCTTCTCTCAACCCCGCTAACTACACCGACGACAACTCCTCCTATGCCGAGCTATGGGGCGGCATCGTCCCTACCTTCTGGGACAACGCCCTCTTCCCGCCCGGCAGCGCCCTCGGCTGGACCGAACGCTGGCAGCCCGTCGCCAAAACCTGCGGCGTCAGCCTCGCCTCGGCCTGGGGCACCGTCTCCCTCCAGCGCGGCACCCTCACCATCCTCCCCACCCGCCGCACCGAAGGCGCGACCCTCACCCTGAGCGCCCCCGACGGCACAACCACCCGCACCACCTTCAACGCCTACCCCGACCGCCCCACTACCCTACCCGCACCCGCCGCCCTCACCCAGATCGAAATCACCGCCCCCGACGGTGCCACCCTCCTCAAAGGCGCTCCCGTACCTTAGAGTAACAACGAGACGGAACCGCCAAGCCTGCCCTGAGCATAGTCGAAGGGACGCCAAGGACGCCAAGGACCACGCCAAGAAAATAAAGGTTTAGAGAGTACAAAAAGGACCAGGGTACAAATGCAGTACCCTTGGTCCTTCTGCTTGGAACACCACATCAATCTCTGCGTACCCTCTGCGCCCTCTGCGTCTCTGCGGTGAACCGTTCTTAACCTTGGCGCTCCCTTGGCGTCTTGGCGTTTAGCGTCTTATCTCCCCCCGTTGTACTCCCGCGCGTATTGCTGCACCGCGAAGTACGCGGGCCGCTTGCTGCCGTCGCGCCGCAGGATGCCCCAGGCGATGCGCTCGTCGGTTGGCTCGGTAGCCACGTTCGGCAGGCCGAAGTTGAGCTGGAACAGCAGCATCGGCCCCATCCACGGGTAGTTGTCGCGCCCCATGCGGAACGCCTTGCCTATGTAGTCGGCCTGCTCCTGCTCGCTGTTCTGCGCCGCGTACTCGAAGCCCGGCGCGGGCTGCTCCGTGCTCGCCCAGCCGAACTCCGTCAGCCACATCTGCTTGCCCGCGTCCCCGTTCTCCACCATCACCTGCCGTATCTGCTCGATGCGCCGGAAGTAGAAGCTAGCGTTCGTGTTCCAGCCCGGCCCCGGCCCCGGCTTCTCAGGGTGTAGCGTATCGGGCGGGTTAGCATTGGAGCCTGGGTGCGCCCCCAGCACGTCGAAGTAGCCCTTCAACTCCCCATTATTGTAAGCGTACAGCCTGCGCAAGAAGATAACGTCGTCCACCGCCCTGTTCGGGTCGTTCACACCCGTAGGCGTCAGTGCCGCCGTTACGATTATCGCCGCCGGGTCCACCGCCTTGACCGACGTATACCCAGCCTTCAGCACCTCCGCATACCGCGCCGCCACTACGTACTTGCCCGACTCAATCGCCAGGTTCGGCTCGTTCCATATCTGGTAAGCCGCCACCTTGCCCTTGTACCGCTGCGCCACCGCCGTCATGAACTTCTTGAAGTTGTCTATGTTCTTCGGGTAGCCCACCTTGCCCACGTCGGTCCACTCCCACGGCGGCGAGTGCACCGGGTGCAGCACGATCTTGATGCCCGCCTTGTACAGCGCGTCAATGGCCCGGTCGATCTTCTCCCACCTGTACACCCCCGGCTCCGTCTCGATCTGGTACCACGACAACTGGTGCAAGGCCCACTTGGTGCCCAGATCGTCCATCCACTGCACCACCGGCGCGGGGTCCTGGTCGTAGATGTAAACGTTCAGCCCCGGCGCGGCGTGCGGCCCCTCCAGCAGCGGGTAATGCTGCGGGCTGGCCGATATGCCTATCTGCCGGATGCCCAGCGCGTTCGGCTCGCCTGCCTTCACCACCTTGTCGTGCCGGAACTTGCCCAGCTGCGACAACAACACGTCATAAGGAGGCTTGTTCTCAGGGTGCATCTCGAACACCGCCCGCTCGAAGTACTGCACCCGGTACGTCTTGCCGTCTAACTCACTCTTCTCGTTGAACTCTTCCGATATAGGCAAGCCCTGCTGCGCCAGCCCGCCGTTCTTCTGCCAGTACTGCAAGAACCTGCCACCTACCCGCTTGCCCGTCTCCTTGAACAGCACCGAGCCTGCGCTGGTGTTCGGCTGCTGTCCCGGCGCGCCGTTGGGGTACTTGCGCCCGTACTCGAACGTGCCCAGCAACGATAGCAGCACGTCATACGGCGGCTTCTCCTCAGGGTGAAGCTCGAACACCGCGCGCTCGAAATACTGCACCGTGTAATACTGCCCGTTCGTCTCGCTACGCTCCACCATCTCCTCGGAGATAGGGAAGCCCTGCTGCGCCAGCCCGCCGTTCTTCTGCCAGTATTGCAGGAACTTGCCCCTCACCGACTTGCCCGTCTCCTTGAAAGTCTGCGCCGCCCTCTCGGTCGATGCGGTGCTCTCGTTGCCCCCCACAATCACGTCGGCCACCATCCACGGGTGGAACTCGCAGTAATAATGGTACCGCCCCGGCTTCGTAAACGTCATCGACCATTTAGCGCCCTTCGGCTGCTCCGGCGACACGTTCAGCTCCGGCCCCTCCAAAATAGCGATGTTGTGGCTGTCCGGGTCGTAGTTCACCCAGCTCACGCTATCCCCCACCGCCACGCGCAACTGGGGCTGCACGAACTTGTATTCCCGCATCGCCACCTCGTGCGAAGCCGCGTGCGCCGGGACGGCCGACCCACCCCCACACCCCGCGAACGTCACCAGCGCGACGCCCAACGCAAGCCCCACACGCAACCCCGCGCGCCGGGGCACCCCTGAAAACCAACTCACGATACCGCTCATGGACCCTCCATGCAAAACGCTAGCTAAAATCGAAGGCCATCCACCGAGCCACACCCCCGCCCCATAACAAAAAGCCAATGCGGAGGCACGGCTCAGCTCATATATACGCGCAAGGGATACACATAGAACATCCCACTGCCCCAACCAACCATCCCCACTGACCCTCTACCCCTCCAAACAATTAAGCCCGCCTCTGTCATTCTGGGCGCAGCGAAGGATCAGCCACCCAAGTTTGACAGCCCCTTCTACAGCACCCAAGCCCCTTATATGTCATTTCGAGCGTAGCGAGAAATCTCGTCCCCCACCACCCAAACAACCCGTTTCTTCAGCGACCATACCACCATTGTCGCCTGCAAGAAAGAGGCCACACCCACATAGAGAAGGTGAGGCCATTTACCATAGACTAGCACATTCGGTACTAAAGCTATTTAGCCCTGTGGCCAATGACAACCCACACATTGTTCAAGGCAATTCAAAGCACCAGCCGACGCCCGCCGATTGAAACCGCGGGCTGTACATGCAAGGTCTGCCGCAAGACAGACCGCTGTGTGCCATAGCATCTTTACCGGACGAAAATGGGGCTTGGGTAGTCCCCTTGTGGGACTTTGCAATGTGTAGCCCTCGATTTCAATCGACGGGCGTCTCATGGCACCCTATGTGGCTTACATTCGTGCTGCTGGGCGTCGAATGACCACGAGGGTTTCCTAGTTTGTTACCCTGTATTATTCGGTAGGGTAACTTAGCAGGGCTACATTACCTCACCACCACCCACGTCTCATCCCGCTCCACCTGTCTGTGCTCCGCGTTATACCCAATCGCCGTAATACGGTGCCGCCCCGGCGTCAGCCTGATCCTCGCTATATAGTCCCCCAGCATCGGGTCCAGCAGCTTTTCGTACACCACGAAAGTAGCCGTAGGCGAGGGCGAAGGGGTATGTGTGGGCGGCACGGGCGTGGCCGTCATAGTCAACAACACCACGCTGGCCGTAGCCTCCGCCGACTGTGCCGTGGCGGTGGCCTGCTGTCTCTCCTCCGCGCGCCTGGCAGTGGCGGCAGCATGTTCCCGCGCCACCTTTGTCTGCGTGGCCGCCGCTACTCTCGTGGACCGCACCTCCTGCGTAGCCGCCGCCACCGTGGCCGTGCCTATCTCGTCCGTAGTCAGCGTATTGGTGGGGGCCGGAGGCACGGGCGTGTCCGTCGGCGCGGGAGTGGGGGTCCAGTGCGGGTTCACCCTGTAGCCGGGACCGTCCGCGTACCCTCCCGGCAGCCCGTCGATATAGATGTCAACGTGCTTCACCTGCGAGCCTTCCGACACGTCCACCCACACCTCGTGCTCCCCCGCGCTCATCTCCTGGTACAGCGTAGGCCGGCTGATCCACATGATAGGCACCCGCGTGGCCGTGGGCGTGGGCCTCACCCCTTGCGAGCCGACGTGTGCGATAATCGAGTGCGCCTGCTCCCCCAGCGTCGTGTACACAATCGCCTCAACATAGTGCTGCCCCGGCTCCACCACCCACCGCGCCACCCACGGCTCCCCGGTCAGCGAGTCGATGTGCCTGCCATCCACGTATATCTCCACGCCCGCCACCTGCGCGCCCCCGCCGTCCGGCGACACGATAATATCCAGCACCTCGCCGTCGTACACCACCTGCCCATCCGCCGGAGAAAGCAGGAACACCGACGGCGAAGCCGCGCCCACCCGCACCGTCACGTCGCGGCGCACTACGCCCCCGCTCCGCGTCTCCACGGTAAGCCGCAACGTGTAGGGCCCAGGCTGCAACCCATCCGTGTTCCACATACCGAGCGTGCCCAGCACCGGCGGGCTGTCAGACTCCGCTATCGTGCTCATCGCCACGTCCCCGATGCCGTAGC
Organism: Chloroflexia bacterium; assembly: GCA_036389075.1. Taxonomy (GTDB): domain Bacteria; phylum Chloroflexota; class Chloroflexia; order QHBQ01; family JADMIH01; genus JADMIH01. The sequence goes on along the minus strand of DASVQO010000239.1, from coordinate 4,186 downwards.
CGTACTCCAGCCTGTACCGCGCGAAGTCGTCGGCGCTCGCCTGCCCGTTCACCAGCACCAACCCGCTAACCGTCTGGTCCCGCCCCGGCGAGTAGATAGCCAGTTGCAGCCCCGGTATCGGCTCCGGGTTCTCCGATGCGAACGCCGCTCCACCGCCCGCCTGCCCCCGCGCCTCGCTGGGCAGCGGAGTTACCAGCGCGGCTATCGACACAGGCTCCCCCTCTACGGGCGTGGGCACCGGCACCGCCACCTGCGCCGTCTCGGTCACCACCAGCGTCTCACCGGGAGGCCCGCCCCCTACCCAGCCCCTGTACTCCTTCGGCGGCACCGTGTATATCCGCTCAATCACGTCCTCCTCCGGCACCCCCTGCCCTACCAGGTGCGCGCCCCCGTCGTGCAGCGTCACCGGCACCCACACGTGCCAGTCGCACTCCTCCGTAGGCAGGTTCTCCGGCGTGAAGTACTCGTACCGCAAATGAGTGCACGCGCTCGTGGGTGCCTTCCCCGACACCGCGCATACCGCCGCCCGTATCATCCCCGGCGCGGGCGCGAAATGCTCCTCCACCGAGTCCCTGCCCGGCGCGTACAGCCTCGACTTCAGCTTGGGGTCGCCGTACACCTTCTGTATAAAATTGTGCCAGATGGGGGCCGCGCCAATAGCCCCCGCTACGTTCCCCATGCGCTTGCCGTCATTATTCCCCACCCACACCCCCACCGCCAGCGCGGGAGTGTAGCCCATCGTCCACGCGTCCTTCGAGTCGTCCGTCGTGCCCGTCTTCACCGCCGCCTCTATCCCCGGTATGTACAGGGGTGAATTGGCCCCGAATATCGGCGTGCGGGCCTGGTTGTCCGACAGCATCGAGCTAATCTGGAAGGCCACGCCCGGATTGAGCACCTGCTCCCCCACCGGCCGCTCCAGGTCAACCTCTTCCAGCACCTTGCCGTGCCCGTCCACCACCTTCAAAAACGGCGTGGCGGGCACTCTGTAACCGTAATTGGCGAAAGTAGCGAACGCCGCCGTCATGTCCACTAGCTTGACCTCGCCGCCCCCCAGCGTGAGCGACAGCCCGTACCGCTCCGGGTCGTTCAGCGTGGTGATGCCCATGCGATGCGCCAGGTCCAGCACGGCAGGCAACCCCACGTCCTCCAGCACCTTCACCGCCGGGATGTTGAACGAGTTAGCCAGCGCCGCCTTCATCGTGACCGGCCCGTGGAACCGCCCGTCGTAGTTGCGAGGCACCCAGGCCGTTGAGGTGCCATCGGCATACTTGACCGGCAGGTCAGGCAGGATCGAATACGGGTTGTAGTCCCCCCTCTCCAACGCCGCCGCGTACGTTATCGGCTTGAACGACGACCCCGGCTGCCGCAGCGACGTAGCCACGTTCACCTGCCCGAACACCGGGTTCGAGTAGTCCACCGACCCCACCATCGCCAGGATTTCGCCGGTGCGCGGGTTGATAGCCACCAGCCCCGCGTTGCTCGCCCCCTGCCGCCTGAGGTTCTGTATCTGCTGCGCCGCGATCTTCTCGGCCTCGGCCTGCCAGTCGAGGTCTATCGTCGTCACCACCCGCAGCCCGCCCCGCAAGGCCACTTCCACCCCATACTTCTCAATCAGCATCTGCCGGGCGTACTCCACGAAGTGCGGGGCCTTGGTCGCGACGTGCGCGGGCAGCGGTCGCGGCCGTATGTCCTCCGCGTAGGCCAGGTCGGCCTGCTCCTGCGTGACAAACTCGTTCTTCACCATCAAATCGAGCACGATCTTCTGCCGGAGCTTGGCAAGGTCGAAGTTCACGTTCAGGTCGTAGTCGCCCGGCGCCTGCGGCAGCCCTGCCAGCATCGCCGCCTGCGCCAAACTCAGGTCCTTCACCTGCCTGCCCCAGTACGTATCCGCCGCCGCCGCCACCCCATAGGAGAGCGACCCGTAGTAGATCTCGTTCATGTAGATCTCTAGAATCTTCTCCTTGGGGTACTTCTCCGTCATCCGCACCGCAAGGATCGCCTCGCGTAGCTTGCGCAACAGCGTCTTCTCGTCCTTCTCCGGCAGCAATATCCGCCGCACCACCTGCTGCGTGATCGTGGAGCCGCCCGCCGTGCCCTGGTTGGTGTAGTTGATGTACGCCGCCCTAACTATCCCGAGCGGGTCCACCCCGTTGTTCTCCTGGAACGACGAGTCCTCCACTGCTATAGTGGCGTTGATGAGGTCCTGGGGCATCCGCTCTATATTGACATAAGTGCGCTTGCCCACCTCCGTGTCGTACAACTCGTAGAGGAGGTTGCCGTAGCGGTCGAATATGCGGCTCGTCTCGAACTGTATCCCCCCCGCGTGTATGTCGTCCACCGAGGGCAGGTCCTTGGTGATCCACAGGTACGCGCCCCCCACGCTGCCAAGCGAGAGCACCACCAGGAACATCACAAGCAGCATAACACTGCTCCATGCCGCCATGAACCACTTGACGAACCCCGGCGCCGCCCGCCGCTTCGGCAGCCGAGCGTAGTACCCTCCCCTCGCTCCATCAAGCCGGGCCTTGCGCCGCCGGGCCGAGCCAAGCACAAACAGCGGCCGCCTGCCATGCCCCCCAGCATGCTTCGGGTGCAGCCGAGGCAGAGGCCGCGTCCACGCCACCGGCGGCTTCTCAAGCGCCCCCACCGACGACGCCACCCGCACCTTCACTCCCTCGTCCTGCGCGGACTGCACGCGGGCCTTCGCACGACGGGCGCGCGCTGACAACAAAGTACCTGTCTTTGGGGAAATAACCGGGGCTGTAGCTGGCGAAGAAGGCCCAACCGCTCGGCCCTTTATTCTATCGCGAACGGCCACAATCGCGCGGGCAGACCTGGGGAGGCGTCGCGGGGGGCTGGTGTGCGCAGGTTGTTGAGGGGCCACACGCATAAGCTACATAGAAAGCATACAACCAAACACGGCCACTTTATATAACGAAAAAGTACCTCGTACGAGACTGCAATAGTCCCGCACCCCAAAGATAGCAGCACTCATGCCTTCATCCGTCGATTACGCTATAATACCTGCCATAGCCGCCACACGGACCATCATGGATGCGACATAATGTAATATACAACATAGCGGTGCCGGGGAGTACCCGCACCACGCGGCACAGGGTGGCTATAAGCGTCCATATACCTGGACAAACCTCGAAACGCACTTAACACAAGTCCCATGCGTTTTAAACTCCCGCCCCAGCCCCGCACACGATACCATGTGGCTAAAACCGCCGGCTTACAAGAAGCACAGCCCCTGCGGCGACTAGGGAACACGAGGGTAGTCTCCGCAGGAGACTTCGCTACTTGTCAGCCCGTGGCTTTAGCCACAGGGCACCCCCACAGGACAAACGTGGCAATGCGTCACACAGCGCAACACAAGAGGACAAAATGGACGAATACCTGAACGCCAACCGCGACCTCTGGAACGCCTGGACCGAGCTCCACGAACGGTCCGAGATGTACGACGTCGAAGGCTTCAAAAAGGGCAACTTCCGCCTGCACCCCATCGAAAAGCAGGAGCTAGGCGACGTGCGCGGCAAGACGCTGCTCCACCTCCAGTGCCACTTCGGCCTCGACACCCTCTCCTGGGCCAACCTGGGCGCTACCGTCACCGGCGTCGATTTCTCCGAGAAAGCTATCGCCCTCGCCCGCAAGCTGAGCGAAGAAACCAACACCCCGGCCACCTTCGTCTGCTCCAACGTCTACGACCTGCCCGACGCCCTCGAAGGCCAGTTCGACATAGTGTTCACCTCCTACGGCGTGCTCGGCTGGCTGCCCGACATCGACCGCTGGGCCAAAGTGGTCGCCCACTTCCTCAAGCCCGGCGGCACCTTCTACATCGCCGAAGTCCACCCCGTCGTCTGGATATGGGACCCCGAGCACCCCGATACCCTGGTCCGCCAGTTCTCCTACTTCGAGAAAGAGCCGCTCCGCTTCGAGACGGTAGGCTCCTACGCCAGCGCCGAGGATTACAGGGGCGTGGAATACGGCTGGAACCACACCCTCTCCGACTACATCAACGGCCTAATCAAAGCGGGCCTCACGATCCAGGAGTTCAACGAATACCCGTACATGACCTGGAAAGCCTTCCCCTGGATGGTAGAAGACGACCAGCACTACTGGCGCATGCCCGAAGGCCAGGAGTCCATCCCCCTCATATTCACCCTCAAAGCCACCAAATGACAAA
>DASVQO010000238.1:0-27569 GCA_036389075.1 Chloroflexia bacterium | reverse complement strand
TGTCGCGGGCATGCTCCAATTCCGCCCGCTGCTCAGGGCTTAGTTCTAACGTGTGTTGGCGCATAGCCCCTATTTTACCCTATTACCATGTTAAGTTGTTAATCTTCATAAGCCACGGGCTGACAAGGGGCAAAGTCTCCTTCGGAGACTACATCAAGCTCCTTAGTCTCTGAAGGAGACTTTGCCCCTTGTCAGCCCGCCAATTCATTGGCAGGGCGTCACGTGCGGGCCGGCCACATTAACCATCTCCCATCCTCATAATCAGACTACGCAACCAGTAAAGGAGAACCAACGCATGATACCGTTAGGCGACGAAGGCACTCCCATGCGGCGGGGCTTCCCCATCGTAAACGTCACCATCATCGTGCTCAACATCCTGGTGTTCTTCCTCCAAATGACCGGGGGCGACCCTATCACCTACGGCTGGAGCCTCATCCCGAAGGAGATAATGACAGGGGTAGACCTGACGACACCCCAGTTCCTTCCGGGCGTGGGCGAAGTCCCCATGTATCCCGCGCCTCTCGGCATACCCTACCTGACGCTGTTCACCTCCATGTTCATGCACGGCGGCCTGTTGCACATCGGCTCCAACATGCTCTTCCTGTTCATCTTCGGCGACAACGTCGAGGACAACATGGGTTCGCTCAAGTACCTCGTCTTCTACCTCCTGTGCGGCCTGGGAGCCGACTTCCTCCAGATCATACTGGGCGGCACCGACTCGGTCATCCCCAATCTTGGCGCTTCCGGCGCGATAGCGGGCGTGCTCGCGGCCTACCTGATACTCTTCCCGCAGGCGAGGGTGCGAGCGCTGATACCGCTGGGCTATTTCATGACCGTAGCCGCCGTGCCCGCCATCATCATGATAGGCATATGGATCGTGACGCAGTTCATCAGTGTGTTCGTGGCGGGCGAGCAGGCGGCGGGCGGCGGGGGCGGCGTCGCTTATTGGGCGCACATCGGCGGCTTCATCGCGGGTGCCATCCTCGTGTTCGTCTTCCGCGACCGCTCCCAGCAAAACACCGTTCTCTCCCGCTTCGGTGGCTGATTTAAGACGGAAACGCCAAGACGCCAAGACGCCAAGGACCACGCCAAGGTATAAAGGTTTGGAGAGTACAAAAAGGACCAGGGTACATGATGACGTACCCTGGTCCTTTTTGCTTGAGCCACAATCCTTAACTTGGCGTGGTCCTTGGCGTCCTTGGCGTCTTGGCGGTTTCGTCTAAACGTCGCTTACTTGCTGATGCCGAGGAAGAGGATGGTGTGGTTGCGGCTGAGCTTGTCGCCTTCCGGGGCCTGGCTGGACGAACCCATCAGCAGGTACTTGATGGGGCGCACGAAGGGCGCGGCGGTTGTCTCGTACTCGTCAAGCCCCTCGCCTTCGAGCGTGCCCTCCGCAAGCTCGCGGATGCCGTTGAAGTCGAGCCAGCCTATGAGGTTGCTGTCCTTCGGCAGGTGCTTGGCCGTATCGCGCCACGCGTCCGTGCTACCGATGCCCTGGCCCAGGTTGTCGGCAGTGTCGGCGGCCGCCTGGTCGGCAGGCTCCCCGTTGAAGCTGACCGCGAAGATCAAGCGGTCGTTGGTGGTACCCATAAGAGCGGTGCCGTCGGGGCTGAGGGTGTAGAAGGTGTTGCCGCTAACGTCCACCGTCTCGGTTTCGCCATTGCTGGCACCCTGGGCGAGCGATTCGACCACCTGCTGCGCCTTCTCCACGTCGCCCTGCTTGAGCTTCATCTGGAAGACCAGGCCCCGCACCGGGATGGCCGCTCCCGCGTCGGGCGACACGCTGACAGCCCAGTCGCCGCTCATGAGGGGCAGTATATCCTGCTCCAGGTCCATGCCCGTCATGTCCTGCACCTGCGCGATAGCATCGTCCAGGCCCGCGCTGGCATCGCCGCCGGAGTTGCGCACCGCGTCGATGCTGCCCTGGAGGATGCTCTGGAGGTCGGTGCCCAGCAGAAAGGCGAGCGAGCCGGTGGGTATGTCGGAGAGGGTGTTCACATCGGGCCTGGCGTTCGGGTTGAGCTGCACGTTCACGGAAGGCCCAAGCATGTTGTTGGTGAAGTCGGCCTCCGAAGCCACGTCGAGGCGCAGGCCGTCGTTCTCGGCGCTCAGCGTCATGAGCACCGCGCCCTGCACGCCCTGGAGCGCCTCGGTAGCTTGCGGGTCGATGAAGCCGGCCTGCTTGTAGATCTCGGACCAGTTCAGGTAGAGCGTGGCGATGCGCTCGGCGGGCACCTGGGCCTGCAACGCGGTAAAGCGGGCGTCGGTCTTGAGGCCCTTATCGTCCTTGTACTGGTCCATGACCACCTTGAGAGGGGCCACGTCGGCTGCCATCACGGCGGTAGCCGAGCCGTCCAGCAACGTGAAGTAGAGCGTGGCGTCGCACACGGTGGCCTTGCGGATCTCCATGTCGCGGTACTTCTCGACCAGCTCCGCCTTGCTCACGTTGTCCGTCACCGTCTTGAGCTCCGCCGCCGGACCTTGCTTGTTGAGTGGGTTGAAGTCGAGGTCCACCATGCCCACGACGTTGCGGGACAGGACCGCGCCTATCTCCTGGTCGCCGTTCTGCAAACCCTCCAGGTCGGCGCTGCTGGGCGGGAGCACGGCGACAGTGAGGTTGTTGCCCAGGTAGCTGGACAGGCTGCCGAAATCGGTCATGCCTCCCGCGCAGTTCTCGGCGGCCTCTCCACCCCCCGCCATCTCGGTGGTCTGCTCGGTGATCTTGGCCCAGGCGTCATCGAAGCCGGGCTGCGACTTGAACGCCTCGCCCAGCTTGTCCATCGCCGCCTTCTGGTTGCCTTCGAGCACCGGGTCCACCGACAGGAATGCAAGGGAGTTTGGAGGCAGCACTCGGCCCAAAGCCGCGGCCGGGCGATTGATCGTCCTACCGAGGATAAAGAAGGCAGCCGCGGTGCCCGCCGCGAGCAGCAACAACACGAGCAGCAGGCCAATCAAGGGGCCCCTGCCGCCGCGCTTCTTCGCCGGATTCACGTTCACCTGCTGCGGAGGCGTATAGGGAGCAGTGGGGCCGGCCGGGGGCTGCTGGTACTGTTCATATGCTGGGGGCTGTTGAGGAGCGCCATACTGGGGCGTGTAGCCCGGCTGCCCAGGCTGGGGCTGGTACCCACCCTGTGGGGCGGGCGTATACGGCTGGGTGGGAGCAGAGGGCGGGTAGGACGGCTGCTGGGGCTGGGGCTGCGTGTACGAAGGCTGCTCCGGCGCTGGGGCGGGTGGGGGGATTGGCTGCCCGGTCTGCGGGTCGAAGCTCCAGCCGGGTTGCGTCTGAGGCTGGGGCGGCGTGCCGGGGTTGATGGGCTGGCCCGTCTCCGGGTCGAAGCGCCAACCGGGCTGGTTGGGGTCGCTGTTACTCATAGAACTTCCTCCTATATGGGAAAACCCGCGCTACCATGAGGCAGAAGAAGCCTCAAGAACGCACACCCGCGCCCGCACAACGGCGCAGGATACCAAACTCCCCCGCGCGTCATAGCGGGTGGAAAGCCCAAGTTAAGCCTGCCGATCGGCAAGTTACGCGGCCATTGTATGCGTAAAGCGGTTGTTAGTCAAGCAAGGGATAGTTGTTAGTTGTTAGTTGTTGGCTCTGAGCGTCGAGTGGAGAGTGCGCGAGACGCCTTGTGGGGGTGCCCTGTGGCTGAAGCCACGGGCTTACAAGTAGCAAAGTCTCCTTCGGAGACTGCCCTCACATTCTTTAGTCCCCGCAGGGGACTTTGCCCCTTTTCAGCGCGTGGCTTTAGCCACAGGGCACCCCCACAAGGCACCATCGTCACCAACCCTAACCACTCTCCTCACCTGCTCTGCCCCGAATCCTCGTCCACCATCAAATCACCCGTATAGACCGCCTCGAAGTCGGAGCCTTGCAGGTCGTCCATCGCGTGCAGCATGTCGTTGTCCCAGCGAGGGTCGGGCGCGCCGCTGATGTACCAGGGGCTGCCGTTGTCGGCCAGGATGAGGCCGTAGTCCTTCATGGCCTGCAAAATCACCCTCACCTGCTGCGGGTAATGCCCCAGGTCCACGCTCGACTTGAGGCGCACGCGCAGGCCCATCGGCGGCAGGTCGGGGTCGTCCGAGTCGCTGGCGAAGTGGCGGGCGGGCCAGACGTACTTGCGCTGGGTGTCGGGCGCAGTGAAGCGTATGGCGTGCCTGATGACGCCGGAGGCCACTTCGTCGTAAGTCACCAGGCCGGGGTAGATAGGCAGTCCCGCCGCGTCTGCCGAGGTCCAGCCCTCGGGGCGCAAGGCGTTGGAGCGCAGGTCGTACGCGGCGGCGCTGTCGGCGTCCCACGAGCCGTCCGAGTTGGGGAAGGCGCGGTACAGCTCATACAGCATGCAGGTGCTTTCCTGCAACACCAGCACGTGCCGGTCGCCGTCGGCATCGGGTCCACCCTCAACCGGGGCGCTAGTGGGCACCGGGTAAGGGCCGGGGTCGCTCTCGTCGCCATACGCCGTGAAGTTGATGTCCACCACCGGCTGGTTCGCGGGCACCTTCACGAAGGGGATGCCTATCGGCCCTCCGTCCCACAGCCCGGAGCCGAAGTCGGCGTGCACGTTCGAGTCCGACCCTATCGAAGCGATGTAGGCGCTCGACATCGGGTGGAGGGGCAGCGTATCGACCCGGCGGTTCCAGATGTTGTTGGCCGGGAAGACGGTGCACGCGCCCGTTTCCGTAGGCCGGGGCGTAGGGGTAGGTATGGGGCGGCCGTCCCGCCGCGTGAGGCTGACCATCTTGCTCGCCTGGGCGCGGGTAGCGGTGCCCGAGGGCCGGAAGTAGGTGCCGGGGCAAGCCTCCCCTCGCCCGCCGCACGGGTACCCACCAATGACGCCGTTAGCCGCCACGCGCTCGACGTAGCCGTAGAAGGGGCTGCCTGCCGGTACGTCTCTGAACGTCGCCTGCGAGGGTGTGAGGGGGGTCCAATTCTTCGCCGTCACCAGCATCTTGGCAAGCTGTCCCCGGCTCACGCTGTAGTTGGAGCGGAAGTATGGCCTGTGCTGCGAGTCGCAGGCCTCTCCCCGCCCGCCGCACGGGTAGCCGCTCGCCAGGCCGTTCGCCGCGCCCACCTCGATCCACTGGTAGAAGGTGTGGCTTGCGGGCACGTCGGCAAAGGTGGGCGACGAGGGCATAGCCGCGCTCAAGTCTAGCGCCTGCACGACCACTTTCATCACCTGCCCTCGCGATATTTCGTACAGGGGAAGGAAGGTGCCATCCCCCCGGCCCGATACCGCCCCCACGCTCGTGAGGTCCATCACGTAGATATAGAACCAGTCCTCCGGGCAAACGTCGGAATAGGTCTCGCCGGGGCAGTAGCCCTGCGGGGCCAAGGGCAAGTCCTTGCTGTCAGACGCGAAAGTGGGACTGAGACCCAGCGCCAGCAGGCCGAGCAAGACGATAAACAGCGCGGATAACCGCTTGTATTTAGCAGATGTAGACATAGACTTTCGCCTTCCAGGGTCAAGGGGCAGTATATATGATGATAGCACCATTCTAGCCAGCATGAGAGCGGCGCGTCAATGGGCGGATGGTCCCTGTAAGGTACTATAGCTTGGCGCTTCGGATAAGCAGACAAAAAGTAACACACGGTGCCAGCCGACGCCCGGCGATTGAAATCGCGAGCTACACATTGCGAAGTCCCCTGCGGGGACTAAGACATCTTACAAGGCCCTAACAGGTGTTCTAAGATGTACCAGTCTGCCGAAGGGCAGACTTTGTAGAGTGTAGCCCGCGATTTCAATCGCCGGGCGTCGGCTAGCACTGTGTGTTGCTTCACTGGCTAATCTAGTTAGGCCACCGGGTGACAGCACTTTGCTATAATGGCAGCAGACGGGCTTCATGTGAGGGGGTGCTGCTGTGCGTGTCTTGCGAATATGTGCTCTTATACCGGCTTTGCTGTTCCTGGCAAGCTGCGGCGCGAACGCACCTGCCCCTTCCCCCACCAACACGGCACCCACGACCTCTACACCCGCCCTGCCTCTGCCTACAGCAACCACCGTCCAACCTACAGAGACCCTCCCTGCTCTCCCTACGATACCACCCAGCCCAACTGCCGAACTGCCAACCGCCACAACCCCGGCCTCGGACACACCGACTGCTCCTCCGCTGTCGCCCGGTGGCTGGGCCCTGGTCACCGAATCGAAGTCCGGACCGGCACCCCGCTACGACCACTCGCTCGTGGCCGACCCTGAACGGCACCAGCTCCTGCTATTCGGCGGGCGCGGTAGAGGCACTTTTGGCGATACCTGGCTGTTCGACGTTGCCAGGGAGGAGTGGCGCGAGGTGCAGGGCGAAGGTCCGTCAGCGCGCTTCGGGGCCGGGGCTGTCTACGACGGGGCCAACCGCCGCGTGCTGCTCGTGATGGGCCAGGGCGATAGCGGCTTCTTTAACGACGTTTGGGCCTTCGGCCTGGACGATGAGGCGTGGACTCAGCTGAAGGCCAACCGGGTCGCGGACGACGAGCCGAGGCCGCGCTACGGCCAGTCGGCGGCCCTGCACAAAGACGGCCGCGTGCTAATCTCCCACGGCTTCTCCGACCAGGGGCGCTTCGATGACACCTGGGCCTTCGACCCCGACACGGCCGGGTGGGTGAACATTACGCCCACGAGCGGCCCTATTCCCCTCAAGCGGTGCCTGCACGAACTGGCCTACGACCCGCAAGACGACCTGCTACTCATGTTCGGCGGTTGCTCCTCCGGCTACGGCCCCTGTCCCCAGGGCGACCTCTGGGCGCTCGACCTCACATCCGGCGCCTGGACCGAGCTACAGCCGCGGGGAGAAAAGCCCTCGCCACGCAGCAACCCCTCCCTGGCTTACGACCCCACCCAACGAGCCATCTTCATGTTCGGCGGCAAGACGCAGGGCGGCCCCGTATCCGATACCTGGGTCTACAACCTGGACGGCAACGAGTGGGGGTCCATCGAAAGCGAGATCAGTCCCAGCCCGCGTAGCAGCCAGGCCACGGCATACGACCCCACCCGGCGCACGGTCTACATAGCGGGCGGCAACACGAGAGAAGGCCCCGACATGCAAGTGTGGTCCAGCGGGTTCTAGGGCCTCTCAGCCGCTTTGAGCGGTGTGACGGCGCTCGATACCTCGATGTGGATTACCGCGTCAAACTGCCGGGAGAGCCAGGCTTGATAGTAGTGGCTAGGACGCTCCGTTTCCGGTAGATAGAGGACGCCGATGCCCCGCTGCAAGCGCGGCTCATCCAGGGCTTCGGCCAGCCTCTCGTTGCCGCGCAGGATGAAGAGAGCGTTGCCCACCCCCGCGTCGTGGAACAGGCCGGAGTAGCTTTCGGGCAGGGCGGGCCGCACGTCAAATTGCTGCCCAGGCTCGTCCCAGCTTCGAGCGGCAATCACCGTACCCGTATACGTGGTAAAGCCCACCAGCACCGCGTCCTCCTTGTACTTCTCGCGCGCCAGCTGCCCCAGGTCTAGCTCCTCACTCTCCGCCATCTCGGTGGCGCGGGCATCCCCCACGTGCGTGTTGTGCGCCCACACTACCACTTTTGCGGGCTTTCCACCCGCGCCCAGGTGGGCTGAAAGGGCCTCCAACGTGCCCGCCATGTGCCGGTCGCGCACGTTCCACGACGAGTCGGGGCCGGTGGAAACCGAGCGGTCGTACTCACGCTTGCTCTTCACGACCACGGCGTTTCGCAGGGCGGAGAATAGTTCTTCCCGCTCCACCACCCGGTCCCCCGTGTAGCCTTCACGTTCGGCACGTTCCAGCATCTGCTGCAACTGCGTCACTTGCTCCTGGATGCGGGTGTTGCACGAGGCGTTGGGCGTGTCGGCGGGCGACTCGTAGTCGGCAGGGTCGAACTCGGTGCGCGAGAGGCAGCTATAGCGGTCGCGGACCTGCCGGGCGGCGGTGGGGTCTCGCTTGTCAAAGTACTCGGCCACCGCGTCCGCCGATTCCTTGATGCCGTACATGTCGAGGCCGTAGAAACCCACCGGGGAAGCGCCGGGAGGCAAAGCGGCGTTGTGCTGCTTGAGCCATTCCGCCAGGTCGCGCACGTCGGTGTTGTTCCACATCCACTCAGGGAAGCCCACGAAGCCCGACAACGCCGATTCCGCGTCCCGCTCGTCGCCAAAGCCGCGCACGTAGCGGTTCACACGGTAGGCGTCCTGCCACTCGCCCTCCACCGCGATAGCCGTAAAGCCTTTCTCCTCTATCAACCTGCGGGTGATGCGCGCCCGCTCCCGGTAGAAGTCGTGCGTGCCGTGGCTGGCCTCGCCCAGGAGCACGAACCGAGCGTCCCCTACGAGCGACATCAGCGGGTCGTAATCGCCGGCCACACCCGCGATGGGGTGAGCGGCACGGCGGACAGTATCGAGGTCGCCCTTCGAGGAAGCGCCGGGCGAGGGTGTGGTCGTGCTTGCGCCGGTCGCAGCCGAGGGCGTGAGGGGTACAAAGGTAGGGGCATTGGTGGCATGGGGCGTTGTCGTGCCCGCCGCTATGCTGCTTGTCGGGGTAGTCCTGCTAGCGTTGTGTCGGCGCGAGGCGGGACCGCAGCCGCTGGCCGCCATCACCAGGCACGCACACAGGACAATTGGCAGGAGTTGCTTTCTCATAGTGCTGCTCCGCATGGAAGGACGCAGAGGCTATGAGTAAGCAAATATGGAGCCAGGCGGCTAAGCGCATATCAAGATAAGACCGCCGAACATGAGTACCCAATGGTGGCCTTTGTCATTCTGAGTACAAGACCAACAAAGTTAGTTCTAGAAAGGTGTAGTGCCCGTAGGGGCACTTTGTAGGGCTAGCTCGCGGTTTCAACCGCCTGGCTAAATGTCACAAACTTTGTTGGTACAGTACTGAGCGCAGCGAAGAATCTCGTCCCTCAGCACCCAAATACCACCTTTCCTACAGATCAGAGTCCCCGAAGAAAAGAGGGACATCCCGGTGGAGGACGAGATTCTTCGCTGCGCTCAGAATGACAAGGGCGGGGCTTTGCCACCGATCTCCTATACGGTGGCTTTTGAGATAGCCTCCTGTTACTTCCCCACTACCAGGCACCACGCCAAGCCACTTGCAGGGAGAGCAAGTCCCACCAAATATGCCCGTTAGTCCCTGCTCTTATGGGAAAATGGGACATTCAGCCCCGCCTCTCCAATGTACATAATAACCACAAGCCTTATAAATGGGCACACGCAGCGTGCCGGGTACAGCGAGGCGCTTCATGCACCCCGGCTTGTTGCGTTGGAGGCACAAACATGACACCAGCGCCCCAGCAGCACATCGTCTTTACCTTAGACAGCCAGCGTTACGCCCTACCCCTTGAGGACGTGGAGTGGGTAGTCCAGCCAACCAAGCTAACACTTCTAACCGGGTCGCCGGGCGCGCATATAGGCACAATCAACATCCACGGGTGGAGAGTCCCCGTGGTGAGCCTGCGCAAGCTGCACGGCAAAGCAGAGCGCGACCTCACCCCCGGCAACAGGCTCATCATCTTGCGCAGGCACGACCGGAAAGTGGCCCTCCTGGTCGATTTGGTCCTGGATGGCATCACCCGCGACGATAGCACGATAGCGCCGGAAGCCCCGGTCGCCGTCTATCCTGGCACCCACGGAAGCGAGGGCCTGGTGCTGCTGTACGACGCCTCCCGCCTGCTCGACTCTGGCGCGTACTACGTCGAGGCGGCCCCTCCCGACAGGATAGGCCGCGTCATGATCTAGCCCTGGTAAGCAGCGCCGGGCAACCTGGTTGCTACCGCCGTTGGAGCCAGGGCATCGGGGCCGGGCGGCGAGCCTCCTGCTTCGGTGGATCGAGGCGCATCTGGCCGAGGCGCACCTGCCGCAAACCTTCCCCCACAACCGCGATGATGAGCACCCCTATCGTCACCATGATAGCGTCGTTCAGGGTCTTGAGCGAGCCGAGGGCCACGAGCAGCGTGGTGGCCGCCGCCGGTGGGTGCGAGGCTCGAAGCACGGGAGCCACCCCGATGGTCAGCACGATGGCGATAACGGCGGCAAGCATACGCATCGGGTCCAGCTTATGATCGGTGAGCACGACAGGGGCCTGCCACGCGTTGAGCAAGGCCACGGCCAGGAAGCCCGCGCCCAGCCCGACGAGGTGCCCCACCACCGTATTGTAGAAGCGCGAGGTCGGGTGGCCGGGGTTTTCAGCCACCAGGTACGCGGTGGGACCGAGACTGGGCACGAGCCACGGCTGCTGCCCCACCAGCATCGCCAGCAAACCGACCGCCAGCACCATACCGCCTGCCGCCGTCGGCCCCCAAATCGCTTCGGGCAAGCTGGGCGGGTTCGGCGGCTTGACCAGCGACCCCCGCAGCTCGGCGTCCTTCTCGGCGGGCACCACCAGCGCCTGCCCTGAGACGTGCTTCAGCAGCGTGCACATCCATTCTATCTGCCTGTCCACTTCCAGCCCGCAGGTATGGCTGACCGCTTCCAGCTCCTTGTCGTGCAGGCGTTGGGCGGCCTGGTGCAGCGCGGTCCAACCGAGGCGCACGTGGTTCGCCAGCGCGGACAGGTCTTCCAGGTCGCGTAGCAGGCCCAGCCCTCCCACACGCGCCCCGTGGAAGAGGGCGCTGCGCAGGCGGTCGGGGTCGGCGCTGCTGTCCTCCCCGTACTTCTCTATCAGCGGCCCCAGCGCCTCCACGTGCGCCCGCGACCACTGCGCCAGCAGCTTCGCCCCGTCCCGCGCGTCAGCCTCGTTTTCGTTGCGGTCCGACACCATCAATAACGCCTCGGCAAGCTCCTGCTCGCCGTTACGCACCATCCCCAGGTACTTGGCTACATGCATGGTAGACCTCCTTCGGAGGAATTACGAATTACGAATTACGAATTACAAGTAGACCTGTCCAGCCCATCCTCAATCTTTGTGCGTTCTTTGCGTTTTCCTCCCTGTACTCGTAATTCGTAATTCGTAATTCGTAATTCGTAATTCGTAATTCGTAATTCGTAATTCGTAATTACTCTATCCTGCGAATCTTCACCGCCGCGTACTTGAAATGTGGCTGTTTGCTGACCGGGTCCCAGGCGGTGATGGTCAGCTCGTTGGCGGCACGTGGCCTATCTTCCGAGTCCCAGTAGCCGTAGTGGAAGGGTACGAAGACGTGGCCCTCCAGGATGTCGCCAATGCGGGCAGGGGCCATGACTTTACCGCGCCGTGAGCTGACTTCCACCATGTCGCCCTCTACTATGTTGTAACGCTCGGCATCCTCGGGTGAAAGCTGTACGTAAGCATCGGGCGCGGCGGCCTGTAGCTGCCTGGACCTGGCCGTCTTCGTGCGGGTGTGGAAGTGGTACGCCACGCGGCCCGTGGTGAGCCAGAGAGGGTACCCACCGTCCGGCTCCTCCTTGGGCGGCACGTAGTCGGCGGCCTTGATGACGGCCTTGCCCTTGGGGTCGTTGGCTTTGTACTGCTCAGGGTCTATCTCCGCGCCGGTCGCCAGGTCGTGGCCGTAGGTCTCGCAGTAGTCGGCGCTGGTGTTGAACACCCCGTCGGTGTAGAGGCGTTCGGTGCCGTTAGGGGCCTGCTCGTTGCATGGCCACTGGATGCCGGAGCCTTCCGACAACTTAGCGTAACTCAAGCCGCTGTAGTCGCAAGGCCGACCTTTGGAGCACTCCTTCCAGTGGTCGAACGCGCCCTCCGGGCCGCTCCACTTGATCAGCGGCTGCCCGTCCTTGTCCTTGAAGTCCATGCGGCGGGCGTAGTCCAGGAAGATATCGAGGTCGGAACGGGCCTCTCCGGGCGGCTCTATGGCCTTATGGGATATGTGCACGGTGCGGTCGGCGTTGGTGAAGCAGCCGGTCTTCTCGCCCCAGATAGCCGCGGGCAGCACCACGTCGGCAAGCTTGGCGGTCTCCGTCATGAAGGCGTCCTGTACCACCAGGAAGAGGTGGTCCTGCCCCAGGATATTGCGGATGCGGTGCAGCTCGGGCAGGGACACGGCAGGGTTGGTGCAAATCACCCACAGCATCCTGATGGACCCTGTCTCGACGTACCGGAAAATCTGCATCGCGTGAGTGGGCGGGGCCGAGTGAGGTATCATGCTCGCCTCGACGTTCCAGTGCCGGGCGAGGTCGGCCATGTGCTGCTCGTTGTTCCAGTTGCGCATAGCCACCATCTCGCCGTTGGCCCCGCACTCTCGCGTGTTCTGCGCGGTGGGCTGGCCGTTCATCTGGAAGACGGTGCTGCCCGGCTTGCCTATAGCCCCGCGTATCAGGTGCAGGTTGTTCACCTGCACGGCGGCAGCGGTGGCCTGGTTCGACTGGTAGACGCCCTGCAACACAGTCGATACGAGCGTGGGGCTGCCTCCCAGTATCTCGGCTGCCGCCTGTAGTTTGGCGGCGGGCACCTGCGTTACCTGCTCCACCCGCTCCGGGGTCCAGGCAGCCACCGTGAGCGCCAGCTTTTCGTAGCCCAGCGTGTGCTCAGCAATGAAGCGCTCGTCAACCTGCCCGGCCTCGATGATGAGGTTGAGCAGGCCGTTGAGTAAGGCCACATTGGTACCGAGGCGCGGGGCGAGGTGCACGTCGGCTTCTTTGGCGGTCGGCGTGGCGCGAGGGTCCACCACGACCAGCTTGGGCGGGTTAGGCCCTCGGCGGCGGTCCAATATCCTCGACCAGAGCACCGTCTGCGAAAAAGCGATATTGTGCCCCACGTGGAATATGGCGTCGGTTACGTCGAAGTCGGTGTAGGAGCCGGGGTCGCCGTCGGTGCCGAACGACTCGATGAGGGCGTTGGCGGCGGTGGCGGTGCACAGGCGGGTGTTGCCGTCCATGTGCGGGGTGTTGATGCCGCAGTCTCCCATGAGGGCCAGTGTGTAGTACTCTTCGAGGAATAGCTGCCCGGTGTTGTAGAAACCGATGGAGCCGCCGGTGTACTGCTCCTTAAGCTCTTTGCTGCGCCGGACGACCAGATCCATTGCCTCGTCCCAGGAGGCTTCTTGCAATGTGCCGTCCCGCCGGACGAGGGGCCGGGTGAGACGCTCGCGGCTGTTGTTGGCGACCCAGCCGTGCAACCCCTTCGGCCCCAGGCGGCCCTTGTTGACCCTGTCAACCTCCCGCCCGCGCACCCCCACGATGCGGTCCTCTTTAACCCCGATGTCGAGCGCGCAGCCGTTGGAGCAAAGCACGCAGGCCGACTGCACCCAGCGTTCCGGCTCCTCCTCCACGTTCTCATCAACCCGCGCGGGCCACTCGCCCGTGTAAGGCGTGCGCGGCCCCCAGATGTCCGCAATGCTATCGCGCGTCTGCCCCATCGCAGTGCCCTCCTATGCTCGTCAGCAAGCCCAGGATCCGCCGATGCCCATTCTATCACGAGTAAACGGTGGAAAATTCAAATTGTGACGGTGCGATAACACATAGCGGCCAGGCGTGCCCCAGGAATAACAAGGAATTGCACCGCAGAGACGCAGAGGGCGCAGAGGTTACGCAGAGATTAGGAAAGGTTTAGAACTCAGCTCAAAAACAGACCTATAGCAGGGGGACCAGGATTATACGACAAAGCTTTATAGAACCGGCGAAGTCCTCAACCTGGCGCTTGTATCTAGCCACTCTGCGGAGCGCCGAACTCCTCGAGTAACGGCTTGAGGCGTGCGCACAGGGCGGGGTCCAGCGCCTCCAATTCGCTGATAAAGCATGCCGTGGCCACACCCAGCGCGCGGCGCAGCTCTTCTTCATCGAGCCAGCGAACGAGCGCCCCTGAGAGCGGCCCGGTCACGGCGGCGGGAAGGCTGTCCGCGCCACGGGCCTCCGAAGGCTCCTCGCCCAGGCGGAGGCACGCAAGTGTGACAGTGTGGTCGCGAAGGGCGCTTATCCAGTATTCGGCTCGCCACGGCTTACCACGCTCAATGGACGAGCGAGCGTGGAAGACGTGATGCCAGCATAGCCCAATCAGGTAGCGGGCGGCGGGCGGCGAAGGCTCCTGCTGGCGGGTGGCGCCGAAGAGGGTACGGAAGCGCGGGCCGCGAGGACCAAAATCATGCTGGGGCGACAGCCCAACGTCGAGTTCGAGGCCGCCGGGCAGGAGAAACACGCGGTACAAACTTGAGCGAAAGGGAAGGTCCCAATAGTGAAGTACGCCGAACTCAGCATCCAGCGCCTCGGTCCAGTCATCAAGGACCGCTTGGAGGGAGTTGCCTTCGGCGATCCCGAAAGCCACGTCGATATCTGACCGTTCGTCTCCCGCGCCAACCGCTGTGGAGCCGGTGAGCGCACCCGCTGTGACTCGCGGGTCGGCCCTGGCTATTTGCAGGATGTAGTCACGTAGATGGTCCCGTTGCTCTGTTGTGAACATGCACACCTCTACTAGAACTCATCTGAAGTCATTATCACTTCAGTGTACCATTTTTGATTTCGGTTCCCGGGCCTATCTGCAAAATGCCACCTGCGCGGTACCGGAGCGGGCGTTGTCAGTCTGAGCGCAGCGAAGAATCTCGTCCTCCAGCACCCAAATACCGCTTTTCCTCATACCAGTGAGCTTCTATGTGCTGCTCCGTGCCACTCAAAGAGGCGACATCGAGGTGGAGGATGAGATTCTTCGCTACGCTCAGTACCGGGCTAACGAAGGGATGTCACAAAACGCAGCCCCACATGAATGAAGTCACACAAGGTGCCAGCCGACGCCCCGCGATTGAAGTCGGGGGCTACACATTACCAAGTCCCACAAGGGGACTACCCAAAGCCCCTATTCTCCTGGTAGCGACATATAGCACCCAGCCAGTCCCGCAGGGACTTCGCAATGTGTAGCCCCCGACTTCAATCGCGGGGCGTCGGCTGGCACCTTGTGTGACTTCATTATCTGCCATTCCTTCGTTAGCATGGTACTCAGAATGACAAGGGCCACCTTTGCTCGCTTGCCTCCTCCAGTTCGCAGGTAGGCCCTGGAAAGGGGCAAAGGAAAGCATCCTACTGCACGATGTTGCCCCCGCACGGCACACCCGCAGTTCTTGTATGTGTACCTTTGTGTCCCTCCGGCTGCCCACGGGGTAGGCTCCCTGCGTCTCTGCGATTAATAATCCTGTTCCCATTAGCTTCAGGAGCGTGGTTTTGTGCTAGCCATTGTGCGGGTGTGCGAAATACTGTGCGAATTCTTGTGCTCCCCGTTGGAGCGGGTTGTCTGCTTTAATCGACTCATAGACAAGCGGCCACTTTATGAAGGAGGAAGATCATGGTTATCGAAGAAGCATCCCCGGCTGGTCTGCGCGAAGTGGTGCTCCCACCGGGCGGGGGCGAAGCTATTGCCCCTGGTATGACCGTCAAGCTGCGGAGCGAGCAGACGGGCGGGGCGTTCGCGGTCGTTGAAGCCCTGTTACCGCCGCGCACGCAAGGCCCCGGCCTCCACATGCACACGCGGGAGGACGAGACCTTCTACATCCTGGAAGGCGCGTTGCGGGTCCGCGTGGGCGAGCAGACGGTCACCCTTACCGCAGGCTCCACGGCCTACATGCCGAGGGGCGTACCCCACGCCTTCTGCAACCCGTTCGAGGAGCCTGTAAAGATGCTCGGCATCATCACACCCGGCGGCTTCGAGCGGTTCTTTGAGGACCAGCTAGAGATGATGCGCTCCGTGCCCGCAGGCGGTCGTCCCGACATGGCCGCGATGCAAGCGCTCGCCCGCAAGTACGGCGGCGTGCTCATGGGCCCGCCTATGTCGCTGGACGAGTAGCCCCACGCGCACACGGACCCCGGCAGAGAAAGACAACAACCCCCGCAAGATCAACCCAATCAACACAAAGGAGAACCTACAATGAAGACCTGGCTGAAGTACCTCATCGTTACAGTGCTCGTCGCGATACCCGCCATCCCGCTCGGGCAGATGATCTGGCCCGCAGCCGCAGCCGAAAGCGGCGACATGCACGCGGCAGCGCCCATGGCTACCTACCAGCTCGTGCTGTTCATCGTGTTCAGCATTATCGAAGCGTTGGCCTTGGGGCTGGGGGTGGCGTTCCTCGTGTTCGGTCTGCCGTTCGCGCGCAGGCTGGCGGGCAACTCGGGCTGGCTCTCCTGGGCGGTCTACCTGAGCATCGCCTGGTCGCTCATCTCGTGGTGGCCTCACGACGGCTTCCACCGCAGCGGCCCCAGCGTGGACGTGCTGCTCGCGCTCGAATACGGCTTCCACGGCACGCTCATGGCGGGCGGCGCGGTGCTGGTGCTCGCCTTCCTCCGCACGGCGACCCGGCTGGCGGGGGCCGAGCAGCCGGAGTCCAGGGTAGCGGTAGCGGAGCCTCGCATCGGCAGCACCGCCCTCAGCTAGGGTCCCATGCGCCCGCCACACGAATGGACGTGCGGAAAAGCAATTGTTCCAGCAAAACTCGAAACCACAAAGGCGCATAGAGAGCAAGATAAAGTAAGCGTTCTATGCAAAAGGAGTGGGGTACGACATCACGTACCCCGCTCCTTTTGTTGCATTCCAAACCGTTATCTTACCGTGTCCTTCGCGCTCTTTGCGCCTTTGCGGTTTAAACCTGTCCTGGTGCTTTGACGATTATCTACTTTCGTGCTAATCTGCCCTATTACGTGCAAGGAGGCACCCATGCCGGGGGAAAACGATTTCGGGGCGTACGACGCTTATATTGAGAGTAACTTTGAGGCTATGGTCGAGGAGTTGCGACATTTTTGCTCGCAGCCGACGCTCGCGGGGCAAGGTATCGGGTTGGTAGAAGGGGTGGCGCTGGTGCGGGAGGCGTTGGAGCCGCTGGGTGCCCAGGTCAAGGTCGTGCCGATTGAGGGCGCGCCTCCCGTGGTGCTGGCAGAGCTTGGCGGCGGGGAGCGCACCCTGCTCCTGTACAACCACTACGACGTGCAGCCCCCCGAGCCGCTGGAGCTTTGGGACTCCCCTCCGTATGCCGGGGAGGTGCGCGACGGCCGATTCTACGCACGCGGTGCGGCCGACGACCGGGGCGACCTCCTTTCGCGCATACTAGCGATCCGCGCCTACCAGGCCACGATAGGCGACCTGCCGCTACGCATCCGCTGGCTCGTGGAGGGCGAGGAAGAGGTGGGCAGCCCCCACCTCGGCCCCGTGGCTCGGGAGCACGCCGACGACCTGAGCGCCGACTGGTGCGCCTGGGAAGGCTCCTGGCGCGACATAAACGACAACCCGCAGGTGATTTGCGGCCTCAAGGGCATGCTCTACGTCGAGCTACACGCCACCGGGGCCTCCTACGACATTCATTCGGGCCTGGGCGGCATAATGCCCAACCCGGCGTGGCGGCTCGTGCTCGCCCTCTCCACGTTGCGAGACGAGCGGGGCAACTTCGTCATGGACGGCCTGGAAGACCTAGTGGACCGCCCCACGCAGGCCGAAGTAGACGCCATCCACCGCATGCCCTTCGACGAGCAGGCGTGGCTCAAGCAGTACGGCATCAAAGGCTGGCAGCGCGGCTTGAGCGGCCAGGAGGTGCTCGTCGTGGAGCAGTTCGAGCCGACCGCCAACATCGCGGGCTTCGTGAGCGGCTACGGCGGCGAGGGGTCCAAGACCATCGTGCCCAGCAAGGCGATGGTCAAGATGGACTTCCGCCTGGTGCCCCACCAGACCCCCGAAAAGATGCTGGACCTGCTGCGGGCCCACCTCGACAGGCGCGGCTACGACGACATAGAGATAGTCAAGCTGGGCGAGCTACTGCCCGCCAAGACGCCCATCGACAGCCCCCTGGTCAAGGTGTCGGAGCAAGTCTGGCGCGACCTGGGCGAGGAGCAGGTGGTAATCGCCCCCATGACGGGCGGCAGCGGCCCGGCCTCCCTCATCTCCAACGAGCTGGGCATACCCCTGGTCATAACCGCCGGTGTAAGCTTCTCCGCCTCCCGCGCCCACGCCCCCAACGAATCTATCCGCCTGGACCACTTC
This sequence comes from Chloroflexia bacterium, assembly GCA_036389075.1. Classification (GTDB taxonomy): domain Bacteria; phylum Chloroflexota; class Chloroflexia; order QHBQ01; family JADMIH01; genus JADMIH01. The sequence continues at coordinate 9,749 of DASVQO010000238.1, read as the reverse complement.
AAGCAAGGCATCCGCTACTGGGGCCGCTTCTTCGCTCGACTGGCGGCAATGGAGTAACGAGTGCCGAGTGCCGAGTGCCGAGTGCCGAGTAAAGGGACGAAAACGCAAAGGCGCAAAGGACGCAAAGGACGCGCAAAGAAGATTATGGTTGGGCCGGGGCGCTCTGACCACTGACCACTGACCACTTAGTACTCGGCACTCTTCTATGGAGCCTGCAACCATGAGCAACTTCCCCTTACGCATCGACATCAAGACCGCGCAACACGAGCGCGACTGGGACAACATACTGCGCTACTGGCTGGACGCGGAAGCGGAGGAGGCGATCGCGGGCGCGTGGCTGTTCGACCACTTTGTGCCCATCAACGGCCACGTGGAGGGGCCGTGCATGGACGGCTGGACGCTGCTTGCTGCCCTCGCGGCGGCCACGAAGCGGCTGCGGCTCGGCCTCATGGTGGGCTGCAACGGCTACCGCCACCCTGCCGTGCTCGCCAAGATCGCCACCACGGTAGACAGGGTGAGCGGCGGGCGGCTGGATATGGGCCTCGGCGCGGGCTGGTTCGAGCTTGAGTACGACATGTACGGCCTGCCCTTCCCCCCGCCCGCCGACCGCATCCGCCAGCTAGACGAGGCGTGCCAGCTTATGAAGCTGCTCTGGACGCAGGAGCTTGCCGACTTCCAGGGCCGCTACTACAACCTCACGGCGGCCCGCCACGAACCCAAGCCGGTGCAGCTGCCCCACCCGCCCTTCACGATAGGCGGGGGCGGCGAGAAGCTGACGCTGCGGGTGGTGGCTAAACACGCCCACATCTTCAACTCGCCCGGCAGCACCCCCGAAGACGTGCAGCACAAGAACCGCGTCCTCGACGAGCACTGCGCCTCGATAGGCCGCGACCCCGCCGAAATCCGCCGCTCCTGGCAATTCTACTTCAAAGACCCTGCCGAAGTAACAGGTATGATGGAACGTATCGAGCCTTATATTCGTATAGGTGTTAACCACGTAGTTATAGGCATGCCGACCGAGTATCATGAAGGACTCGTCCGAGCTGTAGCGCGGGAAGTGGAACCGCTGTTGGAAAGCCGATAGGCGAAGGATAGAGGACAAGTTCATCCTCCATCACTGGTCTTTCGTCCATCAAAGGAGAGTGACACAATGAACGCTCAGGACCCGCACCTACCACCCGGCGAGTATCACAGGTGGGGACTGCACACACCATTGGCTCTCAAGCACGGACCGAAGAGGCCCATGGGTGTGTCTATCATGGCGATTGTCTGCTGGAGTGCAGCGGCCTTTTTTGGTCTTGCGTTCCTGCTGGCGTTTGTACCCTTTACGCCTGGTGGCAAGTTACCCGGCCAATCGGCATCACCAGGGTACAGTGCCTTTCCCCGCGCTGTAGAGGGTGCCCAGGGAAGCGTAAGCGCCGTCAGCACGGACACACCCGCGCAAATAGCCATCGCCCTCGTGTTGGCGGTTGTCTTTTCGATTGCAGGTTACGGCCTGGCGAGGCTGCGCCCCTGGGGGAGGATCGCGGCCCCGGCGGTGCCCGTCGTAACTGGCGTCCTGCTGGTAATGGCAGGCTTGATGGAGCCACGTTCGGGCGGGATGTTGGCGTTGCTGGTATTATCGGTCGGCATAGTGGCTTACATGCTGAGCCGTGATGTGGCCGCGACTTTCCGCGTAGCCAGCGGTGGAGGGACAAGCGGGCGAGAATAGTGAGGAGTGAAGCCTGAAGACCTTGTTGAGGCAAGTGCGGTCTTGCCGGACGAGGAATTGGTTACATGGGGAAGGCTGTCGGGAAAACTCGACAGCCTTCTCTGTTCTAACCTGGCGCGAACTAGCCTGCGAAAATGTGTGCTCTGCCCGGCGGAGCGCGTGGAGGACTGCCCACCGAGTTTACGGTGTCCCCTGAGACAGGTCCCGCCCATAACTTGAACCGCCGGAAGAAGAGACGTGCATCCCCCACTACCGGCTCTGTGCACACGGCCGTATAGCCCATAGCATCATCGGGTTCAAAGAACGCGAAACACCTGATACCCACTGCTTCCACCCATGCCGCGGCATCCCGCAGACGCGCTTGTGAGGACACCCCGAACAGTACGAGATTGGAAAACACTCCTGGCTGATTGAACCTGCTTCCCGCCTCCAGGCACGCGTGACCAACCTGTACGAGTTGGTCTGCTACAGGGATATCGGTACGGACGAAAACGTAAGTATAGGCGGCCTCGGCAGGGTCTGTAGGACCAACCGGCACGTTCCTGGCAAGAGGACGGCCCTATGTCTCAGGCATGGAGGATACTCTCCACGGGCTGAATGTAGGCGTTCAGAGGGAACGAGCCGAGCTGGTAGGCCCCGGATGCGTAGTCCCAGGGCTTGGGAGTTGGCAAGTAGCTCTTCACAGCTTGCAAAGTCTGCCTGGTAACAAGACCATCGAAGGGGGCGAGCAGGTCTTCTTCGTACAGAAAAGCGTGCAGCCTCACGAAAGCACGGAACAGCGCCCACCCCTCGAACGCTCCGTTCGCCAGCTTACGCGGGTTGGTAACTGGAGTGAAGGCTTTGCGCCAGTCTTTACCGAGGAGGGCCAGGTACAGAACGTGGTGAGCTGCTGTAAGCTCATGCTTACGCTCAGAATTGACTAGCATGCTCCAATGCTGCCTTAGCGCATCGTAGCCTGCCGGGTCTACATAAAAGTGGGCCGTTTCGGCCCTGGAAAGGGTATTCATTGGTCGTATCTCCTTATAGTTGTCAGTGGATGCTGATGACAAAATCGGCGGGGAGCCGAAGGGAGATACAACCGGGGGGCCTCTGGCCGCGGGGTCAGAGGAGCGGTGTGCCTATGGGGGATGGGCTAAGACATGTATCTAGGTCATTGATCTTACCTCTTTGGTGCGCCATGCGGGATTTGAACCCACTGCAAGCGGTGTTAGAGACCGCCGCTCTTCCAACGAGCATATGGCGCAGGGTCTCTCTATATCCTGATATATCTATATACTGCAAAGAGAGTCTTGTCAATAGGAAATCTAAGGCCGAGACTGCCTCCTCCCAGTACTACTCCCCTTTTGTTATAATTCCCTGACGCCCTCCTATTAAACAGCAACAATCTGAACCCGGCACCCGGAAAAGAAGGCCATGCACACAAACAAAGGCAACCACATCCCACGCGGGTGGCGCACCCTCTTTATTGCCCTTGCGCTCCTTGCCATGCTCTCGGGCAGCGCCCTCCCCGGCGCCGCCCCCCACGCCTGGGCCGAGCAGCCGGGGCAGACAGCGCAGCCTACCGGCCTGACCTCCGAGGTGGCGGCCCCGCTCACGAGCCAGGACCCCGCGCTCGAGGCCGCGCAGGATGGACCCATACCAGCCCCCGCCGCCATGAGCCAGGGCAAGTTCCGCTACTTCCCGCAGACCGGCCACTTCCTGCGCGGCGTCTTCTTCGAGTACTGGGAGACGCATGGCGCGACCCCCGTGCTCGGCCTGCCCATTACCGAGCCTATCATGGAGGACGGCCTGGCGGTGCAGTACCTCGAGCGCACCCGCCTCGAATGGCACCCGGAGGTCTCCAACGACCCCCGCAGTCAGGTGCTCCTCACCCGGCTGGGCGTCATCTCCACCGAGCAGCGCAACATCTTCTTCGAGCGCCTGCCCGGCGGCACCAATACCCCACAGTCCCACTTCTTCGAGGAGACGGGGCACAACCTCGCAAACGCCTTCTTTACCTTCTGGCTGAACAACGGCGGCCTGGCGGTGTTCGGCTACCCCATCTCCGAGGAGATAGTGGAGGTCAGCCCCACAGACGGCCGCCAGTACACGGTGCAGTACTTCGAGCGCAACCGCTTTGAGTGGCACCCCGAAAGCCCCCCCACCTCCAACGTGCAGCTTGGCCTCCTCGGCATGGAGTACGCCCGCGCCCGCCAGATCGACCCCCTCGCCCGCATCCTCATCCCATCCTCCCTGGCGGGCGACGAGGACCTCACAGACTCCCCCAGACTGGCCGACTACGTGGACGACGAGCTGATACCCGCCGTCCAGGCCCTTGGACGCACTCCGCAGTTCCGGTGGGTGCCCGGCCTCATCATACAGAACAAGATTTTCGTGGAGTTCGCCGACATCACCGAGGAAGGCGTGGCCGGGGCCTTCGTAGCCACCTACAGCAGGACCCGCCCCTACGTCATCATCGTCCCCGAACGAGAGCGCGACGCCTCCATGGAAGCCCTGGCCAGTGTGATAGCCCACGAGGCCACGCACGCCAGCAACGTAATCGGAGAGGTCGCCCCCGCCCGCTCCAATTGCAGCGTCGAGGAAGAGCTACGCGCCTACTTGAACGGCCTCGCCTCCTGGCTGGTCCTCAAGGGTGACGACGCCCTCTCGGCCCGCTATGACCCCGGCAGCCTCGACCTCGCCATCAACCGCTCCCTCCGGGGCTTCAACCACGGCCAGACCACCCTCTCCCTCGATTTCGACCTCGAAGCCGCCCGCAACTTCCTCCAAGAAGTGTACGGCCCCGACTGTGGGGAGTAATTACGAATTACGAATTAGGAGAACGGCTCTGTAATTCGTAATTCGTAATTCGTAATTGACCTAGTCCCCAGTAGCTTCCCTGTTTATCTGGCTTAGCTCCCATTCGAGCAGGTCGTTCCAGTCGGCAGCTTCCAGGCTTAGCACTATGTCGAGCTTGACGCATAGGCCGTCTTCGGTGAAGTAGCCGTACACCGGGTACATGCCGTCGCCGTCAGGGGGCGATATAGCCAGCGCCTCCCCGCCCAGCATCCACCCGTACCAGGGCTCCGTCATGGTAATCTTGCAGGCCTCATCGTAGCTGTTCATCACGCCCGGCACCTCCTGCCGGAACTCTCCTGCCCGCCAGTGCTTCAAGAATATCGGATCGACCACCACGAGCCTGCCGCTTTCAACCGATACATGACCGATGTGCTTGCGTACCACTGCCATCTGTATCACTCTCCTCCGCCTCTCATATACTCTCTCTCACATGCACTGAATTAGCGCCCCTCCCCCGCGGCTCACAAGAAATTGACCTTGCGCGCCGTCTAATGATTGTTCCGGTTGGCAGCGGCAACTTCGACGCGGTTTTGCCCCTCCGGCGCGCTCTCCCCTGCCGCAAGGGGACAAGCCCTGGCCAGAAGATGTGCCGCAATCGCGGGGTACGGCTATTTTGGTGCAGCCTCTAACGTAACCACCCGCACGTTGACACGGTATGCTACATTTGAATATGCTAAGTGCGTTGCAGGTACCTGGGTCCGCACGCGGTGCGGGGAGGCTGGCGAGGAATTGGGCGAGGGCGTTATCTACACAATCGGGTATGGCTCGCGCAGCCTGGACGAACTGGTGGCTACATTGCGCCGCTACAGTGTCGAGTACCTGGCCGACGTGCGCTCCCAGCCCTACTCGCGGCACAAACCGGAGTTCGCCAAGGCCGCCCTGGACCAGGCGCTACGCGAGGCAGGGCTGCGCTACGTCTTCATGGGCGATGCCCTCGGCGGTAGGCCCCAGGACCCCCGGTATTACAGCGGCGACAAAGTAGATTACGTCAAGCTGCGCGAGGCCCCCTTCTACAAAGAGGGCATAGCTCGCCTACAGACCGCCCTCGACAAAGGGCTGATGCTGGCCCTCATGTGCAGTGAAGGTAGGCCGCAAGAGTGCCACAGGAGCAAGCTGGTAGGGGTGACCCTCCAGGCGCTCGGCATCGAGGTCCGCCACATTGACGAGCACGGCGCGCTCAAGACCCAGGCCGAGACCCTGGACGAGATTACCCACGGCCAGCTCTCCTTCTTCGAGGACAACCCCGGCACCTCTACCTCGCGCAAAGGCTACGCTAAGACCTGATATTTACCGGCACAGGAGGTTGCACCGTGCTGCCCAGGATCGTGACAATCGGCGTGTACGGCTTCTCCGAGGAGCAATTCTTCGGGGCGTTACGCGATGCAGGCGTGGACACTTTCTGCGACGTGCGCGCCAGGCGCGGCCTGCGCGGCTCCATCTATGCGTTCGCCAACAGCGCGCATTTACAGAAGCGGCTCGGTGAAATGGGCATCCGTTACCTGCACATGAAAGACCTGGCCCCCAGCGGGCAGGTACGCGCGATGCAGGACAGCGCCGACATAACAGAGGGAGTACCCAAGCGCAAGCGGCTGGTGCTGAGCGAAACCTTCACGCGGGCTTACGAGCAAGAGCGCCTGGCCGCTTTAGATGCTCCAGCCTTCCTCGAACAAGTCGGGCCGGAAGCCCGGACGATATGCCTGTTCTGCGTCGAGGGCCAGCCGGAGGCCTGCCACCGCTCTCTGCTCGCGGATAGGCTGAAGGCAGAACTGGGCCTGGAGGTAGAACATATAAGACCGCCGCGGTAGCCGCAAAGCACGCCAGCAGAGGGGCCTATGAGGGCCACACACCGGATGAGGGTGCTCATCGTCGCCAAAACGCACATGCAGGGCCGCGCTTGCGTCGGTGGCCTGTCGCTGGACCCCGACCGCAGCCTCAGGCTGATGCAGGCCGACGGCACCCCGCAGCCCGGCGACACTCCATACGAGGTCGGCGACCTCTGGCAGGTAGAGTGCGAGATAGCGTCGGAGGTCCGGCCGCCTCACGTCGAGGACGTAAACGTGTTGAAGGCCCAGAAGATAGGCCAACAGGTGCAGTTGCGCCGCTTCCTGTTGCAGCGCATCGCCCCCTGGCGCGGCCCTCTCAACCAGACCTTCGAGGGCCTGGTGCGCTTCACCTATCACGGCCACGGCTACGTCAACGACATAATGGGAGTGCCAGGCATGAGCACGGGCTTCTGGCAGCCGGACAAGCCCCTGCACAAAATATTCGACAAGGAGAAGGTGTACTACAGGTACCCACGCGACCGGGGGCCGTGCCTTCTCAAATACGTGGGCTACGCCCCGGCAGCCGACCTCATCCCCGCCAACTCGCTGGTGCGACTGTCGCTTGCGCGGTGGTGGAAGCCGCCGGAAGCCGACGTCGAGGAACGGTGCTACCTGCAGCTATCGGGCTGGTACCTCTAACGTAAAATGGGAGTGCGGGGGTGCTCCCCGGTGCCCGCTTTCCCGCCGGCCTTTGTAAGGCCATTACCCCAACCGTGAAAGGAGCCAAGATGGAGTTTTCCGAGGTAGTGCTCAAACGCCGCATGGTGAGGCATTTCTCGCCGGAGCCGGTGGACCCAGGCGTAATCAGCAGGATACTGGCGCTGGCCCAGCACGCCCCAAGCGCGGGCTACACGCAGGGACAGTCCTTCGTGGTGGTCACCGACCCCGAAACGAAGAAGGCGCTGGCAGAACTGTGCGGGGAGGAACATTACGTGAGCGGCGGCTTCCACCCCTTTATCTCAGGCGCGCCCGTGCTGGTCGTGCCCTGCACCAGCGAGGAGGCATACCACCGCCGCTACCAGGAACCCGACAAGATGGAACCCGGCGGCACCGAGATAGAATGGCCGGTCCCCTACTGGCACATGGACATTGGCTGCGCCGTGATGATACTGCTGCTCGCCGTGGTGGACGAGGGCCTGGCCGCCGGTTTCGCAGGTACCCACGACCTTGACGCCGCCCGCGCCCTGCTCAACCTGCCGCCGGAGGTCACCCCGGTAGGCGTCATCCCCATAGGCCACCGCGCCCCCGACGTGCCCTCCCCCTCGCTCAAGCGCGGCCGCAAGAAGCTGGAACAGCAGGTCTATTACGAGCGATGGGGAGCCGACACGCAGTCCTAACACGTAATGCGTGAGTCAGTTTGCCAAACACAGTACGTGAGTTGACTCTCCGGTCTTGACAGGACCAAAGCGGCCCTTGTCATCCTGAGCGTAGCGAAGGATCTAAGATGCTGGTACATGGAGCTGTTGAACGTCAGAGATAGCGTTGCTGAAGTGCGGCACAACGCCAGGGCCAGCATCTTAGATCCTTCGCTACGCTCAGGATGACAGGGGCCGCTTTGGTCCTGCACTATGTAACCGTGCTGGCTAGTCGGACAGCGTGCCCCGGATGCTCTACAATAGTCACTGCATGAAAATCGCCTTCTTCTCCCCACTCAACCCCATACAGTCCGGCATCTCCGACTACAGCGAGGAGCTACTGCTCGCCCTCCACGGCGCCCGCGCGGGCGGCTCGCCCGTCGATATAGACCTCTTCATCGACAAGGGCTACAAGCCGTCCAACACGGAGGTCGTCCGGCGCTTCGACGTGAGGCAGGGGAGGGCGTTCGGGCGCGTGGCGGGGCAGTACGACTCGCTCGTCTACCAGGTGGGCAACTCGGCGGCCCACGCCTACATCTACGACGCCCTGCTCAAGCACCCCGGCGTCGTGGTCATGCACGAGTTCGTGCTGCACCACCTGCGCGTGTGGATGACGCTAAACAATGGCAAGCGCAAAGAGTACATGGCTGTCATGGAGCGGCAGTATGGCGCGGAAGGGCTTGACGCCGCCCGCAGGGTGCTGCTGGGGCAGTACCCGGAGGCCCTGTTCAACTACCCGCTCAGCGACGAGGTGATACGCGCCGCGAGGGGCTTAATCGTGCACAGCCGGTACATGGAAGGTCTGGTGAAGGGCGTGAGGCCCGACCTGCCCGTGTCGGTGGTGCCGATGGGCGTGCCGCTGCCCCCGCACATCCCCAGGGACGAGGCGAGGGCGCGGCTGGGCCTCGACCCCGGCCTCTTCCTGGTCACTTCGGTTGGGCATTTGAACCCTTACAAGCGGGTGTCGGCCACCTTGCGGGCCTTCAAGGCGCTGCTGATGGAGGTGCCCGACTCCGCTTACCTGCTCATCGGCAGCCGCTCGCCCAACTACGACCCCACCCGGCAGATTGAGATGCTCGGCCTCACCGAGCGCGTGCGCAGCACCGGCTACGTGTCGCCCCAGGACTTCCCCTACTACCTGGCCGCTTCCGACGTGTGCCTCAACCTGCGCTACCCCACGGCGGGCGAGACCTCGGCCTCCCTCCTGCGCATTATGGGCGCGGGGGTGCCCGTCCTCGTCTCGCGCACAGGCTCCGTCGAGGAGCTACCCGACGACGCGGCGGGCAAGGTGGACGTGGGCGACTTCGAAGAAGAGCTACTGCTGGAGTACCTGCTCCTGCTCGCCCGCCGCCCCGACCTGCGCCAGGCCATGTCCGCAGCCGCCCGCCGCTACGTAGCCGAGCATCACACGCTGGAGGGCGCGGCCACCGGCTACCTGCGCTTCCTGGCAAGCCTCACCAGCCAGGGCGCGAGCCAGCCTGCCATAACCCTTTCTCCCAACGCAGCCCCCGCCGTGCACGCGCCTTCCCCCTCCGGTAACATGACACCCGTGCAAATAGGGCGGGCCGCAGCGCCACCGCCCGCCACCCCCGCCCGCAAGCTGCCCGATAACGACGCGATAGCGGTGGTGGCCCAGGCTGCGGCGGAAATAGGCATCGAGGAGAGCGACACCTGGCTGCTGGGAGAGGTGGTCAAGGCGGTTGAAGGCATGGTGCCCGGAGCGCGGGAGGAATGGTAACGGCAGAGGAGCGGCGGGCCGAGGGCAGGGTCGCTGTGTGGCGCGGGCAGGGGGCGCGGGAGGTGGCTCTGCTCGCCATCCTGCCCGTGCTAATCTCGTTAGCCATGCTCTGGCCCGCCCTCCTCGGTCAGGGCGTGCTCGCCTCCACCGACATGGTGGCCTACGACCCCTTCATCGGCAGCGGCCAGCCCGGCGTGCAGCCGCCCATCTCGGCCAACCCCATGCTGGGCGACCCGGTGGACCAGTTCATCCCCTGGCGGCTCTACGCCCGTGGCGAGCTCAGG
>DASVQO010000237.1:0-2006 GCA_036389075.1 Chloroflexia bacterium | reverse complement strand
CTGCGGTGAACCGTTCTATACTTGGCGCGCCCTTGGCGTTCTTGGCGTCTTGGCGGTTCCGTCTCTTTGCTACCAGGCGCCTTTACTGGGGTTGTCGCCGGTGTCGCTGACGTCGGTAGCGCCGCTGCCCGCGAAGGTGCCGGGGGAGTCGGCGGCGTCGCTGGTGGGGCGGGCTATGCCGCCATCGGTGTCCACAAGCTCGTTGGCTACGACGCCGCCCGCCTGGCCGGAGGCGGCTCCTGCCACTATGCCTTCGGTGTCCCTTGTGAAGGGTGAGACGCCGCCCACGAGGGAGCCGTCTTCGTTTGCCTCGACACTGTCTACGCTGTCGTGGCGGGGGTCGTTGCGCTCTTGCTGGTCTGCCATGTGTGCCTCCCTTGGGTAATTACGAATTACGAATTACGAATTACGAATTTCGGGCGGGGTAGTCAGTGGGGGAGTGGCAGGATGCGTGCCCGCGTAGCTTTTGGGAGGAGGTGGGTGGGCGTGCGGGCTATACCTCGGCTTCGGCTAGCTCTTCCCGGGCCTCCTCGGAGGACTCAGGCTCGACGCGGCGCAGGGTGGCGATGTCTACTATGCGGTCGGTAAAGAGGACGCCGTTGAGGTGGTCTATCTCGTGTTGTAGCACGCGGGCGTAGTAGTCCTCGGCCTTGATGCGTACTTCTTTGCCTTCGGGGTTCTGGGCCTTGACGACCACCCACCTGTGCCGGGGCACCTCGCCGTACCAGCCCCGGATGCTGAGGCAGGCCTCTATGTCGGACACCATCTCGTCGCTGGCCTTGACGATTTCGGGGTTGCAGAGGGCCACTTTGACGCCCTTCTCTCCCTCGCGCTTATCGGGGAGGATTTCGATCACTAGGAGGCGAATGGAGAGGTTGACCTGGGGCGCTGCCAGGCCGACGCCGTTAGCTACGTGCATCGTCTCGAACATGTCGGCCACAAGCTTGCGCAGGTTGGCGTCGAAGGACTTAATGCGTTTAGCTTTCTCTCTCAGTATGGGGTCGGGATCGTAGACTATCTCTAATGTTGCCATTGGCTCTGCTCCGTTACGCGGGGGTATGTTATCTATTATTGAAGTATGGGATCAATATTATACCGTGTCGGTTAATGATACCAAATAGCGCAATGTTAGCAAGGAGCGCCCTATGGGGGTGCCCTGTGGGGGTGCCCTGTGGGGGTGCCCTGTGGCTAAAGCCACGGGCTGGGAAGTAGCGAAGTCCCCTGCGGGGACTGAGGGAACGTCATGTAGTCTCCGAAGGAGACTTTGTCCCTTGTCAGCCCGCCAATTCATTGGCAGGGCACCCTCACAGGGCTACAGCAGGCTCATGGGGTCCACGTCGAGGGACCAGCCGGGGCCGGGGTAGAAGCTGTCGAGGGCCGTGCTGAGGTCGGTGCCGCGCAGGAGGACTTGCCAGCGGTAGCGGCCGCTGACCTTGTGGACGAAGCAGGGGGCGGGGCCAAGCACGTCTACGTCGGCGGTGGGGGCGTCGTTGAGGGCCTGCTTTAGCTCCTCGACGGTCCGGCGCAGGTGGCGGGCAAGCGTGTTGGCTTCCTGCTCGCAGCGTTCGTTGGAGGGTGAGGAATAGACGAGGCGGGCGACCTGGCCGTAGGGCGGGTAGCCGTGCTCGGCGCGGAAGCGGATTTCGCCGGAGTAGAAGCCACGGTAGTCGTACTCGGCGGCGGCCTGTATGGCGTAGTTGTCGGGGTTGAAGGTCTGCACGACCACGCGGCTGTGGGTGGTTTCGGTGCGGCGACCCGCACGGCCGGCGACCTGCATGAGTAGCTGCACGGTGCGCTCGGGGGCGCGGAAGTCGGGCAGGAAGAGCCCCGTGTCGGCGCTGATTACCCCCACGAGGGACACCTTGTCGATGTCCAGCCCCTTGGCGATCATCTGGGTGCCCACCAGGATGTCGGCCTCGCCCTGGGCGAACATCTCCATCAGGCCGGCGTGGCTGCCGTGCCGGGAAGCGGTGTCGCGGTCCCAGCGTAGCACGCGCGCGTTGGGA
>DASVQO010000236.1:0-3754 GCA_036389075.1 Chloroflexia bacterium | reverse complement strand
GGTGACCGCGTACGACAACGGCGTACCCGTCAAGGTGACGCTCACCTCGACCGGCACGGCCAAGAACCCCACCGAGATAGGCGTGTGGAAGATCTACTACCGCCTGCCCAAGCAGGACATGAAGGGCGGCAGCCTGGCAGCCGGGGACTACTACTTCCTCAAAGACGTGCCGTACCCCCAGTACTTCCACAACTCGGGCGAGGGCCTGCACGGCACCTACTGGCACGACGACTTCGGTCGCCCGCACAGCCACGGCTGCGTCAACCTCAGCACCCCCATGTCCGAGTGGTTCTACAAGTGGGCCAACGTCGGCATGACGGTGTGGGTGCATAAATAATCGGCGTCCCAAGCTGACCGAGTAGGGCCGGAATGTGCAAGGCTAATACAAAAGAGGTGGTCCTGAACCACCTCTTTTTCTTTGAGACATTTCTCCGTTACCGAGCGTCCGGCGCTACCGTGCCGCCCACTCTATCGCACGTCTTTCCCGCGCCGTAGCCGCCACCACACGCCCACCGGGTACCCCAGCATCTTCGCCACATCCCCCGCGAGCCTGATAACCGGCACCAGCGCCACCGCATACAACCTGAACCCCAGCGGCAGGCCACTCCACAACCGCAACAACCGCATGTAAGGCCGCCGGCAGTACGCGCCACCAGCCACCCCCATGAGCCCGAACAAGCCCTTCCCTATCGCCCCTCGCCTGTGCCGCCACGCCCACCCCGCCGCGAGCGGCCCCACTATGTAAGTCGCGTAGCGTATGGCGTGCCGCTTGCGCCAGAGGTCGGCTTTACCGTCGCCGCGTGCGTAGCGGTAGTATTGCAGGAAAAAAGCTCTCAGGTTGGAGCGAGGGCGGAAATGGACCCGTGCCTCCGGGGCGAACCTGAAGCGGTAGCCAGACTCCTTCAGGCGCAGGTCGAACACCAGGTCTTCCGAGTAGTCGAGCCATTCGGGGTAGCCTCCCACCGCCTCCCACGCCGCCTTACGAAAGGCCACCGAGCGGCTCGAAGGCAGGAACGTGGCAGGATCGATCTCTTCCAGGGCGGGCAGCACGGTCGCTCCCATCGCCACCTCGAACGGCGTTTGAGGGTCCGGCAGGAAGAAGCCCGACACTACGTCCACAGCATCGCCTTCTTCCAGCAGCGGCCCCACCAGAGCCGCCAACCAGCCCGGTTCGAGGCGCACCCCCGCGTCCGTGGCGGCGATGATGTCGTACCGCGCGTTGCGTATGGCGGCGTTGCGCCCCTCCGATATATTGGCCCCCGGCAGCGCGAGCAGGCGCACCGGCAGCCGGTCCATGTACGACGAAATGACCTCCTGCGTGCCGTCGGTCGAGCCACCGTCCGCGATCACTACCTCGTCGGGTTGCAGCGTCTGCGCCAGCACGCTATCGAGCAGTCGAGCGATGCTGGCCGCTTCGTTGCGCACGGTCATAATCAGGGAAATGGGCATAGTCTGGAATGTCAAACGTGTCGGGAGTAGACTTCTTATAGTTCGCGGGTTACCTCTACTACACGCGCCGCTGCCCTCATACGGACGTGGCCGCCTGCGAGCACGCCTGCTTTGCCGTCAACGAGAACGCGGGCGCGCCCACCCCACTGTGCCGCGTCGCCATGCCTGCCTGGCAGGTACCAATGTGTGAGGCGAGGGGGAGTGTGCCAGTCGGGCGACAGTTCGAGCCGTATGTTGCCCCCTCCCGCGTCCCATTCTACAGCATACGACAAAGCGCCAAACACCGTAGGCGCGCGCTCTACCGCGAGCCTCCCCGCTGTCTCCACCCACTCCGACGGCAAGCACGGCGTCAGCTCCAGCAGCCCCGCGCGAGAGTCGTCGAACAGCATGGCGCGCACGAGCAGGAGCCACTCTGCGGACGCCCAGCCGTGGTGCCCGTCGCCCGCGCTGCCCCCCTTCGAGTGCGGGTGTATCGCTTCGGGCCAGTTGTACGTAGGCGAAGCGTGGTCCAGCAGCCACCGCATCATACGCCACCCGCCCTCCATGCCCAGCCGAATCCTGCACCCCGCCACGCGCATGTTCAGGTAGGTGCCCCAGCCCGAATGCCCGGTGTTCACAAAGAGCGCCCCCTCGTGGAAGTGGGCCGCCTCCAGCGCGTCGAGCGTGGCGCGGGCGAACGGCTCCTCCCGGCTGTTGGGCAGGCAGTCCAGAGGGAACCAACCCACGAGCGACCCCACCATCCCCAGGTCGATTTTGCGGCCCGGCGCGGCAGGCACGATATAGTCCCCCAGCGCCTGAGCGTCTTTACGCAAGGCCCTCATGATGTTCGCCTGTAACGTGGCCGCCGCGCCCCTGTCCCTCGTGCGGCCCCTGCCCAGCAGCCTGTCGGCGGCCCGCAACCCCGCGAGCGACCACAGGCTGTCCCAGTAGTAGCGGTCCGGCGGCCCGAGGTGCTCAGACGATATACCGGGCGGCATCAGGCCGTCCTCAGAGGCTTTAAGCATGCGCGCTATCCACCGCCGCGCTCTCCGCACGCCGGGCAGTACCTCCTGCCTCAACCCGGCGTCCGGGTGCAAGGCCAGGTGCCGCTCTATCGCCCAAATAGCCTGCCCTGAGCCATCCCACTCGCCGTTGTGCGACACGAACGCCCCGTCGCGCCGCTGCCAGGCCGCAAGCCCCCTGATTAGCTGCGTCGCCGCCTCCCTGTAGCCGCACACCGAGAGCGCATACATCATGTAAGCCGCGTCCCTGAGCCAGAAGCTGTGGTACAGGTCGGGGCCGGGGGTGATCGCCTTGCCGTCGTGCAATGCCAGCACGTGCGCGCGGTGGGCCTCCCACGACGCCTGTAGCTCGCGGTGCGGCAACCTGACCCTCATGCCTCCGTCCAACACCTCCCGCCAGGCTAGCGTGGTTGACGCCTTCGCCCGGCTGTAGAAGAGCGAGTCGGGCTGCCGCATCTCCATCTGGGGCACATCGAATAACTCTGGCGAGCGCCGCTCTGGGCCGGCAGCGTGCCTGCGATGCACCGGGAAGAAAGCCAGGAACTCGGCCTCCTCCCACGGCTCTATCTCGAACCCGTAACGCAACACCCCGTGCGCGAAGCCACGGGCATCCAGCAAGCTCCGGCGGTCGCTCGCGGCACCGGCACCCCGGCTGAACAGGTCGCCCCCAATATCCGACAGCGCCCAGCCATCCGGCGCGGGCCACGTAACGGGCCCCGGGCGGCCATCCGCGACCAGGCTGGCCCCATCGTAGCTGACGCGGTAGATAGGCGAGATGCCCTCGGGGTTGTAGGGGCGCAGGGCCAGGCTGAAGGTGCCCCGCAGGCGCACGTCCGCGATGTTGAACAGCACCACCTGCATCGCGGCCCAGTCGCCCCCCGGCAGCGGCAGCATCCACGCCTCGCTCGACACCCTCAGGCCGTTGGCCTCGTACGCGGTGAGCACCACCGGCAGGTCTCCCTGGAGGCGCTGCACCACCTCGCGCTGCGTGGCGGGAGACATAGTGCCCCCTACCCCGCCTTCCACGTCCACCCACCAGTCGAACGACGGCCCGCCCGGCACGGGCGTGAGCAAGCCCCAGCCGTCCACCAGGCTCTCCACCGGGTGGTCGCGGCCCGGTATGCCCAGCGCGGTCCAGTTGCGGGCCGTCTGGTTCACCATGAGGTTGACCACACTCCGGGGCGTGAACAGGGGCGAACTGGGGTCCGACTGCCGCCGCATCCACGGGGGCAGCAGCCACTCGCGCAAGAGAGGCATCGAGAAGCGATTGAGGTAGCCCTGCGCCAGCACCCGCGTCGTGGCGG
>DASVQO010000235.1:0-2505 GCA_036389075.1 Chloroflexia bacterium | reverse complement strand
TTGTTGTGCGCCCAGTCTATCACCTTGTACATGTTACCATCGTCCATGATGAGGATAAGGCCCTTGCGGAGTTCGCTGGTAGTTACTGTCATTGCTGCTATTGCTCCCTTTCCCTTCGGGAATTACTAATTACGAATTACTAATTGCGGTACCGGCTCTGTAATTCGTAATTAGTAATTACTCATATAATCCCACGCTTGTCCGCCTGGGTGAGCACTTCCACGTCGTTGTCGCGGAAGAGCACCAGGTCCTCTATGCGGACGCCGCCCCAGCCTTCGATATAGATGCCGGGTTCGACGCTCGCAACAGAGCCCGCGGGTATGAGGTCTTCTATCGCCTTGCGCAGGCTGGGGCCTTCGTGCACCTCAAGGCCAATGCCGTGCCCGGTGCTGTGGGTGAAGAGGTCACCGTAGCCCGCCTGGGCGATAACGTCGCGGCAGTAGGCGTCGGCCTGGTGCCCGCTGATACCGGCACGAGACTGTTCTTCGCAGGCGATGTGCGACCTGAACACGATGTTGTAAATCTCGCGGAACTTGTCGGTTGGCTCGCCCAGGCAGATTGTGCGCGTCATGTCGGAGCTATAGCCGTTGAGCTTCGCGCCCATATCTATCACGATAGGCTCGCCCTCGCGCAGGGGGCGGTCGCCGGCCCCCGCGTGGGCCATCGCCCCGTTGGGGCCACCGGCCACGGTAGTAGCGAAAGCGCGGTCGTCGGCCCCCAGGTCGCGCATCGTCTTTTCGATCTCCCAGGCAACCTGCTTTTCGGTCATGCCCGCCTCGATGCGCTGGCTGACGATGTTGAAAGCGCGGTCTGAAATGCTGATAGCGCGGCGGATGAGGCTAAGTTCCTCCGCGTCCTTGACCATGCGGAACGGCTCGACCAGCTTGTTGGTAGCGACGAGCGTGACATCCCCTAACCCATCAGCGAGCGACTGCCAGTACATATGCAGCAGGTGGGCGGTCTCGAAGCCGAGGCGCTTCACCGGGCGGGCGCTAATCTGCTCGACCAGGGCCGCGTCCACTTTGCCGGTGCGCGCTATGACCTGGACACCAAGCTCAGGGGCAAGCTCGCGGGCCGCCTGGATCGTGTAGCGGCCGTCGGTGATGAGGCATAGGTCGTCGGGGCCGATGAGCAGGAAGCCCGCGGTGTCAAGGGGAGGCGCGTCCTCGCCGGTAAAGCCGATGAGCCAGTGGCGGTTGTGGGGGTTGGACACGAGCAGGCTGTCTACGCCCGCGCTCTCCATCGCCTCACGCACGCGCTCGATGCGGCGCAGCAACGCGCCAGGGTTGTAGACGTAGTCGGTACCCGCGCTCACCATTTCGGCCGGGTTGGCAACCTGCACCATGTGATTTCTCCTCGCACTTCGCTAAACATTCAAGTGGAGATTATAACATATGGGGTGACGAGTGACGAGTGATGAGGCAGGCAGGTTGCCCTGCGGTAGCCCTGTGGGATTGCCCTGCCAATAAATTGGCGGGCTGACAAGAAGCAAAGTCTCCTGCGGAGACTACATGCCGTTCTTCAGTCTCCGAAGGAGACTTTGCCCCTTGTCAGCCCGTGGCTTCAGCCACAGGGCTATCGCAGGGCAACCTCGGCCACGCTACCTGGCAGGTCCTCTCCGGAGGCGCGAGTTCGACCCGAATCTGCACTAGCCGATTGCCGGTGGGTGTGGTATATTGCGTCCTGCGCGTTTCGGGTGTGTATGCAACGCCACCTGCTTGCATCGCTCGCTCAAGATTTCTTCCTCCCTCTCCCACCCGGTTGGTACAGGCACCATGACGCATCTTCTACGCACTCTATATGAGGCGGGGGCGCATAGGCTTTATGGCAAACCAACCTATTGAAGTACGCACAGCCGAAGAAGACGACCTGGAAGCTTGCCTGGCTCTGGACGACAGCTACACCTCGACGCACACCTACCAGATGGAGGTGACGCGGGGCGAGCCAGGCTCGGTGCCTTTCAACATGAACAGCGCCACGGTCACGTTGGGCGACGCACCCGTGAGCATTACCTTTCGCGCGGTAAAGCTGGCGAGGGCGCGCAAGGTGCTGGGCCCCATCGCGAACGCGATACGTAGCGGCAACGAGCAGTTCCAGATGTCGCGGTTGGCCGCCTGGCAGGCTGCCGACCTTTGCCTGGTGGCCCAGCAAGGCTCGAAGCTGTGCGGCTACATGTTCGTCACCGTGGTACCCGGTTCGGGGATCGCGTGGATTAGCGCGCTGGTGGTGGCGAACTCCATGCGCAAACAGGGCGTAGGCTCCATGCTGCTGGCCGCCGCGAGACGGTGGGCACGCTACGGGCAAGGCATCAACGTGCGGGCCTTCATGCTGGAAGTGCCCATAAGGAACTACCCCGCCGCCTCTTTCTGCCGAAAAGAGGGCTTCAACTTCTGCGGCTACACCGATTACACCTTCTCCAATGGAGAACTGGTGATGCTGTTCGCCAGCCCGGTGGTGATATAGAAGGACGAGTTGTTAGTTGTTAGCAGGCGACGGAAACCGCAA
>DASVQO010000234.1:0-8712 GCA_036389075.1 Chloroflexia bacterium | reverse complement strand
TGCCACTGGTTATTCAGTCGGTCCGCCCGTGGATGTCAGCTTCTGATATAGAAGCTGGAGCGCGATGGGGCACAGAGTTATCCCAAGAACTTCGTGATACCAAGTTTGGTATCATCTGCATTACGAGAAGCAATCAACGTGCGCCCTGGATAATGTTTGAAGCAGGAGCTCTTGCGAAGACTATTGAAGGTACGTATGTGGTCCCTTACCTCATCGACCTCAATCCCGCAGACGTAGAGGCGGGACCTCTAACACAGTTCCAGGCAAAGCGTGCAACTAAAGATGAGACTTGGGCGCTTGTTCAAACTATCAATGCGGTGACCATTGAGCCACTACAGGAGAATCAACTCAGCACACTGTTTGAGCTTTTGTGGCCTCGCTTGGAGCAAGCACTAACGAAACTACCGAACGAGCACCCCACGATCACTCGGACTAGAACTACAAATGACATGCTCGAGGAGGTTTTGAACCTAGTTAGAGATCTTGCGCGCCGTAGTCCAGGAGATGCTCCCTTAGAATTAGCGGTAACACCGCTGAGACTGTCATATTACGAGGACCTTATCCGGAATGATACTAGCCTTATGAAGATATTCCAGAGCCTGGAACCAAGAGGCCGCTATTTTAAGTTCAGAGATTTCGTGCTTAGCACGTTCAGGGAGTTCCCATCGGATCTGGTGAGGGCACTATATAGACAGCTCTGGCCTGATTTATATGGTAGGCTCGAATCTGGTGAGCAATCAGGGGCCGGAGAAACCCAGCTCCAAAATGACGAACTAGCAGAGAAGCAGGAGGCATAACGGACCGCCTATGTTATTTTCGGTGCCTTGAATTAGTTACACGCGCAATTACAGCTTGGCAGAAAGCAAAAGTATTAGTATGCCTCCCGACACCAGGCCACCTGCCAGGTAGAGCAGCCCCAACAGCACCGCGCCACGGGTGCTTAGCGGTGAGGCGTCGTAGGCGGATGTGCGTCGGAGGAACGCCTGCGCGGCCCCGTACAGGCCTGCTACCGCCACGAGCAGGAGCACGAGGCCGCTTGCCCAGTCCACGAAGCTCAAGGGTTGTGGCTCCCGGCTGCGGAGGGTCGGTGAGAAGGACCATCGAGCAGGGGTAGCACCTCGCGCAGGTCGTGGATGTCGGTGCCGAAGCAGGAGAAGGCCGCACCCATACGCGCGCACTGGCCCCGGTAGAGGTTGTCGGGGTCGTCGTCCACCAGCATCAGGTCGGCGGCGGATAGCTCATGGCCGTCGGTGTGGGCCTCACGCCGCACCCTGTCGAGCATGCGGTCTTTGTTGGAGTGGAATTCGGCTACCACATAATCGAAATAGCCAAGCACGCCGAACGCTTCCAGTATGCGCCGAATGTTGCCCTCGTGGTTGTAGCTCACCACCGCCAGCAGCACGCTCCGCGACTTGAGCGATTGCAGCACCTCGCGCGCTTCCGGGCGGAGGGCAAAGCGCGCGCCATCGTCACGCACTACAACCAGGGGGTTGGCGTCCGCAGGTGCGAAGGTGAAATGGGGCCAGCCCTCGGC
Organism: Chloroflexia bacterium; assembly: GCA_036389075.1. Lineage (GTDB taxonomy): Bacteria > Chloroflexota > Chloroflexia > QHBQ01 > JADMIH01 > JADMIH01. The sequence continues at coordinate 7,178 of DASVQO010000234.1, read as the reverse complement.
GTCGGTGGGAGTGCGGTCGGACACGTTGAGCGCGTCCAACGGCTCCCACAAGGTATTGTCGCCATCGAAGGCTAGCAGTTTCATCTATTGAGTTTGGCGCGAATGGGAGGGCTTGTCCTCGGGGCGGGTGATGTCATGGAGATGAGGCAAGCGTAACCGGCGTGCGCCGGTAGCAAAGACAGTAATAACCGGCCTCACCCCGGAAGAGCGGGAAGGGGCGGGTGTGCAGGCAGTGCCTTTACCTGTAGGGGGCGTTACCTGTAGCGGAAGGTAATGCGGCCCTTGGTCAGGTCGTAGGGCGAAAGCTCCACGAGCACGCGGTCGCCGGGCACGATCCTGATGTAGTTGGTGCGCATCTTGCCGGAGATGTGGCCCAGCACCTTGTGTCCGTTCTCAAGCTCGACGTTGAAGATGGCGTTAGGCAGGGCGTCTGCCACCACGCCGTCCATCGTAATCACGTCGTCGCGGGTGCGGCGCGGGGCGACCGGGGCGGGTGTGGCACCGGGTGCGGTATTCGGGCGCTGCTGGGGCCTCTTGGGGTAGTTCTGTTTCTTCTTCATTCGGTAAGCCGTTTCCTCCTCGTGCGTTTCCGCTGTTGAGCAATAAAATAGCCGGAGCGACACCCCCGGCCCACCTCGCAACAACCATATACCGGCACACGCAGGGCGTGTAAAGCTATATTGGCGGTCTGAGACGGCCAGAGAGGTACATGTGGGTGCTCCCCTCTCCTCGCCCACCGGACGAGGCGCAGTGCTACGCCTATAGTATACACCCTCCACGCCTGGAATACAATGCCGCTCGGTGGATTTCTTGGTGTGGCTATGGCCGGTGGTGAGGGCTGTATTGGTGCCCTGCGCGGGTGCCCTGCCACTGAAGTGGCGGGCTGGCAAGGAGCGAAGTCTCCTTCGGAGACTACATAACGTTCCTTAGTCCCCGCAGGGGACTTTGCTACTTCTCAGCCCGTGGCTTCAGCCACAGGGCTATCACAGGGCACCCGCGTAAGGCCACCGTGTGCCCTCCCTACATGCTCTTCATTGCCTCGAACCAAGAGGCAATTATCTGCCCCGGCACGGAACATGTAACACGATTTATAATGGTGGAATAAATAGCTAAGAATCTAAAATCCAAAACCTAAAATCCAAAATCATCAAGGGGGCTAAATGAGCCAGAACTACATCGGTTACGCCGTCATGGGCGAGCAGTTTCACCCGACGGACTTAGTAAACTACAGCAAAGCAGCAGAGGACAACGGGTTCACGGCCCTGATGGTGTCCGACCACTTCCACCCGTGGGTGCCTTCGCAGGGCCATTCGCCCTTCGCGTGGGCCTTGCTGGGGGCGATTGGCGAGGCCACCAACCTGCGCTTCGGCACGGGGGTCACCCCGCCCGGCTGGCGCTACCACCCGGCCATACTCGCGCAGGCCGCCGCCACGCTGGAAGCCATGTACCCCGGCCGCTTTTATCTTGGGCTGGGCGCGGGCGAGGCCCTCAACGAGCACATCGTGGGGCAGTACTGGCCGGAGGCGGTGACCCGGCTGGAAACGCTGGCCGAGGCGATTGAGGTGATACGCAAGCTGTTCAGCGGCAAGGTGGTCAAGCACCGAGGCACCTACTTCAACCTGGAGAGCGCCCGCCTCTACACGATGCCCGAGAACCCCCCGCCCATCTACGTGGCGACCTCCGGCCCCGTGAACGCCGAGCGCACCGGGCGCACCTGCGACGGCCTCATCACGGTGGGGGCCGCCGACGAGAAGATAAGGATGCTCCTGGGCCGCTTCGAGAAGGGCGCCAGGGAGGCGGGCAAAGACCCCGACGAGATGCCCCGCATCATCCAGCTACACGTCTCGTGGGCCGAGACGGACGAGCAGGCGGTGGAGCAGGCGGTGAAGGAGTGGCCGAACGGCGGCATGAACTTCCCCAAGGCCGACATCCGCAACCCGGAGGACTTCGAGGCGATGACCAAGCTGGTGCGCCCTGAGAACTTCAAGGGCCGCGTGCTCATGTCAGCCGACCTGGAGGCGCACCTGGGCCACTTGCAGCACTACGCCGACCTCGGCTTCAACGAGCTATACGTGCACAACGTGGGTCGCAACCAGTACGAATTCATGGAGGCTTACGGGCGCGAGGTGATACCCAACGTGAAGTGGGGCAGATTTGAGCGAGCCGGTAGAGATTAGCGCGCAACTGCTCGCTTACATCCACTCGCAGCGGGTGGCCCGCCTCGCCACCGCAGACGCGGAGGGGAAACCCTCGCTGGTGCCCGTCTGCTTTGCCCACCACGCGGGGTGCTTCTACATCGCCCTGGACGACAAGCCCAAAAGCGTGGCCCCTACCAGGCTCAAGCGCGTGCGCAACATCCTGGCGAACCCCAACGTGGCCCTGCTGCTGGACAGCTACTACGAGGACTGGACGCGCCTAGCCTACGTGCTGGTGAGCGGCACCGCCGGGCTGGAGGAGCCGGGCAGCGAAGCCCACACCTCGGCTATAAAGGTGCTACGCGAGAAGTACCCGCAGTACCGAGAGATGGCTATCGACCGGCAGCCGGTGATTGCTATCACGCCCGCGTCGGTGCGTTCCTGGAAGGGTGCCCAGGACGGGCCTCGGCAGGATGTGCCTGCCGACCGGCGCGAGCTTGATTTCGCCTCATTGGCGCGGGGCAGGCACGTCGTGCGGCGGTTCCTGGCGACGGAGGTGCCCAGGTCGCTGGTGGAGCAGACGCTTGAGGCGGCGAGGTGGGCGCCTTCCCCTCACGGCATGCAGCCCTGGCGCTTCGTGGTGGTCACCCGGCCCGAGCTGAAGCAGAAGCTGGCTGATGCTATGTCGGTGGAGTGGCGGCACAACCTAGAGATGGACGGCGAGAGCGATGAGGTGGTGGACGACCGCCTGCGCAAATCGCGCAACCGCCTGCTCAACACTCCCGTGCTGGTAATCCCGTGCCTGTACATGTTGGGCCTGCACGAGTACCCCGATCCCGCCAGGGCAGCCGCCGAGGAGATAATGGCGATCCAGAGTCTCGGGGCGGCGGTGCAGAACATGCTTCTCAGTGCCTACAGCCTGGGCCTCGACACCGGCTGGATGTGCGCCCCTCTCTTCTGCCCCGGCGTAGTGCGCGACGTGCTCGACCTCGACCCCAACCTCAGCCCCCACGCCCTCATCCAGCTAGGCTACGCCGACATAGACCCACCCCGCCGCCCCCACCGCCCTATATCCGACCTCATCGTCCGGTACGAGTAGGAGACGGAACCGCCAAGACGCCAAGGACGCCAAGAGCGCGCCAAGATTAAGCAGGTGTTCTTAGTAAAAGGAGCAGGGTACTACGGAATGTACCCTGCTCCTTCTTGGATCCTCTGCACCATCCTTAATCTTGGCGTGGTCCTTGGCGTTCTTGGCGTCTTGGCGGTTCCGTCTCTTGAAGAGTCACTCACCCCGGAGGCGGCGGGTCCAGTTGGCGAGGGCTTCGAGGAGGGCGTGGACCTGGTCGGCGGTGCGCTCGTCGGTGAGGCGGCCGTGGTCGTCGAACTTGTCGCTGGCTTTAGGCACCATTACCTGGGGCTGCTGGACGGGGAAGGCGTTGAGGAAGACGAACACCTGGCGCAGGTGTAGCTGGGCGCGTATCGTGCCCCACGGACCGTCGCTGGCCCCCATGACCGCTACCGGCTTGCCGTTGAAGGGCGGGCTTGGCGGGCGGGAGGCCCAGTCGAGGGCGTTCTTGAGGACGCCTGGCACCGAGTAGTTGTACTCCGGCGTGGCTATCAGCACGGCGTCGGCGGCCGCTATCCTGTCGCGGAAGCGTTGCACCGTCTCCGGGTAGCCGTCGGTGTCGAGCACGTCCTGGTCGAACAGCGGTATGCCCGCGATGTCGTACTGTTCGAGCGTCACGCCTTCCGGCAGGTAGTTCTCGGCGGCTGCGAGAAGGGCGCGGTTGTAGGATTGTTTGCGCAAGCTTCCAGCGAAGCCCAGCACGTGAACAGGTTTAGGCATCAAATGTTCTCCTCATTTTGTCCAATTCTATACAGCAACTGCCTTTGGAGGGGCATCAAAGAGGTGGTAGAAAGAAACGGGGGACACCCCCGGCCCCGTCAGGGGAGTACCCCTGCACCCCCACGTGGGAAGAATGGACGGACACCCCCAGCCCCGTCACGGGAGTACCCCTGCACCCCCTTGGTGAGGGAGGGTACAGGAGGACGCACCCGGCCCCGGCAGGGGCAATCCCTTGCACCCTGCCGGCGTATCAAGAGACGTGCCCCACAAGCGAGATAGGCGACCGGCATGCAGGCTATACAAGCTTGCTGCCGGTCGCCTATCTCGCGTCCCGTAGGTTTGCAGGCTGGAATTACTGCTGGGGGGTGTCCAGCTTAATGAACTCAAGGTCGATGGCGATCTTGACCTGCTCGCCCACCAGCACGCCGCCCGTTTCGAGGGCCACGTTCCAGTTCAGGCCCCAGTCCTTGCGGTTCACCGTGGCGCGGGCGCTGAAGCCGACGTGCTCCTTGCCGTCGTGCGCGAAGCCGCGACCCTCGAAGGTGGCGTCCAGGACGACGGGCTTGGATACGCCACGGATCGTCAGGTCGCCGTGGACGTTGTACTGGTCCTCGCTGGTGCGCTCGATGCGAGTGCTCTGGAAGGTGATGTTGGGGTACTGCTCCGACAGGATGAAGTCGGCGGAGCGCAGGTGATTGTCGCGGTAATCGACGCCGGTGTAGAGGGAGGTCGAGTCGATCTTCGCCTCGACCGTGGAGTTGGTGAAGTCCTGCTCGTCAAGCTCCAGGCTGGCCTCGACTTTGGTGAAGCGGCCCTTCACCGTCGCGATCATCATGTGCTTGGCCGAGAACGAAACGTCGGTGTGCGCGGGGTCCGCGTACCAGAGGGTCCTGCTGCCGGGTGTGGTCTGGGTGGTCTGATTAGCCTGGTTGGTTGTCAAAATGTCCGCCATTGAATGTGCCTCCGATTGGGGTGTGATGTTGGTTTCGATGTATACAGTTTATAGCTAAACTATACTGTCAAAAAAATATACCACATTGGTTATGCGGTTGTCAAATGGTCAATGATGGTCGAGCGCCGCCTCCACCTTACGCAGCAGGGCTTCAAGCGCGCGCTGCTCTTCGTCGTCCAGCACGGCCAGGTGCTCGCGTACGAACTGGGCATAGGCAGGTATGGCTTTCTCGGCTATATCGCGGCCCAGGTCGGTCACGAAGAGCAGATTGGCTCGCCTGTCCTCCGGGTCGGGCCTGCGCTGCACAAAGCCGCGCTCCGACATACGGTCGATAAGGCCGCACACGTTGCCTTTGGTGACCATGAGCCGCTCGGCGAGGGCCTGCTGGGTCATGCCCGGGGCGTCGCTAAGCTGGGCCAGCACGTCGTACTGTGCGGGCGTCAGGGTGTAGCCTTCCAGGTGGCTGCTGGCGTGGTGCTGCAACTTCTCGTGCACGCGCACCAGTTGCAACCAGGCCGACATCGCGGTATCGCTACAGGCCGCCGACATCTGAATTGTGTCTTTTACGTCTACCTCAGACCTCCTTTCACGCTAATCGCTAACGCTAGTTTATATATAAACCATTTTCGAAGATTTGTCAAGGGCCACACTGAAAACTCTGTGCACATATCTCTGCCTGTGCTATCATGGGGCACGAGGCGTACGTATGCGGCGTTCCCCGCCTCCCCTCCAGGCGGAGTCTTGATGTAGTGATACTGGATAAGCCGAAGACGGTAACAACCAGCCCTCGCACCATGCGGTCGATAGTGGCCTGGGTGTGGGTGCCGTCGCGCCTGGTGTGGCTCGTGATACTGCTCGGAGCGGGGCTGCGCTTCTACCGCTATGATGCCCTCAGCCTTTGGCTCGATGAAGGCTCGACCGTGCTTCACGCCCGGCTCCCATGGGCCACGGTGCTGGGGCTCAACGGCCCTTACGACTCCCACCCCCCTCTCTACTACGCGCTCGTCAAGCTGTTCACAGTCGTCTTCCCGGAGGTGAGCGCGGGGCGGCTGCTGAGCGTCGTCGCGGGCAGCCTGGCCGTGCCGCTGGTGTACGCCCTGGGGTCGCGCCTCGCTAACAGGTGGACCGGCCTCCTCGCGGCCCTGGCGCTTGCCGCCAACCCGCTACACATCTGGTACTCCCAGGAGGCGCGGCAGTACGCGGTTAACGTGCTGCTAGTGGGCCTCTCTTACCTGGCCCTGGTCGCGTTCCACCAGACACGCTCTAATTGGTGGGCGCTTGGATATGGGGCCTCCTTGCTGGCGGCCATGTACGTCGAGTACAGCGCTTTCTACGCCCTCGTGCCGCAGTTGGCCGTGCTCGCGTACGCAGCCCGGCAACATGGGCGGCGAACGCTCCCCATACTGCTGGCGGGGGCGGCAGCCGTGGTGGGCTACCTGCCCTGGTTGCCGTGGATGATCGAGATATCGGGGCAGCTAAGCCAGCAGGGCCAGTACGCGGTAACTCCCGTAAAGGTGGTCAACGTCACGATGGGCGTGGTGGGAGTAGCAGGCAACTCCGGACCGCTGGGTCCCGGAAACGGAGGCTACTTCTATTCCAGCAAGTACAGCGCCTGGGACCTTGTGCCCCCCTTACAGCCCCTGCTCGTGGCAGTAGTCGCCGTAGCAGTCGTTGCCGGACTGTGGCGGCTGTGGAAGCACTCAACACTCGCATTTCTAGCCACTGCGTCCCTGCTTGCTACCCTCCCGGCAGCAATTCTGATAAGCCTTTACAAGCCCGGATTCATCGAGCGAGCTGTCATATACACTGTCCTCGGTTGGGCGCTGGTGATAGGTGCGGCCATGCTCGGAAGACAGGCCCGGTGGCTGCACCTCGCGAGTATCGCGGGGGTAGTGCTGGTGCTGGGGTTGTCGGCCATCACAGTGCGGGCTATGTACCTGGGCGGACTGAAGCAGCAGTGGCGGGAGATGGCGGCGGAAGCGGCCAACGAATCGCGGGGCAAGCTGCTGGTCACGTACCCCACTTTGGCGGGCGTGCTAATCGACACCTACCAGCCCGGCGTGCTTCGGGGCAACTACCTCAACATAAGCGACGGTGGCGACCTGCCCGACCTGTCGCAACCAAGCGGCACCAGGCCCGGCGAGCTATGGCTGTCCTACATGGAAGTGCTATTCATCCAGAAGATACGCGACCAACTACAGGCGCAAGGCTACCAACAGGTCAGCCACAAGTACTTCCCCGCGCC
>DASVQO010000233.1:0-29648 GCA_036389075.1 Chloroflexia bacterium | reverse complement strand
CGCGGCATGGGAGATACTAAACGGCCCACCCAAGTGGCATTGTTCCTGCATGCAACAGCGAACGACCGCCACCCGATCCTTCACTGCACCCGAAGTGACGGTACCTTGCTCGGGTGCCCACAACCACGATATGGCCGCATTTGAACCTGTACAATCTGCGTAGCCGGAAATAGGACTGACCCACATGACCAAGAAGAACCCTAAGGAGCGCACCATTCGCCTCGGCATCATCGGGGCGGGCCTTGCCACCAAACTGCTCCACTGGCCGCCCCTTAGCCGCATGCCGGAACGCTTCAGCGTCGTTGGGGTGGCCGACATCGACGCCAGCGCCGCGCAGGAGGTAGCCGGGCTGGCGGCCGGGTGCCGTTCGACCACGGACTACCGCGAGCTCCTCGCCTCTGAAGACGTGGAGGCCGTGTTGGTTTCCCTGCCCATCCACCTCAACGCCCAGGTGCTGGTCGAATCCGCGCTCGCCGGTAAGCACGTGCTGTGCGAAAAGCCGGTGGGGGCCAACTTGCGGCAGGCACAAGAGGTGGTGCGCGCGGTGCGCGACCTGCCGGTAGTGGTCGCCATAGCTGAGCAGTTCCACCACCGCCGCGACATCAGGCAGGCGCAGGCGTGGATAGAAGAGGGCCGCATCGGCAAGCCGTTCCTGGTGGACGCCACGAACCGCTACTGGACCGATACGAGTAAGGGCTTCGCTTCGACCCCGTGGCGGCAGGACAGCCAGTACCGGGGCGGAGCGATTACCGACGCCGGGGTACACCAGGCGGCGCTGCTGCGGCATCTGGGCGGGGAGGTAGAGCAACTCCACGCCTTCACCAGGCTGGTCCACTCCGAATTGAGCGGGGTGGACACGATTGTGCTGAACCTGCGCTACCGCAACGGCGTGCTGGGCAGGTTCATGTTCACGGCAGCGGCGGCGGAAGTGGGCAGCCCCTACATGCAGGCTACCGTATACGGGACCGAGGGCACAATCGTGCTGGAAGACGGCAAGTTACGCCTGCGCGCCAGGGGCCGCGCCGAGGTATCGCAGGAGCACGACCCCGATGAGGCCTTCTACGACCAACTGGTCAATTACCACCGAGCCATTACCCAGGGCGAGCCGGTCGTGAGCACGCCCGAAGAGGCGCTACGCGACCTGGAGATACTCATGCGTGCCTACGACTCGGCCGAAAGCAGGAGCGTGGTGCTGCTGTAGCAATTCGGACTTGTGCCGTGTGGTCGTGCCTACCAATCCGGAGTACAAGATCATCGTCGCACCCAGGAGAACAACCGCCATGAAAGCCAAACTGCCGGTCCTCTCGTTGCTCTGCTTAGCTCTCATCCCGGCGCTGAGCGCCTGTGGGGACAACGCATTGAAGGATGCGACCCCCAGCGCCAACGCGGCCGAGGTGGCAAGCGTCACCCCCGTAACACAGCCCAACGTGGGCCTGGGGGCAACCGCACAGGCGAACATGCTCACGGCGGTAGTCAGCAACCCGACCCCGATTACCGACCTGACACCCTCTCCTGCGATCTCGGCCACCCCGTCTCCAACCCCCACGCCTACGCCAACCCCATAGGTCGCCGCCCGCTTTCGGTTGAGAAGCATCTCAAAAGCCGGACAGTCGAATACCAGCGCACAAAGTCCCTCTATGTCATTTCGAGCGTAGCGAGAAATCTCGTCCTTCACCTGGATGTTCCCCTTTTATCCGGAGACTCGGCAGAGTAAGAAAGGTGGAACCATGTAATGGAGGACGAGATTTCTCGCTACGCTCGAAATGACATGGGGCCAGTTTGGTTCATACGGGTCGATCAGCCGCAAGCGATCATCGGTGCCAGACACGAACTGGCTGAGCGGGCACGACGAGCCGGGTAGGTGGGCACGGCGGAAGGCACACCGGCAAGCACCATGTGGGTTATCACCCAGGTAAGCCTCCGGGCGATCATCGATTGACTCAGGCTTATCGTTGACATGCTGTCACTCCTTCACTCAAAAGGGATTTACTGTAACGAGAAGTTGGGCCAGGTCCTTGCCACCCGCAACGATAGTTATTCACCGGTGAGATAGGGACCCTGCGCATGGTGTGGCACTGGCAGGCGATTTTCGACAACCCCATGTGGCCGGTGGCTACGATACAACCAGGACGCTAACCGTTGCTGCCTGCGTGTGGTTGAATAGGGGTGTTATGAAAGGCAGCGATTGACCACTCGCCATCGTTTTTGGTCACGACCAGGGTGCTCCTGGCGTGTCCCTCGGCGGGCCGGCCGTCCCGGTTGAACTTGACGTGGTGCCGCACGTGAGCGAGGGCCACGTCGGGGCGGATGAAGCGCACGCTCTCTACGCTCATGGAGTTGGTGCTGCCCCTGTAGATCGTGTCGAATATAAACTGGTGCCCTTCTGCGTTGGCGATCCGCCCCTTGATATGCCTGCCATCAACAATCACATAGTCCGAGTCCTCGGCAAACGGGGCGGCAAAAGCTTGCCCGTTGCCGCTATTCCACGCCTCTTCCAGGCTCCGCGCTATGTCTCGGATAGCCTGCTCGTCGTCCCTTGCAGGCATACCCGCCGGTTTGGCAGCCGTTGATGCCCTGGAGCGATCGTCTTCCACTAACATGGTCATTACTCCTTTGCTTGATTGTTACTGAGGTTGCCACGCACCCGGCGGGGCCGCTGCCGCTCGATGCAGGCGGGATAAGTGGCCCGCGCTGCGAGGCCAGCCGGAAAACTACACTTCTGAGGTTGCTTGCACGCGGGCATCCCGGTAGGCACCCGCAGGTTCTGATTGCCTGACGGCGAGAAGCCGAGACGCCACGCGCACGAAAGCGTAGGCCAGGATAGCGCCCGAGGCAATCAGGGTGACGTGGAACCCGTATTCCACCGCAAGCAGGGCACCCATATCGTCACCCATGCTCCTGTGCAGGCCGTCGTGCGGCCACCAGGACACCAGGAACCATATAATGCCGGCGAAGGCGGACCACGCGAGCGCCCCGGAACCTGTAGCCGCCGCCAGCCGCCGCACGACGGGCAGGCCGAGGACCAGGAAGGCGATACCTATACCGAGGGCCAAACCCTCGAATACTCCCACTCCAATAAAACCCAACAAGACGAGGCCCGACATGGGCATCTCCGCGTCCATGCCGCCGGAGGCGGGGGGCCAAATCACCTGGCCGACAGGCAGCGAAAGGATGGCGACCGGCAAGGTAATCAAGAGCACTTTCATCCAGGTTTTCATTCTTGTCCTCCAGTTAGTGTCGTTCGACTCGTCGGCTCAAGAGAGTGCATGATCGCCCAGGTTTACAGCCCCTCGGGTCCTCGGTGACACCCTCGTGTCTCATGTGCCGAGCATAGCAAAAGTGGTGCTATAATGGGTGGTACCCGTGGGGGTACAGCGGGGATACAAACAGGGGTACACCGGGTAATGGGTTGCCATGCGAGCACCCTTTGCGGGCGTACCTAGGACTGGACTGCGCATGATACAGAGTGTGTCGTTCGGGGCATGGCTAAAAGAGCGTCGCCAGGCGCTGGGCATGACCAGGGATGACCTGGCGGACCAGGCGGGCTGCGCCGCCGTCACCATAATCAAGATCGAGCGCGGGCAGCGGCGGCCGTCCCGGCAGGTAGCCGAGTGCATAGCGGCGGCCCTGCGTATCTCTCCCGAGGAGCGCGAGGCGGTCGTGCAATGGGCCAGGGGCACGCTCGATGCGGCGCTCCCCTCCGTACCGGCCCTTTCTGCCCCGGCCGCCACACAGTCGCCCAGCGAACCACGCGCCCTTCCGGAGGCAGTTCCCACCCGGCTGGATAACTTGCCCGCCTCGCTCAATTCCTTCGTGGGGCGCGAACGGGAGGTAGAGCGTGCGCGCGACCTGCTGCTCAGAGGCGATGTGCGCATGCTGACGCTCACCGGACCTCCCGGTATCGGCAAGACGCGCCTCAGCCTCACCGTGGCATCCGCGCTACGGGGTGAGTTCGAGCACGGAGTGTGGTTCGTATCCCTTGCCCCCATCCAGAATCCTAGCCTGGTGCTACCCACCATCGCGCAGGTAGTCGGGCTGAAGGAGGCATCAGCCCAGACTATCGAGAGCATGCTGCACGGCTACCTGTATGACAAGCGCCTCCTGCTGGTGCTGGACAATCTGGAGCAGCTACTGGAGGCCGCGCCGCTCCTGTCTGAGCTGCTGGCCGCCGCGCCCAACGTGAAAGCGTTGGTTACCAGCCGCTCGCCGCTCCACGTGTATGGAGAGCAGGAGTTCCCGGTACCGCCGCTTGGCCTCCCCGACCCCGTTGCCCTGCCCGAGCACGATGTCTTGGCCGGATACCCCGCCGTTGCGCTCTTCACTCAGCGCGCTCAGTCCGCAAAGCCTGATTTCCAACTCACTCCCGAAAATGCAGCCGCCGTAGCGCGGCTATGCGTGCGACTTGACGGATTGCCGCTGGCGATAGAACTGGCTGCCGCCCGAAGCAAGCTATTCACCCCCGCAGCGATGCTTGAGAAGCTGGCAGTAGAGGCAGCCACCACGCCCCTGCTCGACCTGCTCGCGGCCGGCCCTCGCGACCGCTCCGACCGCCAGCGGACCCTGCGCGGGGCGCTCGATTGGAGCTATAAGCTCCTGGACGCTGACGAGCAGAGGCTCTTCAGACGCCTATCGGTATTCGTAGGGGGGCGCACGCTGGAAGCGGCAGAGGCTGTGTGCAACGGCGGTGGCGACCTCGGTCCAGGCGTGCAGGATGCTATGTTGTCTCTCGTGGAGAAGAGCCTGCTTCAACAGCAAGAAGGACCGGGGGGTGAGACGCGCTTCTGGATGCTTGAGACCATTCACAGCTACGCCTCGGAGCATCTTGACGAGAGCGGCGAGGCTGAGACGGTGAGGCGGGCGCACGCAGAGTACTACCTGGCGCTCACGGAGCAGGGCGAGCCGCACCTGAGAGGGGCGGAGCAGAAACGCTGGCTGGACAGGCTGGAGAGCGAGCACGCCAACATACGCGCGGCGCTTGGTTGGGCCCTGGCGAATGGTGAAGGAGAGGTTGCCCAGCGCATAGCGGCTGCCGTCTGGCGGTTCTGGGTGAGCCGGGGCCACCTGAGCGAGGGCCGCGCCTGGCTGGCGAGGGCGCGCGATGCCGATGCGCGGCGCACTTCAGCGCGTGCGACGGCGTGCAGGGCCGGGGCAACTTTGGCGCAGAGCCAGTCGGATTACGCGCAGGCGCTCGCCCTCGGCAGGGAAGCCCTCGACATCTTTCGAGAGTTGGGCGACAGGCTGAACGAAGCGCGTTCCTTGAACAACCTGGCTATCGCCGAATACGACCAGGGCCGGCTCGATGAGGCCAGGCGTTACTTCGAGGAGTCGCTTCAGATCAACCGCGAACTGGACGACAATTGGGGCGTGGCAGCCGCCCTCACCAACCTGGGCCTGGTTACTATGGACATGCGCGACACCGCTTCCGCGCGGAGCTACCACAGCGAGGCGCGCAAGCTCTTCCAGGAGTTGAACGACACCCGCAGCGCCACCATCGCCCTGAACAACCTCGCCGTGCTGGCGCACCAGGAGGGTAATTACGCTGAAGCCAGGGCGGTGTGGCAGGAGTGCGCCGGTAAGTACCGCGAGATGGGCTACAAAGAGGGGCTGGGGCTGGCGCTCGCCAACCTGGGCGTGGTGGCGCGGGACGTGGGTGAGTACGAGCAGGCCAGGACCCTGTACGCTGAGGGCTTGTCTCTGCTGATGCAAATGGGCAACCTGAGAGTGGTGGCGTTCGCCCTGGACAGGCTGGCGGGAATGGCGATACTCGAGGGGCGGGCGGAGAAGGCCGCCCGGCTGTTCGGTGCCGCCGACGGCTTGCTCAAGTCCACCAACGCCAAGTTACCTACATACAATCGGCAAGAGCACGAGCGGTATGAGGCCGCTACCCGCAAGACTCTTGATGACGTCCACTTCGAGGCATTGTGGCAGGAGGGGCGCGGTATGAGCACCGAGGCCGCCATCGCGGAGGCACTGGAACCCTGACAGCAGCAAACCACTGGTTCTCGTTGCCCGCTCATCATGCAAGCAGGCGGCAAGCCTGAGAGATCAGCAACAGCACAACTCGGTGCGGCATCGAGAAAGTGCAGAGAATGTGCAAGAGGGACCGCAAACACATGCAGTTACCACCTGAGATGGAAAGACACCTGGAAAGACGCCCGCCGGTCGAGCTTACTCCTGAAGACGTGGCCTCCTTCGAGCGCCTCTACACCGAGGAGGTGGAGCACGGCACAGGCGCGGAGATTGCATACGACCTCTTGGCTCCAAAGTGGCAGTTCCTATGCTATCTCACCGACAACAAGGGCGTGCTCGTACACGGCTCGGCTAAACAGGACATAGAAGAGTTCGAGCCGCGCCAGGCTGATGATGTCGGGGAATTCGGCAGCCGCAAAGCGGTATATGCGGCCTCCGATGCATTGTGGGCTATGTATTTCGCTGTGACCGACAGGAGCCGAGGCGTGAACTCACTGCACAACGCCTCCTTCAGGGTCGTGCAGGAGGACGGCCGCAAAAGCGAGCCTTACTACTTCTTCTCAATCAACAGCGATGCGCTCCCCCACCAACCGTGGTGCAACGGCACTATCTATATCCTGCCCCGCAAAGGCTTCGAGGCCCAACCACCTGGGACATTGCGGGGTATGACAGGCGAAATCCCGCAGTGGGCGTCCCTGGAGCCCGTCAGGCCCCTTGCAAGGCTGAATGTCACTCCTGCCGACTTCCCGTTCCTGGCTAAGGTGCGGGGGCACGACCACGCCGTCCTTCGCGAGCGCATTATGCGCGACCCCGAGGGCTTTCCATGGGTGGACGAGTAGAGGGCAACGGGGTGGCCGTTCACCTTGCTACCCTGCTGCTTTGGCGCCAACACGCCCTGTGCTATAATCAGCCGGTACAGATGGGCAATGTCTGTAGCTAAGCCCCAGGAGGACTATGCATGGCTGTATCTCCGGCTGCCGCCCCGCAATCAACTTCTCAGACCCTGATCTTGAATGCCGAGGACGCTGACCGGCGCATCTCGCCCGTCTCCGTAGGAGCGTGGGCGCTCTACGACTTCGCCAACACCATCTTCAGCCTGAACATAATCAGCGTCTACTTCCCCCAGTTCATTGTGCAGGACCGGGGGCTGAACGACGCGGTGTACGCCTACCCTATGTCGGCGGCCCTGCTCATCGTGGCGTTGATTATGCCCGCGTTCGGGGCCTTCTCCGACCGCAAGGGCGGCAGGCGCATGCCCTGGCTGGTAGCCACCACCCTGCTCACGGTGGCGATGACCGCGCTTATGGGCCTCACGAGCGAGTTGAGCCTCATTATTGTGGCCCTCGTAATCGCCAACATCGGCTACCAGACGGCCCTCATATTCTACGATGCCCTGCTACCGTCGGTGAGCACGACGCTCAACTGGGGCAAGGTGTCGGGGCTGGGGGTGGGGCTGGGTTACGCGGGCGCGCTCCTAGGCGGATTTATCGTGCAATGGCTGATAGGTAAGCAAGCTCCCGCCCAGCAAGCTTTCCTGCCCACTGCCCTGCTTTTCCTGGTATTTGCCCTGCCCTGCTTCTTCTTTGTGCGAGAGCGCCATAACGCACGCCTGGCCGACCTCCCCCCGGTGGCGAGGCCCACTCTGCAAGGCAGCCTGTCACAGACGGTGCGAACGTTGCGGGAGGCGCGACAGGTGCCCGGCCTGTTCACCTTCCTGGTCGCGAACTTCTTCTATTCGGACGCCGTCAACACAGTCATCATCGCTATGGGCGTGTATGCTACCCAGGTCATGGGCTTTCAGAGCGCTCTAGACGTGCTAGCTCCAGCTATTATTACGGCGGTTGTGGGATCGCTCTTGATGGGCCTCGTCACCGACTGGCTTACCGCAAAGCAGGCCCTCATTATTGCTCTGTTGATGTGGGCGGGCGTGTTTGCAGCAGCCATGTTCACCACCGACCCATTCATCTTCCAGTGGGTAATCGCCCCGGTAGCTGGCATCGCCCTGGGCAGCACCTGGACCGCCGCTCGCACGATGATGATTGAGCTTAGCCCGCCCGAACGGCTGGGCGAGTTCCTGGGCCTGTACAATCTCACGGGCAAGTTCTCTGCCGTGCTCGGCCCCCTCCTGTGGGGCACTACTCTGCTGCTGCTCGACCCCCGCCAGTACGGCCAGTTCGCCTACCAGGTAGCCATCGGCACGCTGCTGGTGATGGTGCTCGTCGGCCTGGGCCTCCACCTGCGCACCCCTAACATCCGCAGGGTCCGAAAGACCCGCTAGCAGCACGCTAGCGTCGTTGCACCCGCTCCCACAATCCCCCGGCATGACCAGGCCCGGTTACTGCCGGGCGCTTTGACGCGTCGTCTGCACTGTAGCTGCGAAAGTGAGCTAGAAGTGAACAACGTTCGGCCTGTAAGATGAGCCCTCACCTGCGTACAATGTGACCTTATAGTCACCGTGTCCCGGTACGTTCGGCTTCACACGCCGAGAAAGGAAAATTCGCATGGATGCAATTGAACTGCTGCGTCTTCAGCTCGATATGGCTCACCAGGTGATGGAGGGCACCATGGCAGATGTCACGCCCGAGCAGGCACACTGGTCGCCCCCCGGCCTGGCTACACCGCTTGGGGCCTCTTACGCTCACGTGGTCGTATCCGAGGACGTGGTCATCAACGGCCTGCTCAGACAGGCGGCGCCGCTGATGGCTGCCGAATGGGCGGGCCGGACGGGGCTGAGCGAACCGATGCCTATGCCTGGCCCGGAATGGGGAGAGTATGCGGGCTGGAACAGAAGGGTGCAGGTGGAGCTACCCGCGTTGAAAGAGTACGCGCAGGCCGTGTACGCAAGGACCAGTGAGTACCTTGCCAGCCTGACCTCCAACGACCTCGACACCCCCCTGGACCTCTCCGCGCTGGGGTTCGGTCCATCCAACGTCGGGTGGGTGCTCAGCATCCTGGTTGTGGGCCACGTCAATAACATCGCGGGGGAGATTTCGTGCCTGAAGGGCCTGCAGGGCGCGAAGGGTTACCCGTTCTGAGTACCCCTTACCCCCGAAATACCGCGCAAGGATAATAGCACCCAAAGCCCCGCCCTTGTCATTTCGAACGGAGTGAGAAATCTCGTCCTCTACCCCGCCGTTTCTTCTTTCTTACGGGACTCTATGGTTGTATGAAAGGGGACACCCGGGTGCTGAAGGACGAGATTTCTCACTCCGTTCGAAAAGGCAAAGAGCTTCCCACATCGGATAGAGGCGCCTACCGCTGCAAAGCGTAAGCAACCGCCTGCTCGGGGCTGAGTCGCTCGCCCTCCTGCCAGGACGCCTGCCAGCTTGCATCGTCCAGCCCCGCCCTGGCGCTGCGAAGGTTGCGCTCGCACTCGATGCGCTCGGCGGGCCACATGTAAGCTCCAATTGCCGAGCGCAAGGCTTCAGCGGCCCCGAACAGGCATGCCGCCCGCGCCGGGTCGCCCTGCGCCCCTGCCAGCGCCGCAAAGCCGCTCAAGCACTCCGATACGCCTTGCTGGTTTCCTATCTCCTGCTGTAGCACCAGGCTCTCGTGGAACAACTCCCAGGCCCGCCGGTACTCGCGCCCGGCTATCGCCACATACCCGAGGTTGTGCAGCAAGGCCGGGATGTCGCTGCGGCCGCCCACCGCGCGGAAGGCCGCAAGACTCTCCTCGTACAGGCTGCCCGCGCGCTCGTAGTCCCAGTCGATGCGCGCCAGGTCCGCCAGATAGGTCGAAGCCTGGGCCAGCGTATAAGAGTCGCCTAAGCTGGTGGCAAGCTGCCTTGCGTCGTCAAGGATGTCATGGGCGGCCCCGTAATCGCCGAGCACGAACGTCACCACCCCGTTGGCAAGGAGCGCCAGGTTCAGTCCGGGCTTACCCACGGCACCCAGGCGGCGAAATAGCTCGATGCCTTCCTGGCCGAGAGAGCGTCCCGCCACAGGGTCGCCGCCAAACGCCCTGGCAGCGCCGTAGATGAAGAGGGCGTGCGCAAGAGTAAGCTCGTTACCCGTTTCCCTGGCTATAGCTACGCTCTCTTCCAGCATGTTGCAGGCTTCTTCCGTCGCGCCCTGCAAGAACGTCATATACCCCGCGCCGTAGAGCGCCGCTGCCCTCAGCTCGGTACGCTCGGTTGCCGCCGAGAGGAGCGCCCCGGCCCACCTGCGCCCTTCGCTCATGTGGCCTCGAATATGCCAGAATCGGGACAAAGCGTGGACCATGCGCAGACCGGCATTCTTATCACCCTGGTCCGTGAGGGTCCACCGAAGCGCCACCCGCAGGTTGTCGTGCTCCGTTTCGAGAGTGAATATAGCGTTCTTCTGCCTGGGACTCTGGATGTCTGCCTCCCCCTGCTCGGCCACACCCAAGAAGTACAGGGCGTGCGCGCTCTGCACGGCCCCCAGTTCCCCACACTCCTCGAGCCGTTCCAAGGCGTACTCACGTATTGTCTCCAACATCACGTATCGCGGCTCGGAGCTATCTACCTGTTCCACCTGGCGCAAGAGGCTCTTATCGACCAACGACGCCAGCCCCTCGAAAACGTCTATCTCCAACGGCGCGAGCGAAGCAGGTACAGTAGCCGCCGGGACAGGGTTGCAAGCTATCACCTCGGCGGCCTCCAGCGTGCAACCACCCTGGAACACCGCGAGCCTCCTGAAAAATGCCCGCTCCTGTTCCGGCAGCAAATCGTAGCTCCAGTCAATGGCCCCGCGCAAAGTCTGCTGCCGGGCTGGTAGGTCGCGAGCGCCACTGGTCAACAGCTTCAACCGGCTGTCCAACCTCGACAGGATCGCGGGTGCGGCCAGGAACTTGATCCGCGCCGCGGCCAGCTCGATTGCGAGTGGCAGCCCGTCGAGCCGGGTGCAGATCTCAGCGACGGCAGCCGCGTTGTCGGGGGCAAGCTCGAATCCGGGCCTGGCGTTGGTGGCACGCTCTACGAATAGACGCACGCTCTCGTACTCGGCCAGTACCGGCACGGAGGGCAGGTGCGAGAGATCGGGCAAGCGGAGGGGTGGCACCGGGTATTCATGTTCGCCGTAGAGCCGCAGCACCTCGCGGGTCGTGACGAGCACCTTCAGTTGGGGAGCGGCACCCAACAGGTCGCTGATAGAGCTTGCGGCGCTGACGACCTGCTCGAAGTTGTCCAGCACCAGGAGCATTTCTTTCTGCCGCAAGTAGTCCCTGAGGCTCTCGATGAGGGGGCGGCTACCGCTTTCCATCAGCTTCAGGGCTTCACCGATAGCCCCCAGCACGAGCGCGGGGTCCGATACCGAGGCTAACGGCACCCAGAACACGCCGTTGCAGAACTGCTCCAGTAGAGCCGCACCCACCTGGAGGGACAGGCGCGTCTTGCCGGTGCCGCCGGGGCCGGTGAGGGTCACCAACCTTACCTGGGGCTTCGATAGCAGGCCGCAGATGTCCTGTAGCTCGCGCTCCCTGCCAATGAACTCAGTTGGAGAGATGGGTAGATTGTTCGAGTGCGCGTTCTCGGTCTTCAGGGGCGGGAAGTTTGAGGGCAAGGCATTACCCAGAAGCTGGTAAACGTGCTCCGGGCGGTCCAGGTCCTTGAGCTGGTGCTGTCCGAGGTCGAGAAAGCTCACACCATCGGGCGGCCTGTCACAGATGAGGGCGTAAGTGGCCTCGGATAGCAGCACCTGGCCGCCATGACCTGCCGACAGCAAGCGGGCGAGACGGTTCAGGTGCTGGCCGACGTAATCTCCATCCCTGACTTCGCCCGGCCCGGTATGCAGGGCCATCCTGACCCTGATGGGCACGACCTCGGGGTCCCAGCCTTCGGCATCGAGGGTGCGCTGGGCGGCGATGGCTGCCTCGAGGGCGTCTTCCGCCAGGGGAAAGGCGGCGCAGAACGCATCGCCCATCGTCCTGAACACGACGCCCCGGTGCCTCTCAATAGCGTGGCGGAGGAGGCTGTCGTGGCGCTCGACCGCGGCTTTCATAGCGTTGGGGTTCCGCTCCCACCGAATTGTGCTGCCTTCTATGTCGGTATAGAGGAACGTCACGGTGCCGGTTGGTAAGCCCAGCGACCCAGGCATGGCACACCTCCCACCGCATCGCCGGGATAGGATGACCCCGGCGAAACTCATAAGCCACCGAATCGAGCAACGCAAATGACGACCACGTGAAGTCCCGCAATGGACCTGTGGTACCGCATTATAGCACTTTGCCGTCCTCCGGCGAGCAGGTCCTACTCAGGTATCGCATAAGAGGATTAGCCAACCTGGGGCGGTTCAATAGCCATAATCTCCTCTATGACACAGCAACGCCAGCTACTATACTCAGACTACGCTAACTGGATGCCTCCATCATGGTGGGCACCTTAATCTTCCGCAGGCATCACATTAGCGCAACACGTGACGGGGGCGCTCCCAATCCGCTCGTCCGGGCAAGCTATTCCGCTAGCCATAACCACATTCTTAGAGCAAGGAATTATCATCATGTTTTCTAGAGTAAAGAGTAAGTACGCGGGCCCCGTGCTGGCGGGTGCGGCGTGTCTGTTCGCGGGGCTTGCGGCGGTGCTGTCGCTGGGGGTGGCTGCCACGCCTGGGGCATATGCCGCCAAGGACGGTGGCAGCGTGCCCGCCAACATACCCACCGCGGTGTCTACGGTGCAGCCGCTCTGCACAGTCAGCTTCCCCGATGTAAGGCCGGGCGAAAACCCCTTCTATACGTACGTGCGCGTGCTGGCCTGCCGCAACATCATCAGCGGCTACGGTGACGGCACCTTCCGCCCTAACGCCAACGTGACGCGCGGACAGCTTGCCAAGATGGTAGCGGCCTCCGCAGGGTACACCGACGCCATACCCGCCGGCCGCTGGACCTTCCATGACATCGCGCCCGGCTCGACCTACTGGCTGTACGTGGAGCGCGTGGCCCAGCACGGAGTGACCTCCGGCTACTCATGTAGCGGGGCAAGCGGCTCGACCGAGCCTTGCGACGAAGCCAACCGTCGCTACTTCCGCCCCAACGAGTACGTTACCCGCCAGCAGGTCGCCAAGATGGTGTCCGCCTCGATGGACCTGACCTCCCACCGCGCCGGGCTGCCCCCCGCGGTCCCGACCGGCACGACGCTGCAATACACCTTCACCGACGTGCCGCCCTCCAACACGTTCAACCCCTATGTGGAGGCCCTGGCCCGCCTCGGCAGCATCAGCGGCTACAACTGCGGCGGCACCAACCCCGATACCGGCCAGCCCGAGCCGTGCGACGCCCAGGGCCGCAAGTACTTCCGCCCCGGCAGCAACATGAGCCGCGGCCAGGTAAGCAAAGTGCTCGCCACCACCTTCTACCCGGACGCGGTCGCCTCGGGGCAGTAAGATAGGAGACGGAACCGCCAAGACGCCAAGACGCCAAGAACGCGCCAAGATTAGGTACGGTTCACCGCAGAGACGCAGAGAACGCAGAGGGCGCGCAGAGACTAAGGAAGGTTTAGATATGCAACAGGGCAGCATCGTACAGTACGATGCTGCCCTGTTGCATGTGACACACTAATTCTTCTCTGCGTGCCTTTTCGTTCTCCGCGTCTCTGCGGTGAATGACCTATAGCTTACTTGGCGCGCTCTTGGCGTCCTTGGCGTCTTGGCGTTTCCGTCTCCTGTTCATGCGTTTGCGATGGTGCGCACTTCTTCCAGCGTGCTGGCGTCCTGGGGGCGTTTGTCGGGGCGGAGGCGCACTATGCGGGGGAAGCGGAGGGCGTAGCCGCTCTTGTGCCGGGGGCTGGGCTGTATTTTGTCGAAGGCCACCTCTATAACGATAAGAGGCTCAACCAGGCGCACGCGGCCGAAATCGCGAAGCGTGTGGGCCTTGAACCACTCGGTCATCTCGATGATCTCGGCGTCGGTGAGGCCCGAGTAGGCTTTCCCGACGTTGAGCAGGTCGCCTTCAGGAGAGAGCACGGCGAACGTGTAGTCTGAGAGCATGTCGCGCCGCTTGCCGTGCCCCCACTCCACCGCCGTGACGACCACGTCCAGCGTGGCCAGCGCCCGCTTCACCTTGAGCCACGCCTTGCCCCGCTTGCCGGGCGAATAGTTGGAGCCGGGCATCTTCACCATGAGGCCCTCGTTGCCACGGTCCCGCGCCCCGGCGAACATGGCATCCAACGGGTGAGCCTTCGCGCCATCCTCCGTCTCTCCCTCTTCTTCGGCCTCTACCTGCGCTTCTGCCTCGAACACCTCAACGGGCACAAGCTCGGTGGTAGCCCTCACCAGGGGGTAGCGCAGGTAGAGGCCCGCGAGTAGCTCCTTGCGCCGGGAGAGGGGTTGGTCCAGCAGCACCTCTCCATCCAGGTAAAGCAGGTCGAAGATCATGCAGGCTACCGGCACTTCCGACATTAGCTCTTGCGAGACGGTCTTGCGGCCCATACGCTTCTGGAGCGCGGCGAAGGGCAGGCAGCGGCTCTCAATTTCGCCGTGCAGTGCCACTATCTCCCCGTCGAAGATGGCGTCGTGTGGGAGTGCAAAAAGCGCTGCCGTGACCTCCGGGAAGCGATTGGTCACCGGGTCCAACGTGCGGGAATATAGCTCGGCCCGCTCGCCCTGCTTGTGGAGCTGCGCCCGCACCCCGTCGTACTTATCCTCGACGTATAGGTGTGTTTCGCTGCGGTTGCGGGCCTCGGCCAGGATGTCGCGCGGCTCCTCGGCGGGGGTGGCGAGCATGAACTTGAGCGGGTGGAACAGGCGCATGGTGGCCTCACCCAGCCTGCCGTGGCGCGACATGAGGGCCGTCTCTCCCACGTCGCCTACGAGCATGTTCACCCGCTGAAGCTCGCCCACGCCCACGCCCGCCATGCGTGCCAGCGCCTCCTCCACCAGCGACTCCTTCAGCCCCATGCGCATATCGCCCGTGACGAGCTTGACCAGGTACTTGGCCTCGGGCGGCGTGGCTTTCGCCAGCAGGTTGCGCAACAGCACCGCCTTATTCCCCGTGCCTCGCGTGGAGGCCAACTGCTCGAACGCGGCGAGGGCCGACTGCAAGGACACAGGCTCGCCCGGCTCCACGGGCTGCCCCGGCATGATCCGCTCGGCCACGTCGCCCATGTCCCCAAGCCGCACCACTAGCTGCCCGTACTCGTGCCCATCCACGCCCGAAAGCTCTATCAGCACCGTGGAGGCCATGCTGAAGCCGACGTTGAGCGTGCGCTCGTCCGAGGGCGGGAAGGGCTGCCCCGACAGGAACCTGGAAGCTATCGCCAGGTCAACATCACTCAAGGGCGTCAGGTATTCGGCCAGGATAGCCAGTTTCTCCAGCCGCTTGCTGGTGGCGGTTACCGCGTCGGCTGTACGAGCGAAGTCGCTGAAACGTGCTGCGTCCAAAGATACCTCCTGCTAAAAGCTACCGGAGGAGTGAGTGAGCGGAAAAGAGCGACCGAGTCCCCCTATGTCATTTCGAACGTAGTGAGAAATCTCGTCCTTCAGCACCCAGGTAACACCTTCCCTACAGCGTAGAGTCCCGTGAGAATAGAGCCACATCAGGGTGGAGGACGAGATTTCTCACTACGTTCGAAATGACATAGGAGTGGCCTGGGTGCTCATGTTCGACACTTTCCTTTTTGAGATAGCTCCTAAATGCCTCGGCTTAATCTTACTTCACAAACGAAAAACGTGATGGGCTGTTACACCTCATCACGTTTCGTGTTGCGCGTGTGGGTCATCAATCGCAGTGTACGTTCTCCGCGCCGTTCACGGTCAGGATGCGCTCGGCGGGGTCGGCGGTGACTTCATCGGTGCGGACGCTGACGAGGGTGTGGCCCTGTTCGATGCGGGCGGCGTAGTCGCGGGCGTACTCTTCCGGCACGCCTATGGCGGAGAGGCCGCCTATAACCCCACCCGCCGCACCCCCGGCCAGCATGCCCCCGAGCGCACCCGCTAACGGGCCCGCCGCCAGCAGCGGCCCTATCCCCGGCACGGCGAGCACCCCCAGCCCCACAAGCAGACCACCCAGGCCGCCCAGGGCCGCGCCCGTGGCAGCCGTCCCCACGGCGGGAGTGCGATTGCTCGCCGGTTCCTGCACCGTGCCCTCGTATTCGGCGGCGATGGGCGACTCGGGGTTGAGGCCGCCTGGCTTGTCGGGGAAGTCGGTGTAGATGTCGATATCGGCGTTGGTGTCGGCCTCGTTGCGGCGCACCAGGTCTTCATCGCGCGCCAGGCCAGCGCCGTCCTGGGAGACGGAGCCTGCCACCGCATCCGCGTCGAGGGGCGTGCCAGTCTGCTCGGCAATTGTGCTGGGCAGGTCCTCGTAGTTGGGCAGCTCGGGTGAGGCGCGGTAAGCTAGAGCCTCATCGCCAATCACCTCCCGGCTGGCCCCTGCGGCGACCTCCAAGTCGGGTTGGTCCTCCTCGCGAGAGATCACCGAAATGGAGTCGGCGGGCACTCCCAGGTCGCGCAATTCCCGTATCGCGGTCTCGGCGGCCTGGCGCGAGCCAAAGGTGCCGCTTACCACGCGCTGTCCCTCTAACACTCCCCCCGCGGGACTGGTGCTTCTGCTATTCCCGCCGCTCATCATTCGTCGTCCCTGGGCGGAAGGTTGGGCGCGCCGGGCGCGAAGGTCTCCATGTCGGAGGGCGGCTGCGGGCGGCCGAACTCACGCTGCTCGTACTTGTCCTCTTCGGCGTCGAGGCCCACATGGGGCAGGCCGGAGCGCGATTCGCCCTTCTCGGCCTCCGTGGACGACCTATCTACCTCGGCATCCACACGGCCCTGGAAGCTCCTGTCGTAGAAGTCGGTGGCCCCGGTGCCCATCGGCATATAGGCGCGGGGCGATTCCATGTAGTTGATGGGGTCTTCCTGTTTGTCGTCGGGCCAGTTGGGGCGGCCCGAATCGCCGTCCTGGAACTCGTCGGGGCGGCTGCCACTCGACTGGTCCTGGTAGGGGCGCACGCCCTCCTGCCGCACGGGGCGCTCCTCCGCGGCCTCGCGGGCGAGCAGCAGGTCCGCCGTGCTGGTGGTGCCCTGCTCGGCGCCGACCGTCTCGCCGAGGGCCGGGTTGGCCTCGCCGGGTGTAGCGTTTATGGCCTCGATGTAGGGCTTGGGGTCGTCTAGCCGTTGCTCGCTCGTCTGGTCGGGGGTGGGGACCGCCTCGCTGGTGCTCTGAAGCGTGGTGTCCTGGCCGGGAGTGTGGTAGCCCGGCTGCCCGGCTTGCGGGCCCGTCTCGCTATTGTTCTGTCCGTTGTCGCTCATTTTAGGTCACTCCTGTCGGCACGGCGCTGGGCGGCCAGCCGAATAGCCACTTGGTAGTCAAGTGATAGCACGCGTCATAGGTGCAAGATATGTGCCCTTGCGCGGGGTGCAAGCGTGCCTTGTGAGAGTGCCCTGCCACTGTCGCCCTGTGGCTGAAGCCACGGGCTGAGAAGTGGCAAAGTCCCCTCCGGGGACTAAGGAACGTCATGTAGTCTCCGGAGGAGACTTCGCTACTTGCCAGCCCGCCAATTCATTGGCAGGGCGACGGTGGGAGGGCGACGGTGGCAGGGCACCCCCGCTGGGCTACCGCACCTCGCCTTGCACCCTCCGGGCCTTTGGGCTAAACTGGGGGTTGGCTCCGGTGATATTCTGGCAAGAGAACGATAGCAGGCTCACGGCATGCGTACTCACAGGTTCGCTCAGTTCAGATGGATCATGCTATGCAGTCTGCTGGTGGGCGCTTCAGGGCTGGAGCCTACGGCCCGCGTACAAGCCGGGCCTCACCTTGCCGCACAGCAGTGCCGGGACTTTCAAGAAACCGGCCAGAGCGTATGTGGCAGGTTTCTTGAATACTGGGACCAGCACGGTGGTCTGCCACAGCAGGGACTGCCAATCTCAAAGCAACTGCGTATAAAAAGCGAAATAGATGGTAGAACCTATGTGGTCCAGTATTTCGAGCGGGCGATATTCGAGCTACACCCCGAAAATATGCCGCCTTATGACGTCCTGCTCAGCCTACTGGGCACTCTGCATTACCAGACCCGCTACTCGAGAGATAGCGCGCCGGGGCAACGGGCGAGTACGGACCGGCCTTTGGTCTTTGCTGAAACGGGTAAAACCCTGGGCGGACGCTTCCGGGAGTACTGGGAGGCTAATGGGGGCCTTGCTCAGAACGGCTACCCTATCTCGAACGAGTTTGAGGAGGAGAACGCGCTCGACAAGCAGGTTTATACGGTCCAGTACTTCGAGCGGGCTGTTTATGAGTTCCATCCTGAGAATCAGCCGCCTTACGACGTGCTTCTCACCCACCTGGGCAGGCGTGATTACAATAGACGCCTGCCTAAAGATTGTCGAGGTATTTATCTGGCGCAAGGCAACATCATTGCTGAAGGAAAAAATACGGTACCCACCAGTCAACGCTACAGGCTGAAGAGCTACTATATCGAGGAGATAGACCTGCCAACGCCCCTCACCTGTGGCAACGCGCTCGTACCCACTGATGACAGACTCGGAATTATACCTGAGAGGCGCACGATAAGCAGGTACTGGAAGCTGGTTTTGATAGCCGACCCTTCAGGGGAACCCCTGCCCGTCGGCAGCATGGAGCCGTTCATGGGGCTGGATGAGGGGGTAATAGGCTCGGCCTGGTCCGAGTTCTGGCCCACCAGAGGGCATGGTCCGACTAAAGCCCTCTTGTTCTACGCCTATGTGTTCGACTGGTCGTTGTTCCGAGACGGGGCGACTCCCTGGATTGGCTATGGCGGCCGGGAAGCCGCTCTACCCGAACCGCTGGAACTCGACGGCGTCCGGTAGGGCAGCGTCCCGGCAGGTATACTGGTGAACCGAGGAATGGAGCAATTTTGAGACATACCACTACAGGAGCACTATGAAAGTAATCATCCCCGCTGCCGGGTACGGCACCCGCATGCGACCTCACACCCACACGCGGCCCAAGCCCCTCGTGCCCGTCGCGGGCCGCCCATCGCTGGCCCTCGTGCTGGACGCGCTCGCGCCCCTGAAGATCGAGGAGATTATCATTATCGTCGGCAAGATGGGCGAGCAGATGGAGGAGTACGCTACCAAGCACTACCCGCAGTACAAGTTCCGCTTCGTCGAGCAGAAGGTTATGCGCGGGCAGGCGGACGCTATCGCCCTCACCGAGCCGTACGTCGAAGGCGACGTGCTGACCCTCTTCGTGGACACGCTGTTCGAGGCCGACCTGACCGTGGTGAACGACCTCAAGGAGGCCGATGGGGCCATTTTCGTGTCGGAGGTGGAGGACCCCTCGCGCTTCGGTATCGCCGTGCTGGACGAGGACGGCCACGTAAGGAAGATGGTCGAGAAGCCCGCAAAGCCGGAGAGCAACCTGGCCCTAGTCGGCCTCTACTACTTCAAGGACTCCACGGCCCTCTTCCGGGGCATACACCGGCTGATGGCCTCGGGCCGCAGCCTCAAGGGCGAGTACTACCTGGCCGACGCGGTGCAGGAGATGATCGACTCGGGCGCGAAGTTCCGCACCTTCCCCGTCGAGGTGTGGGAAGATACCGGCACCTGGGACGCCACCCTGCACACCAACCGCTACTTCCTGCGCAAGATGGACCCCAACACCGAGCCGTACATGCGCGGCTCCTCCCTGGTCATTCCTCCCTGCTTCATAGCCGAGGACGCCACAGTCGAGAACTCGGTGATAGGTCCGTTCGCCTCCATTTCGGAGGGGGCCACGGTGCGCGACTCGGTCGTGAAAAACAGCATCATCAGCCCCGACGCCACGGTGTCGGCCATGAACCTGTTTGGCGCGATGATAGGCGAGCGGGCCACGGTGGAAGGCTCCTACAGCGCCATCAACGTGGGCGACGACTCGGTGTTGCACACGGTGGGCCGGGGCGACGCCACGATTGACGAGACCTTCAAATAACATGGCAGACTGGCTAGAGCTAAGCGTAGAGGTGGACCCCGAGGCGGTGGAGCCGGTGAGCGAGTTGTTCGCCCGGCTCGGCTACAACGGCGGGGTGGTCGTGGAGCAGCCGTTAATCGTGCCGGAGGGCGAGTACCCCGACTGGTCCGCCCTGCAACAGCCGGAGATCGACCCGAGCCGCCCCATAAGCGTGCGCACCTACATACCCGACGACGCCGAGGCCCCCGAGAAGCAGCGGGAGATAGAGCAGGCGCTGTGGTACCTGGGCAGGCTGCGGCAGGTGGGCGCACTCGGTGTTAAGCCGTGCAAGGAGGAGGACTGGGCCAACGCCTGGAAGGACTACTACGGCATACAGCGCATGGGCGAACGCATCGTGATAAAGCCCTCCTGGCTCGAATACGCGCCTAAAGAGGGCGATATCGTGCTCGACCTGGACCCAGGCATGGCCTTCGGCACCGGCCTCCACCCCACCACCCGCCTGTGCCTCGCCGCGCTTGAGGAGTACGTGCGGCCCGGCACCCCCGCCAACATGCTAGACCTGGGCACCGGCTCCGGCATCCTGGCTATCGCGGCGGCCAAGCTGGGCGGCCCCTCGGCGCGCGTAATCGCGCTGGACATCGACCAGATAGCCGTCGATGCCACACGGGACAACGTCGAGCGCAACGGCCTGTCGGGGCAAATCGCGGTGGGGCAGGGTTCCGCCTCAGCAGCCCTCGATGGCGGTCCCTACGACCTGATAGTAGCCAACATCCTCGCCACGGTAATTATCGACCTGTCAAAATCGCTGTACGAGTTGCTTGCACCCGGCGGCATCCTGGTCACCTCGGGTATCTTCCACGAGCGGGGCGACAGCGTAATAGCCGCGTTGGAGAGGGTGGGCCTCCCTATCCGAGAGAAGAGACAGGAGGGCGACTGGATTTGCCTGGTCTCAGATCGTCGGCAGTAGGCGCGGCCACCCAACTCGCGGGCCTGCCCTGGCGGCTGCGGCCCGGTCGCGGCAAGGCGGTGCCCCTCGACAGCCCCCATCTCAAGCGCGTGGTGTTCGTCAAGCCGTGCTGCATGGGCGACCTGCTCATGGCGACCCCCGCCATCGCCGCCCTCCGCAAGACGCTCCCCGATGCCCACGTTGGCCTCTCGGTGGGTGGGTATTCGCGCCCAGCCGTGCAAAACAACCCCAATATTAACGAGTTCATCGACGGCGGGGTGGGAGACGCACAACACTCGCTGGCGGACTATATGCGGCTGGCGCGCTATATCCGGCGAGGCCGCTACACGACCGCCCTCGTGCTCGACCGCTCCCCTATGCTCAACCTGGCGGCATACTGGTCGGGAGCGGATATACGCGCCGGGCTGGACAGCCAGGGCAGGGGGGTCGCTCTCACGCACCCGGTGGTATGCCCGCCCAATCGCGCCAGGCACGAAGTCGAGTGGTACCTGGACGTGGTACGCGCCCTGGGCGTCAAGGCACCCTCCGAGGCGGCGTACCTGGAGTTCTACCCCACCGAGGAGGACAAGGTCCAGGCCGGGCAGGCGCTCTCGGAGGCGCTGGGGGAGGAGGGCGAGAGCGAGTACGGGCTGGTGGCGTTGCACCTGGGTGGTGGGGCCAACCCCGGTATGCACCTGCCCGCCAAGCGCTGGCAGCCGGAACGCTGGGCGCGCATTGCCGACTGGATAGCCGAGACGTACGAGGCCAACATCCTCGTCCTGGGCGGCCCCGGCGAGCAGGACCGCGAGGCCGCCGAAACCTTCAAGGCCGCCCTCTTCCCCGCCACCCGGCCCTACGTAGCCGACCTCGTGGGCAAGCTACAGTGGGGCGAGATGGGCGCACTGTTGCAGAGGTGCAGCCTCTTCCTGGGGCACGACACCGGGGCGATGCACCTGGCGACGGCGGTGCGCACCCCCGTGGTGGCCGTGTTCGGTCCCAGCGACCCGGCGCGGTATGGGCCGTGGGACCCTTCGGGGCGGAGCGTGGTGGTCGCGCCCGCGGATACGAAGTCTGGGGCCGAGTCGCTGCGCCAAGCGGCGGCGCGGGGCGACAAGTACCACGACATGGTAGCGGCGGACGAGGTGTGGGGCGCTGTGCAGAAGGTTTTCAGGCCGGGGCGCATCGGGTAAGATAAAGCACTATGTTCGACACCGGCTCCACAGCGCCAACAGGCCAGACGGCTATCGTGATCGTGCCCCCGCCCGACATACGGGGGTTTGCCGACCACTACCGCCAGAAGTACGCCGCCGAGCAAATCTGGCGCATCGAGGCGCACATCACGGTGGACTACCCCTTCGTGCCCTTCGACCGCATCGAAGAGGCCGAGGAGAGGCTGCGGCTGCTGTTCGCTAAATGCCCGCCCAGGGCCGTGGCGATACGCGGCTTCGGCATCTTCCCCGAGGACAAGGTGCTCTACCTGCGCCTCGCCAAGCCGGAGCGGGTGACGTCCCTCTACGAGGCAGTGCTTGCCGAGTTCCCCCAGTACCCGGCGTATGGCAGGCAGCCGGAGGAATTCGTGCCTCACATGACGGTGGGCCTCTTCTCCGACGCGGAGGAGCTAGAGCGCGTCTACAGCGAGCTTGCCCCCCTGCGCCTGTTCATCGCGTGGGACGTAGAAAGCGTCTACCTTATCTACAAGACGGCGGATGGCACCTGGCACCCCTGGGCCGAAATCCCGCTGGGCGAGGGCTGACACGCGTGCCGCGCCCGGGCGACCCGAAGATGCTGGCGCGCGAGCTAATGGTGCGCATCTTCTGCACGCCCCAGGCACTGCAAAACAAGCTGGCCCGCCACGGCGACAACACAGGGCGCATAAACCGCGTCCTTGTCATGCGCCCCGACCACCTGGGCGACTTGCTGTTTGCGACCCCTACCCTCGACCTCATCCGGCAGGCATTTCCCGCCGCTTACATAACAGGCGTGGTGGGGCCGTGGGGCCGGGCGATGTGGGAGGGCAACCCCAACCTGGACGCTTTGCAGGTGGTGCCGTTCCCCGGCATCGTGGAGCGGGTGGGCGGCGCGGAGCCGTACAGGCTGCTCGCCCGCTCGGCGGAGCAGATAGCCGAGGGACGCTACGACCTGGGCCTCACCTTGCGCTTCGACCACTGGTGGGGCGCGGCCCTCATGTGGGTGGCGGGCGTGC
The DNA here is from genome assembly GCA_036389075.1 of Chloroflexia bacterium. Lineage (GTDB taxonomy): Bacteria > Chloroflexota > Chloroflexia > QHBQ01 > JADMIH01 > JADMIH01. The sequence continues at coordinate 6,722 of DASVQO010000233.1, read as the reverse complement.
CCAGGCGGTGGGGCTACGACACGCCCGGCATGCAAAGTTGGCTCACGGACCGCGTACCCTTTACCCCGGGCAGGCACGAGGTCGAGCAAGATTTGCGGCTGGCACACGCTACGATCAAAGCAACAGGCACCACTTACACGCCACCACTGCAAATAGAGCGCGAGCAGGGCCAACCCCCCTTAGCCCCTCCCAACATGACCGAGCCGTCACCGGACCTGCTCGCCCCCTGGCTGAGCGCGGACGCAGCTAGACGGGTGGTAATCCACCCAGGCACGGCAGGGGCTAACAAGCTATGGACCATCAAGGGCTGGGCCGAAGTAGCCGACAGGCTGGCAGCAGATGGGTACAGCGTCGTCCTCACCGGGGCACCGGGCGAGCAAACCCTGTGCGCCCGCATCGTGCAGACCACCTCCAGCAAGCCTCTCGACCTGTCCAGCCGCACTGCCAGCATCTCCGAACTGGCCTGGCTGCTGGACAAGGCGCACATGGTGCTGGGGGTGGACAGCGGCCCCCTGCACATAGCGGACGCCCTCGGCAAGCGCACCCTCCACCTGTACGGCCCCAGCGACGAGCGCAGTTGGGCGCCCTGGGGCGACCCCCGCCTGCATCGTGCCCTCCGCGCCCCCGGCACTTTGCCGACGGAGATACTGGGTGTGGACGTGCGGCACATCGAGGGCGGGCCTGAGATGCGGGCTATTACGGCTGATATGGTGATGAAGGAGATTGCGGAATTGAGCAAGACGTGAGGGGTGGTGAGGGAGGACTCTGCCATAGCCCTGTTGGGGGTTGCCCTGTGGGGGACGCGGCAAGGCGGAGTTAGCAGGTCGTCCCCCAGTCGCTCATCCCTAATCCCTCGGTAATTCAACCATGACAAACCAACCCCCAACCATAGGCATAGACGCCAGCCGGGCCATCATCGCCCAGCGCACGGGCACTGAGCACTACTCGGCCAGCCTGCTTGCTGCCCTCGCCCGCCTGCCCGAAGCCAGCCGCTATGACTTCCGGCTTTATGTCAATATAAAGTCTGATGATGAGGCGCGTGGGAGGCTGGGCTTTGACTTGCCCCCCAACTGGCGTATCGTGTCGGCACCCTTCCCGCGCCTGTGGACGCACCTGCGGCTGTCGTGGGAGGTGCTGCGCAGGCCCCCGGGCGTGCTGTTCGTGCCCTCCCACGTCGTGCCGCTCTGGCACCCCAGGCGGACCGTGGTCACGGTGCACGACCTGGGCTACCTGGAGTACCCACAGGCCCATACGCGCGGTTCGCGGTTGTACCTGCACCTGTCTACCCTTTTCAGCGCCAGGTCCGCCCGCCGCGTGATCGCCATCTCGGAGGCGACCAAACGCGACCTTATTAGGCACTACCGCGTGCCGCCCGGCAAGATAAGGGTGGTCCATCATGGCCGAGACCCGATATTCGCCCCCGTAGACGATGCGGCGCACAAAGCGGAGGTGGCGAGCAAATATGGCATTCGAGCACCATATTGCCTGCACGTCGGCACGCTGCAACCGCGCAAGAACCTGGGCCTGCTGGTGGAAGCCTGGGACATGTTGAGGGGCAGCATGCAGCAACCGCCCCAACTGCTGCTCGCCGGCAAGCGGGGCTGGCTGTACGACAGCCTGTTCGAGATGGTGCGGGCGCGCGGCCTGGGCGATCTGGTACGATTTGCCGACTACGTGGAGCGGGACGACCTGCCCGCCCTCTACTCAGGCGCGCTGGCCCTCACCTTCCCCTCCCTCTACGAAGGGTTTGGCCTGCCGCCCCTGGAAGCCATGTCATGCGGCACCCCCATAATAGCCTCTACCGCGACTTCCCTGCCCGAAGTGGTGGGCGACGGCGGCCTGCTCCTGGACCCCCACGACCCCCGCCCCTGGGCCGAAGCCGTCCAACGCCTCTCCCACGACCCCGGCCTGCAAGCCGAGTTACGCCGCAAGGGCCTCGAACGCGCTTCCCACTTCACCTGGGAACGCTGCGCCCGCGAGACATTGCAGGTGCTGACGGGCTAGAGGGAAACGTCCGTGAGCACTCGTACCAACGTCCTGGGGTCGGGGTGGTCTGAGGGGTTGCTGGAGCGATGGGCGTACAGCAGCTTGCCGGTGTCATCTACGATGAAGTAGCCGCCGAGTTGGGCGACGTGCCTGGTGTGGGAAGGGGCCTCGCGTGTGCGGAGCGTGGCCTTGAGGCCGGGCAGCCAGTTCTGCGGACCCAGAAGCTCCATCGTGGTGGCATCTCCCAGGCCGTAGTCGAAGTAGACCTGCCTGCTCTCGTCGGAGGCCAGCGGAAAAGGTAGCTTGTGGCGGCGCGCCCAGGTGAGCGCCCGGCTGGGTGGGAAGAAAGTCACCAGGAGCACTTCGGCCCCTGCGGCCTGGATAGTGGGGTAATGCGAGCGCAACTGCGCCACGTAGTCGAGGCAGACCGTTCAGCCAAGATGGCGCTGCAAGATGATTAGCGTGCGCTTCGCCGTCAGGTCTTTGAGGGTGATTTCGCCTGCATAGGGTGTGTCCAGGTTGAAGTCGGGTGCCCGCTGACCTACTGCCGGGAGTTGTGCTATGGCCATGTCTGCTATGTGCCCCTTTCTGATGCTATGCGATGTTCCTTACGTATACGCCGTAACGCATGCGCGGGTTTGTCCCCTAATGCAGCTACTAGAAGCCATCTCAAACCCTCGATCATCGAATACGAGCACCCAAGCCCCCTATGTCATTTCGAACGTAGTGAGAAATCTCGTCCTTCACCAGGATGTTACCCTTTTCTCATGTGATTCTGTCTTGTAAGAAAGGGGAAACTACGTGCTCAGGGACGAGATTTCTCGCTACGCTCGAAATGACAAGGCTGGGGCCTTGGGTGCTCGTATTCCACGCTATCGCTCTTTGGATAGCTGCCGTTACTTGCCCCGCCAGGACACCCTGTAGATGAACCCCGACTTATCATCCGAGATGAACAGGCTGCCGTCTTTACCCACGGCTACACCCGCCGGGCGTCCCGCGACCACGTCCTCCGTGCTAAGGAACCCCGTGGCAAAATCGACCGCCTGCCCGGCTACCCGCCCGTCCTTAAGGGGCACCCGCATGACCTTATAGCCGACCATCGAGCTGCTATTCCACGAGCCGTGCAGGGCGATATACAGGCTGTCGTTGTAGGGCGGTGGGAAGTTGCCGCCCTTGTAGAAGGCGATGCCCAGGGGTGCCATGTGCGCCGCCATGCGGGCGACCGGGGCTTCGACGCCCGCGCAGGCCTCGGCACTCTTGCCAAAGTCGGGGTCGGGGATGTCGCCCGCGTAGCAGCGAGGCCAACCGTAATCGCCTCCCTCCTTCAGCGCGTACACGGTTTCGGGGGGCAGCTCGTCGCCCATGAGGTCGCGGCCGTTGTTGGAGGCCCACACCTCGCCGGTCCAGGGGTTCACCGCCAGCCCCACCGCGTTGCGTAAGCCCTTTGCGTACACGCTCCCGCCCGCGCCATCCAGGCCGTACACCGACACCGCCGCCCGGCGTTCGTCGCTCTCGTTGCAGACGTTGCATGTGGAACCCATCGCCACGTACAGGCGGCTGTCGGAGCCTACCACAGCGGTCTTGCTGTTGTGTATGCCCCCGCTCGGCAAATCGGACACCAGCACCGACCGCTCCGACGCCTTATAGTCCTGGCCGAGCCGCAACATAGAGACCTGGCCCTGCTCGCCCACAATCACCGTGCCCGAGTATACAAAAACGCTGTTGGGCCTGGACAGCCCATCCGCCACCGTGATACTGCCATCGGCCTGACCGTCGCCGTTCTTGTCCGGCAGGGCGGCCACGCGCCCCGCATCGCGCTCCGCCACGAACAGCGTGCCATCCGGCCCCACGTCCAACAGGCGCGGCCCCCGCAAGCCACTCGCGTAGATGTTCACCTCGAAGCCCTCCGGCACCACAATCGACGTTGCGTTCCCGCCGCTCACGTCCACAGAGATACCGAAAGGCCGCGTAATCAACCCCAGCACGCTGTTTGGCCGCCAAACCAGCAGACCCGCTAACACCACAAGCCCGGCCAGCAGCACCAAACGCCGGTTGCGCCTACGATTCATATAGAACTCCCCTACAACGTCTCCATAAACCACAGCCTGCTAATACTACGTATGCAGCAACACTCCGGGATGAAGGTAGGGGCGGTTTGGTAACCGCCCCTACCTTCATCCAAAACAATTCTTAGCCTTTGCGCGTTCGTTGCGCTGTTTGCGTCCCTTCGGCTGCGCTCAGGGCATGCTTTGCGTTTCCGTCTCTAAACTCTAACTGCTGCCCCTAAGCTTGGATATGAGGGCGTCCGCTACCTCTGAGGTGGACTTAGCGGTGGGGTCGTCGCGGCGCTGCTTGAGGTCGTAGGTGACGTCCACGCCCGCCGCTATGGTCTCATCGAGGGCGCGTTCCAGGCGGGTGGCGGCCTCGCGCGCGCCTATCCAGTTGAGCATCATCACGCCTGAGTACATCATCGCCATTGGGTTGACCTTGTTCTGGCCCGTATACTTGGGCGCGCTGCCGTGGATGGGCTCGAACAGGGCCACTTCCTCGCCCACGTTCGCGCCGGGGGCCACGCCCAGCCCGCCCACCAGCCCGGCGCACAGGTCGGACACGATGTCGCCGTAGAGGTTGGGCAGCACCAGCACGTCGTACAGGTCGGGCTTCTGCACCAGTTGCATGCACATGTTATCTACGATCACGTTCTCGAATTGGATGCCGGGGTGCTGCGCGGCTACCTCCTCGGCGGTGCGCAGGTAGAGGCCGTCGGTGGCCTTCATGATGTTGGCCTTGTGCACCGCCGATACCTTCTTGCGCCCGTTCTCCTCGGCGTACTTGAAGGCGAACTCCACGATGCGGCGGCTGCCTGATATGGAGATAGGCTTGATGCTGATAGCCGAGTCGGGGCGGATAGTAGCGCCGTTGCGCTCTTTGATCCAGGCGATGAGGTCGTTGGCTTCCTGGCTGCCCTCGAAGAACTCGATGCCCGCGTACAGGTCTTCCGTGTTCTCACGCACAATCACCAGATCGACGTTGTCGAAGCGGGAGCGCACGCCCTTGCGCGTCTTGGTGGGGCGGATGTTGGCGTACAGGTCGAGCGCCTTGCGCAGCCCCACGTTCACCGAGCGGAAGCCTTTGCCCACCGGGGTGGTGATGGGGCCTTTGATAGCCACCTTGTTGCGGCGCACCGACTCCAGCACCTCTTCGGGGAGGGGGTTGCCGCCCCGCGCGATGGCCGACTCCCCTGCCTCCATCACGTCCCACTCTATACCCACGCCGAGGGCGTCAATCACTCGTTGCGTGGCCTGCGAAATCTCCGGCCCAATCCCATCCCCTGGAATAAGCGTAATCCGATACGTCATCGTACCCTCCTGGCCTGGGACATGATGAGTACTGAGCACCGAGTAAAGAGATGAGGCCGCCAAGGCGCAAAGAGCGCAAAGTTTAGGGTTGTCGTTTCGGCGGGTGTCGCTCGGAACTCGGCGCTCGGAACTGCGAACTCATCAGGCTCCAAGCATCTTTTTGGCTATAATATAGTAGGCCTATTGTACCATAGGTACTAGTTGACACCCTATTAGGCGGGTGCTATACTCGCACAAAGGGGGTCATAGTACCTCTGCACGATTGGTACCATCGTGCCCACTACCATTTTAGATTTTGGATTTTAGATTTGCCCCTAATCCGAAATCCAAAATCTAAAACCCAAAATCCAAAATGCCACTACGCATCCTACATCTAGCCGATATCCACCTGGGTATGGAGAACTATGGCCGGACTGATCCGTCCACGGGCCTCTCTACCCGCCTTGGCGACTTCCTGAAGACGCTCAACGAGGCGCTCGACTGGGCGCTGAACAACGACGTGCACCTCGTCCTGATCGCGGGCGATATTTTCAAGAACCGCGACCCTACGCCCACCGTGCAGCGTGAGTTCGCCAGGTGCATACACAAGCTGTCGGCGGCGGGCCTGCCCACCTTCATCCTGGTGGGCAATCACGACGTGCCCAACGCCCTGTCGCGCGCCAACACGGTGGAAATCTACAGCACCCTGGCCGTGCCGGGCGTGAAGATCGCGCAGAAGCCGGGCTTTCACGTTATAGATACGAAGGCGGGGCCGGTACAGATCATTGCCATACCGTGGCTGTCGCGTAGCTACATGCTGAGCAACAAGGACTTCCGCAATCTCGACCCCGACTCGCTCAATCGCGAGATGATAAACCTGGTGGAGGGTTTCATCGACCAGTCGCTTGAGAAAGTGGATACGTCCCTGCCGGTGATACTGACCGCGCACGCCTCCGTGCAGGGGGCGGTATTCTCGACCGAGAAGGAGATCATGCTGGGGCAAGACGTGGTATACCCTAAGGCGATGCTCATGGACGAGCGCATCGACTACGTGGCGATGGGCCACATCCACAAGCACCAGGTGCTCAGCCAGCAGAGGCCGCCGATCGTCTATCCCGGCTCGCTGGAGAGGATCGACTTCGGAGAGGAGCGCGACGCTAAAGGCTTCGTGTCGGTGGACATAGGCGATCCCGGCCCCGACGGCAAGCGTACCGTTACCCACACCTTCCACGAAGTGCAGGCGCGGCCGTTTCGCAGCATCAAGGTGAATGCCGACTGCGACTTCCCCACCGACGAGGTGTTGCGCCGCATCGAGGAGCGCGCGGTCGATATAGAGGGGGCGATAGTGCGCCTCATTATCGACACGACGCCCGAACACCAGCGCGACCTGCGCCAGGA
>DASVQO010000232.1:0-21857 GCA_036389075.1 Chloroflexia bacterium | reverse complement strand
GCTATCCCCCTATTAGCATGGTAAGATAGCAATGCTCTCACGCGCCTCAGCTATGCAAAATTGCGCTTAATATAGCTCGGACCCGACGATGCCCCTTCTATGTGGCTTCGCGGGACTCCATTGGAGGACAATCATGAGCGGCCCCTATGCGTCCGGCTCTACTCAGCCGTTGGAGGTGTTCTGTCCCCACTGTGGCTTAGCTAGCCCGCCAGGCATGAGCTTCTGCAACCGGTGCGGAAAACCGCTTGCCGGGGCTTCCGCATCTCCGGGCGCTCCCGGTGCATACGCGCCTCAGCAACCCGAGCAGGCACGGCCCTATTACCCACCGGCTCCTCCCCAGCAGCCACCTTACTACCCTTCTCAGCAATCCACCCAGGGCGGCTACGTGCAGCCACCCCTCGCAGCGCAGGCACCGTACCCCAACTACCAACAACCACTCGTCGCGACGGCAAACCGACCGGGCAAGAGTCTTCCCCTCGGATTCTTCCTCGCCTTCCTTTTGGGGCCGCTAGGACTGCTCTACTCAACCGTTAAGGGCGGCATCACAATGATATTGGTCACGGTGGCCGCGTGGCTACTCTTCTTTTCCCTGGTCGTCAACCGTATGGACTACTATGCGTCCTTGACCACGGATACGGGAGTAACCTGGGTTACGCTCCTGGCGTTCGCGATCTGGATAATGGTCGAGCTAATCAGTATCATCTGGGCAATCGCGGCGGTTAACTCGCACAACAGCAAGTTGCAGGCAAGCGTGGCACTCTAACCCTTCCCCGCGATAGCCTACCGCCGGTCGCGCCGGGTCAGGCGGTTCTGGAGGAGGACCACTATCAGCAGGAAGCTGCCGCGTATGACCGACTGCCAGTAGGCGCTGAGGCTGATGGAGCCTCGACCGTTCTCGAAGTTGAGGATGTTGAAGATGAGGCCGAGCAGCAGCACGCCCGCCAGGGTAGCCCCCACCGATCCCATGCCGCCGGTGAGCAGCGTGCCCCCGACCACCACGGAGGCGATGGCCGAAAGCTCCCAGCCCAGGCCCTCGGTCGGTTGGCCCGCCCCGAACTGGGCGGCAAGTATGACCCCGGCCAGGCCCGCCAGCGCGCCACTGAGCGTGTACACCGCGATTTTGGTGCGGTCCACGGGCAGGCCCATGAGCCGCGACGCCTCCTCGTTGCCGCCCACCGCCAGCACGTGCCTCCCGAAGCGCGTCAGGCTCAGCACCACCGACCCGATGAGGTACGCGGCGAACAGCACTATGGCCGGTATGGGCACCCCGAAGAGGTCGCCCTGCCCGAAGTAGGTGAAATCGGTGACGTAGGAGACACCCACGGAGGTGTTGTTGGCGAATATCAGGGCGAGTCCCCTGGCCGCCAGCAGCATGGCGAGCGTGACGATGAAGGGCAGTATGTTCAGCTTGGTGATTATCACCCCGTTGGTGAGACCCACGAGCATGCCCACGAGCACGGGCACGAGCACGCCCGGCAGCAGGCCATAGGGACTCATCAGGGCCGCCACCACGCTCGCCAGCGCGGCCACGGAGCCGACTGACAGGTCTATGCCGCCCGTCATTATCACGAACGCCATCCCCAGCGCGATGAGGCCGAACATGGAGTTATAGCGGAGCACCGTACTGATGTTGTAGGGCGATAGGAAGTTCTCGTAGCGCAACGCCCCGAACAGGACCAGCAGGGCGAGGGCGATGAGCACCCCCTGGCGTTGCAGCAGGCTGGCGGCCCTCGCCCACGTGGTGGCCTGGCGCACACCCGGTGCGCTGGTAGAGGCCGGAACGGTTGCCATGTCATCTCCTCCGATGTGGTGTCAGGACCGGCGTTGTCGCTGGATGTACACGGCCAGCAGGATGATGGCGGCCTTGACGAGCCTGGCCGCCGCGTCGGGCACGCCATGTACCAGGAGCGTGTAGCGGATGAGTTGGATAATCAGCGCGCCAAGCAGGGTGCCCACCACGGTGGCGCGGCCCCCGGTGAGCGGCGTACCACCCACGGCGACCGCCGCTATCGCATCAAGCTCCATATCGAGGCCCACCAGGTTGGCGTCGGACGAGGCGTTGCGGGCAATCACGATCAGGCCCGCTATGCCCGAAAGCAGGCCGCTGATGCCGTAGACGGCGAGCTTGACGAAGTTGACAGGCACCCCCGCCAGGCGAGCCGCCGACTCGTTGCCGCCTACTGCCAGCACGTACCGCCCGAAGATGGTCACGCGCATAATCCAGGCGAACAGGGCCACAATCACCAGCATGAGCACGACCTGTAAGGGCACGCCGAGGGGGCGGCCCAGCCCGATGTACTGGAAGCCGGGGTTGGTGAACGGCTGCAAGTTGCCGTTCGTCACCACCTGGGCTATGCCCCTACCGGCGATAAAGAGCACCAACGTGGCGATGATAGGCTGGATTTGGAAGCGCGTAACCAGGGTGCCGTTGAACAGGCCAAACACCCCGGCCACCAGCACGGGTATGATAAAGGCCAGCGTGTTACCGACCAGGGGGTTCTCGAGGGGCGGTATATGGCTGAGGAAGATGATGGGAGCCAGCGCCCCGGCTATCGCCATGAGGGAGCCGACCGAGAGGTCTATGCCGCCGGTAGCGATTACCAGGGTCATGCCGGTGGCGACGATGACGACGGTGGCTACCTGCGTGAGATTGACGTACAGCGTCTGCTCGGTGAGGAAGTTCTTTGTAAAGAGGAGGTTGAAGAGGACGAGAAGCAACAGGGCGATCAGCGCGCCGTAGGTCTGCCCGACGCCCCTGAACCGCTCCGGCAGTACCCACCTCCTCGCGGGGCCTCGCACGGTGGTATCGGCGTTAGCCACCGGCTTGCCCTTCCTTAGCGGCTACGGCAGCGGACGCGGCGGGAACGGCGTCCTCCTGCCCGTGGGCCATAGCGCCCATGATGGCGCTCTGAGTGACTTGTTCGTGGCTAAGCTCGGCCACCGTCTTGCCCTCGCGGAGCACTACTATCCGGTCGCTGCCCTCGGTAAGCTCCTCTATCTCGGAGGAGATCATCAGCACGCCCAGGCCGCCGTCAGCAAGCTCGTTGATGAGCGCCTGGATCTCGCCCTTGGCCCCCACGTCTATGCCGCGAGTCGGCTCGTCCAGTATCAACAGGCGCGGGTTCATGCAGAGCCAGCGGGCCAGCAGCACCTTTTGCTGGTTCCCGCCCGATAGCTCGCGTATCTTCTGGTCGGGGCCGGAGGTCTTGATGCCGAGGCGTTCTATGAACCTATCGACTATGGCCTGCTGCTTGTCCCGCTGCACGATACCGTAGCGTGTGAGCGTGGGCAGCAGCGCCAGGGTGAGGTTCTCGCGCACCGACATATGCGGGATGATGCCCTCGGTCTTGCGGTCCTCGGTGCAAAAACCCAGCCCAGCGCGTATAGCATCCCTGGGCGACTTGAAGCGCACCGCCTTGCCGTCCACGCGCACCTCGCCCTGCTGGATGGGGTCGGCCCCGAACACCGCCCTGGCAGTCTCGGTGCGGCCCGACCCGAGCAGGCCGGCCAGGCCCACGATCTCGCCCGCCCGTACGCTGAGCGATGCACCCTGCAATACGCGGTCCCGCTGCAAGCCCTCCGCGTCGAGCAGTTGGTCCTCCGCGTGGTGCACGCCCTCGCCAAAGCCGGTAGCGCCGGACCGCCGCACCTCGCCCAGCTCCTTGCCGAGCATGCGGGCCACCAGTTCCAGCTTGGTAATCTCGGACATGGGGCGGCTCTCGACCGTCCTGCCGTCGCGCATGATGGTCACCCGGTCGCAGACGGCATATAGCTCGTCTAACCTGTGGCTGACAAAAATGACCGACACGCCCTCGCTCTTTAGCTGGCGTATCACGTCGAAGAGGGTCGCCACCTCGCGCTCGTCGAGAGAGGAAGTCGGCTCGTCCATGACGACTAGTTTGCTCTGGAACGACACGGCGCGGGCCACCGCCACCATCTGCTGGGTGGCGACGTTGAAGGTCAGGAGGGGCTGGGTGACGTCAACGTGGATGTTGAAGCGGGCCAGGAGGGCTTTGGCATCGTCGTTCATGCGCCGCCGGTCTATCAGGCCGAACCTGCGCGGCTCGCGGCCCATGAAGATGTTTTCGCTGACCGAGCGGAAGGGGACCAGGTTCACTTCCTGGTAGATAGTGCTGACGCCGTTGGCCTGGGCCTGCTGGGGCGAGTGGAAATCGACCTGGCGCCCATCGAAAATGATGGTGCCGCCGTCGCGGTGGTGGGCACCGGTAAGTATCTTGATGAGGGTGGACTTACCGGCCCCGTTCTGCCCCACCAGGGCGTGTACTTCGCCCCGCGCCACGGTGAGCGAGGCGTCCTGGAGGGCTACGGCCCCGGGAAAGGTCTTGGTGATACTCTCCATGCGGAGGAGTGGCTCAGCTTGCTCCACGTAGACCTCATTTTCTAGCTGTGTGCGTTCGGGATGGCAAGGGACATGAGACATCCCGAACGTTGAGCTTGGGACAAGGGGAACATCTTTACGATGAAACCGCAAAGGCGCAAAGAGCGCAAAGGACACGGAAGATAAAGTAGGTGTTCTAAGCTAAAGGAGCAGAGTACCTCAGCATGTCAGCATGTCAGCATGTACCCTGATCCTGTTTGTACTGTCTAAACCATTATCTTCCTGTGTCCTTTGCGCTCTTTGCGCCCCTTCGGCTGCGCTCAGGGCATGCTTTGCGGTTTCTCCTCTTTTCGGCTGCTATCTCGGTTAGTACGAGTTGGGGAGTTCCTTCTCGGCGTTGCTGGCGTCGTAGAAGTTGTCGGGGTTGATAATCTTGGCCTCTATCTTGTCGCCGTTGGCATAGGCTTCAAGGGTGTCGAAAGCCTTGGGGCCGAAGCGCGGGTTGCACTCCACGGTAGCGCCCATCTTGCCGTCAACTATAGCCTGGAGGGCGTCCTTCTCGCCGTCGATGGAGACGATGGTCACGTCTTCACCCGGCTTGCGGCCGGCGGCTTCGAGGGCGGCGATAGCGCCGATAGCCATCTCGTCGTTGTGGGCGTACACGGCCGTCACGTCCGGGTGCGCCTGCAACAGGGTCTCCATGACCTTGCGGCCCTCGTCGCGGGCGAAGTTACCCGTCTGGGAGGCGACGACCTTCATGCCGGGGCTGTTCGCTATGGCGTCGTGGAAGCCCTTCTTGCGGTCGTTAGCGGGGGAGGAGCCGGTGGTGCCTTCAAGCTCGATGATCGTGGCGTTGCCGCCCGTCTCCTTGATGAGCCACTCGGCGGCGCGCTTGCCTTCCTCGATGAAGTCGGAGCCGATGAAGGTCACGTAGTCCTCACCGGCCTTGGCGAGGCTCTGGTCCACGTTGCGGTCGAGGAGGATGACGGGGATGCCCGCGTCCTTAGCCTTCTTCACGGCGGCAGCCAGGGGGACCTCTTCGCGGGGGGCCAGGAAGATCGCATCTACCTTCTGGGCGATCATCGATTCTACGTCGGAGACCTGCTTGGCTGCGGAGCCTGCGGCGTCGGTGTAGACCAGGTCATAGCCGCGCTTGGCGGCTTCGTCCTGCATGCTCTTGGTCTGGGCGAGCCGCCAGGGGTTGTTGCTCTCGGTCTGGGCGAAGCCGACCTTATACTTGTCCTTCTTGGCCAGTTTAGGCAGGCCGCCCGTACCGCCCGTACCGCCCGTACCGCCCGTGTTGCCGGTGCCTCCGCTGTTACCCATGTCGCAGCCTGAGACGATGAGCATCAACACCATGAAAATAGTGAGCCGTGTAAATAAAGCTTTACCTTTCACAGAATTTCCTCCCTTCAGTAACGTACATTGACTCGCCAGAACGGCGCAACCTTGCGCGAGACCCGCATGGGGGTTCGGACCCAAATGGTAAGTGGTCCGAGACTGCCCGCGTGGTACTCTGTCGCTGTGGCGGAGAGGTGCCGTGGTTATAGTGGGTAGCCTCCTTGCGGTCAGAGGCATATTAACATAAGCATTTGTCCTCCTTTCGAGGTAGTAGCTGGCATGTGAAATCGGTGCCGGCGCTTGCACGGTTCGTGGCCTGGGCTGCAAAGGCTCGCGGGCTAATATATACACCAGCGACAGCAGACCCTCCTTCAAAACGAGCGTAGAACGAGCGATCTTTAGCAATGCCACAAGCCGGACCATATAGAGCAAACATGGACGTACGAGGCTAGCGATGGTCGGTCAACGCAGGCGTAAAGGGGTCTCGTAGCGGCACAACGTGCCAGGCTCTAGTGCAACCGGTGCCCAATTCTAACCCTGCAACTACAGGTTGTCAAGTGCCCCAGGGGCAGGAGGCGGGTTGCCCTGCCAGGGATAAACATCGAAACGCATGGGACTTGTGTTAAGTGCGTTTTGAGGTTTATGCCTACTATGTTGAGTGCCAGTGGCCCTCGTGCCTGGAATGGCAGCAGCCGGGGCGTGCATTTGGGTCAGCCGTTGGTGGCGAGGAAATCTTCAACCTCACGGCGCGAGGGGAGGCCCGGTTGAGCGCCATGCCGGGTGACCTTGATAGCGGCGGCGGCGCTGGCGAACCGGAGGCAGGCGCGGGAGTCTAACCCGTCCAGCAGCGCGACCACATAGGCCCCTGTGAAGGCGTCACCGGCGGCAGTGCTGTCCACAGCCTCAACTGCGAAGGCGGGCATATGAGTCGTGCTCTCGCTTTGGACCAGCAACGAGCCTTCCCGCCCCAGCGTGACCAATACCGAGCGCGCGCCCCGCGCCAGCAGCGTCCTGGCAGCCTGTTCATGCCCGCCACTTGAGCCTGAGATTAGCGCAAGTTCCGTCTCGTTTACGATCAAGACATCTACAAGCGCAAGCAGCGCATCCGGCAGCGGGCGAGCGGGCGCGGCATTCAAGACTACCCGCACGCCTTCCTCATGAGCCACCCGCGCAGCGTGCAGGACGGTGTCAAGCGGTACCTCCAACTGCAAGAGCAGGGCACCGGCCCCCTGGATAACGGCATGCCCGGCACGCACGTCATCGGGCGTGAGGCGTTGGTTAGCGCCCGGTTCCAGCACTATCACGTTCTCGCCCTGGTCATCGACAAAGATGAGCGCGAGGCCCGTGCTCGCGCCAGCCGTGCGCGCCACCAGGCCGGCATCTACCCCGGCTGAGGTCAAGCTCTCCAGGAGTTGCGCCCCGTAAGCGTCCTGCCCCACGCGCCCGATCATGCGCACGCGAGCGCCCAGCTTCGACATGGCGACCACCTGGTTGGCCCCTTTACCCCCGGGCACCTGGGCGAAGGAGTGGCCGGTTATGGTCTCCCCAGGTTGAGGCAGGTGGGGCACGCGGATTACGAGGTCCATGTTGAGGCTGCCTAAGACCACGATGTGAGCGCTCATGCGGGGGTCCTCCGGGGCTTACTATAACATAGCCTGCTTAGGGGCTCCGGCCGGAGTGCTTCCATACGGCACAGCACTTAAGAGCGGATTAGGGCCGATGTAAGGGGGTCTAGTACTTGGAGGGACCGCTTGTGTCCTCAAGCAGGAACATAGCCGGGCTTTGCGTCGAGCAGTTTAACCAGGGGCACGCAGGATCGAACGACAGCAAGGCTAGGGAGGAACCATCAGGCGACCATTTTGGCTTCATGGCAAGAGCTGCTAGGTTGGAGGTGATGCTGGCGATGTCGAGTTGGGCTATCTGTCGAGACGCAGGATCTACTACGTAGACCTTGCTAACAGGCTCGGGGCAAGGCCCCTGGTTCGGAGAATCACAGCCACCCCCCTGGATTGAGAATGCAAGTCGCTTGCTATTAGGGCTCCATGTAGCGTCGTAGAGGTAGTTCCCACAAGCCTGATGGATAGCGAGCAATTCTCGTGCATCTGCACTGAACAAGACAGCCCCACAGGTATCGTTAACGAAAGCATCGAGCAAAAGCCAACGGCCATCTGGCGACCAGCCTTGTACGTTACGCGCCCGGCCCGCGGGAGTAATTTGTAACCGCTCTCCGGTGTTCAGGTTTAGCAAGTACGCGGTTTCTGGTTCAGAACCGTAGAGTGGAGTTGCTGTAGTCTGCTGGCTCGTGACATAAGCCAACCAATCCCCACCGGGCCGTACTGCCCCCGACTGCATGTAGGGTATGTTGCGTTCCTCGATGAGGCGACCATTCACGCCCAGGGTAACCAGTTTGTCCCCACCTACGTATGAGCCAATCCTGGTGCCGCTGGCTCTATCTGCTCGCCACCAACGAATATTGAACACCGGCTCCGTGCCTGGCACTTCTTCGCGCACGGGGCGTTGACCGGGCGAAAACCTTATCAGGTCCATGCCTCCTGATCCAGGTTGCTGTTCTGATGCTTGGGCCGCAACGGCGCGCGGGATAAGCAGTACGTTGGCCTTTGGACTCTGGTCTTGAAGGAGGCCCCAGGTCGAGTCGGGTTCATAAGTATGTAACAGCTGAGCGTCAGTTCCATCCTCTCTTGAGGAATATAACTTCCCGGATGTGGTGAGGTACACAACCTTATCGCCCGTGGGGGCCCAGGCCATATCTCGGAGTGGTTCTGTAGAATTGAGCGTGCTCTTGAGGGTCAGACTTACTTGCAGCCCCTCGATTATTTGCCCGACGACAGCAGGCGTAACGAGCTTTGCAGGTTGCAAGGTCATAGGGCCAGGTGTGGTTGTTGGGACCGGATAGGTTGGGTCCGCGCCATTGCCGGTCACACCAGGCGCTGAAGTAGGCTCGGACAGGGTAGGTCCAATTGTGGACTGGGCGGGCGGCACGTTCTGCTCTGGCGAAGCTTGTCCCGGTACGTTGGCTATCGTTTGTGAGTTATCCGGTCCGGTCGGGGTGCCTGTGCCTCTCCGCTGCGAAAAGATGCTCCAGAATAGACCAAATGCAATCAGTGCCAGGCATGCGAGAAGCACGATGTTATTGGCTTGCAGTTTTGGTATCTTCATTGGTTGCTCACGGGTTCTTGTGGTAGCAGCGCTCGCCAGGCACTACTTGTTCATCAGGGTTACTCAAGTTTCCAGCGGTATTTCCTGGCAGATACGGGAGCACTATTCGAGGTTCGAGTATATCGGGTAGAACGCAGTCCTGGTAAGGAGGTTTCACTCACGCTATAATCTGATGCCCCTTGCTACTTTTACCATGAGCAGCACGCCCATTGCGAATTCCACACGTTGGAACAACTTATGCTGCCATATAGACCTTCACGGTCCGTGCATGGTCCGTTCGGACCAACCGGGCATCAGTGCCTGACATTGCAAAGTAACTATGGCGCAAGAGTTACTCAACTACTACCGCTGGCTGAATACGCAGGTGCTGAGATCGAATATGCAGGAGGAGCTATGTCTCAGAAGTTTCCCGTCCCCCGACGCACCTGGTACCTGGCACCGTTGGGGGCTTTGTTGCTCCTGGTGCTGCTTGCGGGCAACGGCTCAGGCCCACAAGCGGAAGCCGCCGCCAAGACGACTGATGCAGCCAGCAGCGGCCAGCCGGTTGAAGGCCCTCCCGCGGTCAAGAGCGTGATAGACCTGCGCGACCTTCCGCCTGCCAGGTCAGCGCCCGCGAAAGATACCACCCTCCCCTTCCGCCTGCCGCACGGCCCTAACGCGCTGCCCGCACCGAGCAAGGCGGCCCCCGGCCCGGGCTCGGAGCCACAGGTAGCTGCCGCCGCCACGCTGAGCATCACGATAGGCTTCCCGGGCATCTCGGCCACCGAATCGGACTGTGGCTGCCAGCCTCCCGACGGCGATATGGCGGTCGGCCCCAACCACATGGTGCTAGGGGTAAACACCGCCTTCCAGGTGTTCAACAAGAGTGGCACGCCCCTCACGGGCATAATACAGTCGGATGCCTTCTTCGGTAGCTGCGGGGCCGAGGGGCTGGGTAGCTCCGACCCCATCACGGTGTACGACCCCGTCGCGGACCGCTTCACGATAGGCATACTGCGCTACGACGACACCACGGACAGATCGTTCGTGAGCCTGGCGGTTTCCACGTCGCCCGACCCTACTACCACGTGGAACAAGTACTGTTTCGAGCAGCCCTACCTGGGCCTCGACGCGCTCTACGACTTCCCGCACATAGGGGTGGGCCAGGACGCCATCTTCACGACGGGCAACCTCTACGCGGCAGCGGACCCGGTCAATAATGTGTCGGCCCGCGTGAATGCCTTCGACAAGGCCGCTATGTACTCGGGCGCCGTCACGGCCAGCCAGGTCTACAGCGACGTGCTCTTCAACTCGGACATGAGTCCCGCCGACACGATACGCCCGGCGCTGTTCAACGTGGGCCTGCCGGTGGATGCCACCTACTTCGCCAACGTCGGCTCGTCGCAGGTGCCGGGCGGCGCGCCAAGCCACAGGGCGACGGTGTGGCGGTGGACCGACCCGTTCGGGGCCAACCAATTCGTGCAACTGGGCGGGCAGGACCTGGCGCCCTATCTCCAGGCCGTGCCCATGCTCCAGCCGCCGCCCGGCCAGCCCGTGCCCGCCCCCGGCTTTATCGACGTGCGCCTGCTTGGAGCGGTGTGGTACAACAACACGATTTACGGAGCGCACACCATCGGCTGCGACCTGGAGGGCACCACCACGGACTGCGTGCAGTGGTTCCAGATGGGCAACCTCGATACTGGGCCCACGCTGTTCCAGCAGGGCATCATCAGCGGGGAACCGACGGAGTCGCGCAGCTACCCCAACCTGGCCGTGGACGCGAACGGCAACGTGCGGCTGGCCTACGCTTTCTCCTCTACCGACGATTTCATCGGCATCCGCCACGTGGGCCGCCTGGCGAACGACCCGCCGGGAGCGATGAGCGCGGAGAGCGTCGTCAAAGCGGGGGAGCAGCTCATGGACGTCGATACCATAAGGTATGGCGACTATACGGGGGCGGTAACGGACCCCGACGGCTTGAGGCTGTGGCACTTCGAGGAGTACAGCGAGGCGGGGGAAGCCTGGGGCACCTGGGCGAGCGCGGCCCAGTTCCCGGTTGAGCCGACGCTGTGCCAGGTGCAGTTCCAGGACGTGCCGCAGAGCACCGACGTATCGGCCTTCTACCCGTACGTGCGCTGTCTGGCGTGCCGGCACATCATAGGCGGCTACCCGTGCGGCGGCACGAACCCGGAGACGGGGCAGCCCGAGCCTTGCCTGTCCGACCTGCCGTACTACAGGCCAGCCAACCGGATCACCAGGGGGCAGATCAGCAAGGTCGTGGCCGGGGCGGCGGAGGTGGTTGGAGACCCGGGCGGGCAGATATACGAGGACGTGCCGCCGGGCAGCCCCTTCTACGTGTGGGTCAACCAATTGAGCAACGAGGGCGTGATGGGGGGCTACCCGTGCGGCGGTACGGGCGAGCCGTGCCACTCGGGCAACAGGCCCTACTTCAGGCCGGGGTCAAACGCCACGAGGGGGCAGATGTCCAAGATAGTGGCTAACGCCGCAGGGTTCAACGACCCGGTGAGCGGGCAGAGCTTCGAGGACTTGCCGCCCAGTAACTCACCTTCCTCGTACTACGTGTTCGTAGAACGTCTCTTTGTGAGGGGGGTGGTGGGGGGTTATCCGTGTGGCGGCGCGGGCGAGCCGTGCGGGGGCGAAGCGCGGCCCTACTTCCGGCCGAACGACCCCGTGACGAGGGGGCAGGCTGCCAAGATCGCCGCTAACACCTTCTTCCCCGGCTGCGAGGTACCGGCCAGGAGGTAGGCGGAGAGGGGAGAAAGCACAACAGAAGCAGAGGGCCGCCCTTGTATGGACGGCCCTCTGCTTGATTTGCGCTACTTACGTATGCAAGTGTATCCGGTGAACGGGGGGCTCGAACCCTGTATCCTATGATAAGCACGCTTAGGGGCGAGAAGGGTTACACCCTGGAAGGAAGGTGTTGGCTACAATCTTGACGGACTGGCCCCTGGTGACGTCGTTGTAGGGCCTGAAGTAGGGCTTGCCGGAAGTGCACGGCTCTCCCGGCCCGCCACAGTCGTACCCACCCATGATCGCTCTCGCGGCAAGGCGCTGTATCTCGGTATAGAAGGGGTGAGATGGCGGCACGTCCTCGAAGGTCTGCTCTGTGGGTGTTTCGTCGTATTGCGCGGTGTTGCTCACGATTTTGCTGGTCTGAGCGCGTGTGGCATGGGCGGCGGGTCTGAAATAAGGTCTGTTGCCTTCATGACACGGCTCGCCAGGACCGCCGCACGGGTATCCACCCATGTAACCCCTCGTCGTCAGGCGGTTGATCCACTGGTAGAAAGCGCTACCAGGAGCAACGTCCTCGAATATCTGGGGGCCGGGGTCTTCAGCGAAGCCCGCGGCATTGGACACAATCTTGGCTAGCTGCCCGCGTGTGACGGGGTTGTTGGGGCGGAAGGTGCCATCGGAGTAGCCGGAGATGATGCCCACGCAGGCCAGGCAGCGTATTGGGGCGAAGAAAGTACTGTCCTCCGCCAAGTCAGAGAAGGCGACCGCGCAGGTGGTGACCGTAGGACTGGCTGTAGACGTGATTGTCGGGGTGGCAGTCGAGACAAGTGCTGTCAGGGCGACCACCGTGTCAGTGCCGGGTGTCGAAGTGGCAGAAGCTAGGGAAGTGGTTGTAGCCGTGGAGGTGGAAGCAGCAGGTGGCGTGGGTGTGGCGCTGTTAGTGGCGCAGGTAGAGTAGTGAGCTATAAGCGTTCGTGCGACATCACCTTCGAGGTAGGTGCCAATCGCCCATACATCCTGTGGCGCGAGCGCCTTTACAGCCCCGAGCACGCCCACGCCAGGGCCGGGAACGACGCTCCACTGCGTGCCGTCCCAGTGCAATGTGCCGTCGCGGGCCACCACCCAGGCATCATTGGCTGACAGGGCACTTATCCCGTTCAGAGGACCCACGTCAGGAGCTGACACCACGCTCCACTGCGTGCCGTCCCAGTGCAGTATGTCACTGCTGCTTATGGCCCAGATATCGTTGGAAGCGGAGGCGTCCAGGTCGTAGAGAACGCCCACGTTAGGACTGGCTACGGCGCTCCATTGGGTCCCATCCCAGTGCCAGGTGAGGGAGCTGCCGTTGGAACTGTACTGTAAAGCCCAGACGTCGTTTGAGGATATGGCAGTTACGGCATTCAAAGCGTCTATGGAGCCGTTCGAGGGATTGGCGAATTGCACCCATGCCGAGCCGTTCCAGCGCATGACCAGAGGTTGCGGGCTGTAGCGCCGCCAGAAGCCCACGGCCCACACGTCGCCGGTCGAAACGGCATCCACCGCGCTGAGAAAGTTGGTGTAGTTGCCCCCGGGGTCCGGGTTAGCCACGCTACTCCACTGCGTCCCATCCCAGTGGAGCGTCAGCAAGTGCTGCCCGCCGTAAGTGGGAAAGCTATAGCTGCCCACCGCCCATACATCGTTAGCAGAGATGGCGGCGACTCCGTGGAGAAAGTTGTTGTAGCCGGGGTCCGGGCTGGGGATGATACTCCACTGCGTGCCGTCCCAGTGCTGGGTTAGCGTCCTGTACTGGCCCGTGCTTGTGTAGTGGCCCACCGCCCAGATGTCGCCTGGGGATACTGCCGATATGGCCATCAGGTAATTACTATTGGAGCCCTGGTTGGGGCTGGGGACCACTCGCCAGGCCGCCTCGCACGTCGAGCCGCCGGAGGGGGCGGGCAGAGCGCCGGACTGTGCCGGGGCATGTGCCGCGCCCATCTCGGCTGTAGCTGGCGAAGCCTGTAGAGTGCTCCAGAGGGCGGCAAGCGCGCACGCCACCAGTGCTATAGTTAGATAGAATGTCGGGCGTCTGTTGCCCCGGCCGGATTCGCTCATCAAGTTGTCCTCGCGCCTTCTACGGGTGTGTCCGTGCTGTTGATGGGTAGTCTTCTCAATCGTGGTGCCTGACCGCTCGAACTCATTATAAAATCGAATCCGCTATAATGAGCCGTACAAGAATGCCCACAAAACGGCGGGAGAGAGCGACCGTTAGCGGTAAATATCACCAGCCATGCATAACCAGCAACGCCATGCAAGAGAGCACAACTTTCGGCCAGTGGATCAAGGAGCGCCGCAAGAGACTGGACCTGACGCGCGAAGAAGTAGCCAGGTGCGCGTCCTGCTCCTTGGCGACGATAGAGAAGCTTGAGACGGGGGAGCGCCGGCCCTCCAGGCAACTGGCGGAGCTGGTGGGGAAGTGCCTGGGCATCGCTCCCGGTGACCTGGCGGCCTTCCTGAGTTTTGCCAGGGGCGCTTCTCCGCTGCCGGACTTCGCTGAAACTTCCCATATAGAGGGCACCGGCACGCCGCAGGCCCCCCGCCTCGTGGTCAGCCTGATTTCTCCACCCACGGCGTTTGTAGGGCGCGAACGGGAGGTCCTGGAGGTGCGCCGCCGGTTGCTCGACGCTGACGTGCGCCTCCTGACGCTCACCGGTCCCCCTGGTATCGGTAAGACCCGGCTGGCGCTGGAGGTTGCGGCAGGGCTGGGCACTGGCGAGTTCGCTGACGGCATCGTGTTCGTCCCGCTTGCTACGACGACGGAGCCGAGTATGGTCCCCGCAAGGATCGGGCAGGCCCTAGGGCTTCGTGAGAGCGGCGGTCGCCCGGTATTGGAGGTCTTGAAGGAGTGGCTGAGGGACAAACGCTTGTTGCTGGTGCTCGATAACTTCGAGCAGGTATCTGAAGGCGGCGTCCACGTGGGGGAGCTCCTTGTGTCGGCCCCCGGGCTGAAAGCCCTTGTCACCAGCCGCACGCTGCTGCACACCTACGGCGAGCACAGTTTCCCCGTTCCGGCCATGTCCCTGCCCGGCAGGGGGGGCGCTCACGAGGTGCAAAGCCTGGCGCAGTATGAAGCCATAAATCTGTTTGTTCAGAGGGCAAAGGCCGCTCGCCATGATTTCCAGCTTACCTCGGACAACGCAAACGCTGTGGCCGAGATCTGCCGGAGACTGGACGGCCTGCCCCTGGCTATCGAGCTGGCGGCGATACGCGCCCGCATTTTGACCCCCGAGCTGATCCTGGAGCGGCTGGGAAACCGGCTCGATCTGCTGGTCGGAGGGAGCTCGGACCTGCCGGCGCGGCAAAGGTCGCTGAGGGGCGCGATAGAGTGGAGCTATAGCAGTTTGGACGCGGGCGAGCAGGCGTTGTTCAGGTACATGTCGGTGTTCGCGGGCGGGTGTACGCTCGAAGCGGTAGAGGCAGTTTCAAGCCACGTCGTGGGCCATGCCGGGGAGCTACGGGAGGGGGGCAATGGAACAACCGCGAACCCACGAACGCCCAACCTTATAGAAGGCTTGTCTTCTTTAGCAGGCAAGAGTCTCCTGCAGGTAAATGAGACAGGAGGCGAGACGCGCTTTTCCATGCTGGAGACGCTGAGGGAGTACGCATCGGAGCGGCTGGAAGGGGCGGAGCGGGAGGAGGCCACCAAGGCCCATGCGGCCTATTTCCTGCGCCTGGCGGAACAATCGGAGGTGGGGCTGCTCGCACGCGAGCAGGGGGTGTGGCTGGCGCGCCTGGAAAGAGAGCACGACAACCTCCGGGCCGCCCTCGCACGCCTGCTGGAGATGGGCGAGGCCGAAACTGCCGCACGCCTGGCGGGCGCTTTGAGGCGGTTCTGGTACCTTCGCGGGCACATCAGCGAGGGGCGGCAATGGCTGGAAAGGGTGCTTGAGGCAAGAGAGAAGCTGCCGGTGGCCGTCCAGGCTAAGACGCTGCATGGCGTAGGCACGCTGGCGTGGAGCCAGGGCGATAACAGCACGGCGGGCCGCCTGTTCGCTGAGAGCCTGGACTTGTGGCGGCAGAGCGGCGACAGGCAGGGCGTGGCCCATATGCTCAACAACCTCGGCATCGTGGCCTTGCCGCAAGGCGACTATCAGACGGCGCACGTCATGCACACGGAGGCCCTCGCGCTATACCAGGAGCTGGGGGATGAATGGAGCATCGCATTGTCCTTCGCCAACCTGGGGCTTGTGGCCCTCAATCGCGGGCAATACAGGGAGGCCGAGAGGCTGCTCACGAGGAGCCTGAGGCTCAGACGGCAAATAGGGGACCAGCAGGGCATCGCGCAGTCCCTCAACAACCTGGGGATCGTGATGCGCTGCCAGGGTAGGCTCTCGGAGGCCGAGTCGTTGCACCGGGGCTGCCTGGCGATGTTCAGGGAGTTGGGAGATAAATGGAATATCGCTATGGCCCTCGCGAACCAGGGCCACGTCGCGCTCGCGTCCGGGGAGACCGAGGAGGCGCGGTTGCTCTTTGGCGACGGCCTGGAGCTGTCCTGCGCGCTCGGCCTGAAACAGGGGGTGCTCTCGTGCCTGGAGGGGCTGGCGATGATTGCCGCCAGGCTGGGAAACTTTGAGCAGGCACCCACCCTGTTCGGTGCGGCTGAAGGTATCCGCGAAGCGCTCGGCACGCCTATCCCACCTTACGAAACCGCCGATTACGACTATTACCGGGCAGCCAGTGAAGCCAGCCTGGGTGAAGAAGCGTTCTCGGTGGCGCATGAGGAGGGCAAGACCATGTCGCTGGAGCAGGTGTGTGCCGTTGCGGATAGCATAGTCTAGTACCACGCTAACGCAGAAGTGACAGTGTCGAATATGGGTGCCAGGGTGGACCGTGTCAATTCGAGCGTAGTTACAAATCTCGTCCCTAAGCACCCAGATACCACCTTCCTTACAATCCTGAATGGGGCATCTTGCAAGTAAGCGACCGATAGCAGGACCAGAAGAGGACTTGTCATCCTGAGCGTAGCGAAGGATCAGGTGGGTAGGCCAGAGTCTTCAACGCAGAGGATGATGACGGCTAGAGGCACAGTGTTGCCTCGGTAGGGAGAGTCAAGTACGGGCCACTGATCCTTCGCTACGCTCAGGATGAAGAGGCGCCTCTTGGTCCTTCTATCGGTCGCTTACTTGCAAGATGCACCACTGAGTACCAAAAGAAAAGGGTGACATCCCGGTGTGGGACGAGATTCTTCGCTACGCTCAGAATGACAAGGGCGGGGCTTGGGTGCCGACGTTTGGCAGCTTTGTTTTTGAGTTGGCTTCTAGTATGTTAAAATGGCCCCTGGGCACGTGGGGTCTTGATGCGGGGCCTTTCTCACGAGGTTAGCTGGTATGCAACCTTCTGAAGGGCTGAACCGGCCTGGCAGGCGCTCGAAGGACAAATGATTTGCAGTCGGGAATGTATCCAATGCCTGTAACGCGCACATTCTTATTCTCGGACATCGAAGGCAGCACCAGGAGCGAGCAGCAGGAGCCTGTAGCCTGGGCGAGCAACCATGCCTTGCACAACCGGATAATTGAAGAAGCCGTGCTAGAGAGCGGCGGCGAGATTTACAAGAACACGGGGGATGGCTACCAGGCCGCGTTCGTGAACGCGCCCGACGCACTCAAGGCCGCGTTGGAAGTGCAGCGCAAGCTTGGAAGCGCCGAGTGGCAGGGCAGTGCTCCCCTCCGCGCTCGCATTGCCCTGCACACGGGCGAGGCCGAACAGAGCGGCGCTGATTACCTGGGAGATGATCTGCACCGGGCCGCCCGCGTGATGGACGCGGGGCACGGCGGGCAAATCTTGCTGTCGCTGGTCACCAGCGAGCTAGTGCGCGAAGCGTTGAGGCGGGACCCTGCGCTGACGGGGGTGGATCTCAGGGAGTTGGGGGTCTACGGGCTGAGGGACATCAAGCGGCCCGAACGCATTTTCCAGGTGGTAGCGCCCGGTCTTCGGACCAACTTTCCGCCACTCAGGACGGAAAAGGCCTTTTTTACGAACCTGCCTACCGAGCTAAGTCCCTTCGTCGGGCGCAGTGAAGAGGTAGCGGCGTTGCGCGAAGAGCTAGCGGCGACCCGGTTACTTACTATAACCGGCGGGGGCGGCGTGGGGAAGACGCGCACCGCTGTCTATCTCGCAAGAGAGGTAGCAACCGAATACCCGGATGGGGTGGTGCTTATCGAGTTGGGGCCGGTGTCGGACCCCGACCTGGTAGTACAGGCCGTGGCTTCCGTGTTTGGTGTTGGTGAGAGCGGGGGCTATTCCCTCCGAGACACCTTGATTTACTACTTGCAGAAGAAGGAGGTGCTGCTCGTCTTTGATAATTGCGAGCATCTCCTGGACGCCTGCGCGGACTTTATCAGCACCCTGTTGAGTAAATCGTCCGCGCTGAAGGTGATAGCTACCAGTCGCGAGCGGCTCGACATCAACGGCGAGACCGTGCACGGCCTGTCGATGCTGAAGGTGCCGAGACTGGCCCGGAAGATGACCGTTGCCGACTTACACCAGTATGCGGCGGTGGAGCTATTTGTTTCCGAGGCGACAAATGCCGATGCCACCTTCAGAGTTACGGATGCGAACGTCGCAAGCATAGCCGAGATTTGCAAGCGCCTGGATGGCAATGCCTTAGCCATCAAGCTGGCCGCCTCCCTGACACCTACTCTGTCCGTTGACGAGATGCTGGAACGCCTCCGCGAGCGCTTTGAAGTGCTGGTGCAAGGCTCCAGGCAGGCGGTGCCAAGGCATAAGACCCTCAAGGCTGCGATAGACTGGAGCTACGACCTGCTAAGCCCGG
Source organism: Chloroflexia bacterium (assembly GCA_036389075.1). Lineage (GTDB taxonomy): Bacteria > Chloroflexota > Chloroflexia > QHBQ01 > JADMIH01 > JADMIH01. The sequence continues at coordinate 3,459 of DASVQO010000232.1, read as the reverse complement.
AGGAAGCCACCGTGTTTCGCAGGCTCGCCGTCTTTGCCGGGGCGTGGTCGCTGAAGGCGGCGGAGAGCGTGTGCGTGGATGGAAAGATCGGGACCGGCAGGCTGGTAGCGATAATGAACGGCCTGGTGCGCAAGAACCTGGTCATCAAGGTGAGCGCCGAGCCGGAGTCGCGCTTCGGCATGCTGGAGACGGTCCGGGAGTACGCCCGCATGCAGCTTCGGGGCAGCGACGAGATGGAGGACCTGCAACTGGAGCACGCGAAGTACTTTACCGCGTTCGCCAAGCACGAGGCGTCCAAAGTGTGGGGAGACGCGCCGGAGGTCGGGCTGACCCGGCTCGAACAGGACTATGACGACCTGGTGAGCGCGCTCGAATGGGCGCGTAAGAGCGATGCAGGCAAGGCGGCGGGCCTGGAATTGCGGCTGGCTGCCGAGTTGGGCCCGTTCTGGGAGCGGCGCGGCTTCTTGACCGAGGGCCGCGAGCGTCTGGCCCAGGCTTTGCGCTCCAAGCGCATCCCGGAGCTGGACAGGTGCCGCGTGGAAGCGTTGGAGGCGGCGGCCAGGCTTGCGTTTATGCAGCACGATTACCCGGAGGCGATGTCTCTGTACGAAAAGAGCCTCAAGTTACGGCGGCAACTGGCCTCCAAGAGCGAGGACATACGACTGAAGCACGGGGTGGCCGGTGTGCTGAACAAGATCGGCATCGCCGCCGCCCGTAACGGGGATTACGAGCTTGCCGAGCAGCGGCTGTGCGAGGCGATGGAGCTGGCCGTAAAGACCAAGCACGCCAGGGGTATCGTGCGCGCGCTGAACAACCTCGCAGAGCTTGCATGGAGGCAGGGGGACTATGAAGGGGCAAGCAAGCGTTACGAAGAATGCCTGATGCACGCGCGCCAGCAAAAAGGCAAGTTCAAAGAGCTGTCCACCCTCGACTCGCTGATGGGCCAGGCTAGAATATTGATGATGCAGGGTAAGTATGACGAGGCTACGGACCTGTTTACTACATGCCATGATATGCGGAACAAGCATGGCACCAAGACCGACCTGGCCTTCTCCCACAGCGACCTCAGCGAAGTCGCATACCGTAAGGGTGACTACGAGACGGCCTGCTTTCACGCCGAGGAGAGTCTAAAGCTGCGGCATGAGACAAAGAACGAGGTGGGCATCGCGACTTCGCTGCACCAGCTTGCCAAGTCAAAGTACAAACTCGGACTGCATTCCGAAGCCCTGGCGCACGCGAATGAGGGCTTATCTATATATGAGCGCCTCCTGCACAAACGCGGGATTGCAGAGTGCCTGATGCTTATTGGGGAGACAAGGTTCGAGCTTGGCGAAGGAGAGATTGCAGCCAGGTTGTTTGGGGCCGCGGAGGCCCTTCTCGACAGCCTCGGAGCGCAGCTAGCCCAGATCCAGCGCGATTATTACGAGAGCAGCATCCTGGCCTCTATGCGGGACAAATTGGACAGGCGCACCTGGGAAGTGGGACGATATTTAGACATGGAAACGGCAGTCCGGTTGGCCCAAGCGGGGGCGATTGGCCCAGGCACCGGCGAAGGAAATAATGCCATGGCGACGGCGACGGCATAGGCGGCATAGGATGGCGGCTAATTCAGCGGAGCCAGACGACGATCAGCGTAAGCACGAGCATGGTGATCACCCACAGTATGCTCAGCCTTCTGAAATGGTCGAGGGCGAGATTTACCAGTCGCTGCTTTGCCCTATAGATATCCGACACCTCAATAATCTGGTTGGCGTAGTCTTGAAGTATCTCTTTCGGCTCAAGGCGGTGCAGCCTCTTCAGGTAAGCATCTTCGTCGGCTTTTCCTTCGACGGAGTACCGCTCTAGCAGCATCAGCGGGAACAACATGCCCGGCGCGGTGGTATAGGGGCGGACCGAGTGGGTGCGCGCCTGGTACACTTTGGTAGCCACGAAAATTATGTTGAACGCCATCAGCAGGTAGACTACTATGAGGAGCACCCCCGCGCCTTTGAACAGGCGCTGCCAGTCCTCCTGGGTGCTGGCGGTGATGGCGCTGGAGGCCAGTATGCCGAGCGCGGCTGTCAGGAGCGCGACCGAAGACAGCAGGTTGTTGGCCTTCTGGTCCATCGTCTTCGTCAGGTCCTGGGCATTGGCGAACACCTCCCTGGCAAAGCTAAGTCTTGCCTCTACATAAGCCTCCGGAGGCGGATAGGTGAGGTTGCCAGCGTGATTATCTTGAGGCCGTTCCTGCCCGGTTAGCTCTACCATAAGACAAATACCCTCGCTCTAGAAGTGAGTGCGTCCGTTCTGACATCATGACGAGTTGCCGTACACTATTATAGCAGGGGCATCATAGCAGGGGCACGACCAAGAATTGACCGCATAGGGTCAGGCGGCCTTTGCACGTGTGCAAGTGGAACCCGGCGGTAAGTTCAGGAAAGGGGGTGCAGGGGTACTCCCCTGACGGGGGCTGGGGGTGTCCCCCAACTCTCTTCCCCTCTCTTTTTATACTCCTCTCAATGAAAATTTTATTACAGTAAGAAGGAAGGTTGAACTATGCCCGGCAAGCAGGCATCAAAACACCTGAGGTGGCTCCCGCCCGGCGCGGGCCGGGAGGGGGAGGCGGCAAGCTTCGACATCCCGGCGCATGTACCGCCCCTCTCACCGCGAGATGAGGCTGTCTTTCTGCTGCACACCGGGGCCGAGATAGAGCACGCCCTGCTGGTGCAGTACCTCTACGCCGCCTACTCGCTGAAGTCGCCCAAAGAGGTGCCCCAGGAGCATGCGGGCATGGTGCGCGCATGGAAGAAGACGTTGCTGGGCATCGCCAGGGAGGAGATGGGCCACCTGATCACGGTGCAGAACCTGCTCAGGTTGATAGGCGGGCCCCTGAACCTCGAAAGGGAAGACTACCCGTTCCGCAGCCAGCTTTATCCCTTCCCGTTCAGGCTGGAACGGCTCAGCAAGGAGTCGCTCGCCAAGTACGTAGTAGCCGAGATGCCGTACTTCACGGACCCGCCGGAGGAACTGCGGCAGATAATCACACGGGCGGTTACGGCCAGCACAATGGCGGTGAACCAGGTGGGCGCCATCTACGCGCGGGTGATGGAGCTACTGGCCGCGCCGGACGAAACCAGTGAACCGCGCCTGAACGACGAGGACTTCGTACCCGGTGTGGGTTCGCGCCAGGCGCATTATGCTAACTGGGGCGGGGAAGCGTCGGTGCTGGTGCCGGACCTCTATGACAGGGCCGGGGCCTTGAAGGCCGTCGCGGAGCTTGCCGAGCAGGGTGAGGGACTGGAGGACGCACAGGAGGCCCCGTCGCACTTTCAGCGTTTGCTGGCTATCTACCGGGAGTTCCCCGAATCTGGAGAGTGGGAGCCTACGCATGCGGTGCCCACCGACCCCAACACCGGCACGAGCGATGGGGTGCTCGTCAGCGACGAGGCAGGCTGCATCACTCACCCGGCGGCCTTGCAG
>DASVQO010000231.1:0-9798 GCA_036389075.1 Chloroflexia bacterium | reverse complement strand
CAGCAGCCCCACCAGCGCAACCACAAACACCAACAGCGCGGCAACGGGGATTAACGTCTCTTTTCCAAACAACACGCCCTCCGAGATATCACGAATTACGACACGTGACGAGTGACGAGTGACGAGTGACGAGTGACGAGTGACGAGTGATGGGTTACGGGTTATGGGTTACGGGTTAGCATCGTCCATCGTCCTCTACTCACATTACGTCCTCACCACGGCCAGTGTTGCAAGACCCAGACTATGGCGGGGGCCACGGCGAGGGCGGGGAGGTAGTTAGCCAGCTTTAGCTCTTTGATGTTGAGCAGGCGCAGGGCCACGCCGATGATGATGAGGCCACCGGCGGCGGTCATCTCCACGATGTAGGGGTTGTCGCGGGAGGGCACGCCGCTCATGGCCGCCCACGCCACCAGGCTGAGCGCGCCCTGGTAGACCAGCACGGTGACCGCCGACACCAACACGCCCCAGCCCAGGCTGGCCGCGAAGGCGAAGGCCGCGAAGCCGTCGAGCAGCGACTTGATCGCCAGGAAAGTGATATCGCCGCTGATGCCGTTCTGTATCGAGCCGAGGATGGTGAGCGGCCCCACGCAGAAGATGAGGCTGCTGGTGACGAACGCCTCGCTGAAGGTGGCCGAGCCTTTGCGGTCGGGATTGCCCGCGAGCCGCTTCTGCAAGTAGGCGCCGAGGTTGTCCAGGTGGTAATCGAGGCGTAGCGCCTCCCCGATGAGGCCCCCCACCAGGATGCCGCCAAGCAGCACGAGGATGTTGGCGGTGGTGAGGGCGTTCTGCATGCCGATGAGCAGGGTGGCGAGGCCCAGGCCGTTGAAGATGATGCCGTGGAAGCGTTCGGGCAGCCGCCCGCCCAGGAGCAGGCCCATCGTCCCGCCCACCAGGACGGTCAGCACGTTGAGCAATGTGCCGGATATTGGCATGGGTCTCCTTTTTGGAACGTTCGCCGTGATGTGGCTTGCTGAGGTTGGTGCCTGAGTGCTGAAAGGCACCAACCTGGGGACCAGAGTGGCCCCTGTCATCCTGAGCGTAGCGAAGGATCTAAGATGTTACCTCTACCTCTGTGTTGAACCCCTGGCACTATAAGACCTAACGTTCAACAGCCTTCCTACTCACCTTTTCTAGATCCTTCGCTACGCTCAGGATGACAGGGGCCACTCTGGTCCCGCCGGATGGACAGAATCGCATTCACGCACCAGTATAGCAGCCCGGTCACGTTACGGGCCTCAGACCTCACCTTTTGAGCCTCGACTTGATTCTACCCACTATCATCTGGGCTTCAGGCAGGCGCATCAGCCAGATGCTGGCGATGTAAATGGTGCCGCCTACCAGGGCCGGGACTCCCAGGGTGATTACTTCCTCAAGGAGGGAAGGTTCTGGCGGTGCAGCGGGCATTACGATGGGAGGCGGCGCTTGTAAGGGTGGCCTTACTACTATAGCGGGTGCGGGCGCGCCGCCGTGCAGCAGCCTGTCTATGCCCCACCAGACGCCCCAGCTTACCACACCCATGAGCACCGACGCGCCCAACGCTTTGAACGCCACCACGGCGATGCCCTGCCCGCCCAGGCCGCCCTCGGAGCGCAAAGCCCGCCACAACAGCAGCCCCGTGACGATGGCGTGGAAGGTAAGCTGTGCGGAGTTGGCGAGCACCAGGCCGGTCATGCCCATCGTGCCCACCGTGCCGAAGGCCACGGCGAGGTAGACCCCGGCGGCTACTATACCGATTATGACCGGGGTGAGGGTGTTCTTGCGGGCGTAAAAGGCGATGATGAGCACCTGGTCTATCGCGCTGAAGGGCAGGCCGGGTATGTAGAACAGGAGGGCCAGCACGACTAACGCCTGGTCCTCCGCGGTGAACCGGCCGTGCCGGAAGATGAGGCCCACCAGGGGGGACGACAGCGCGAGCAGCCCGGCAGCGGCGGGGAGCACCAGCAGGGTCACCATGCGCAGGCCCGCCGCCAGCGTGCGCCTGTACGCCTGGGTGTCGCCGTGGCTGAAATGCTGCGACAGGGAGGGCAGGGAGGCCAGCGATATGCCCGCCGCCACTATTCCTAGCGCCAGTTGGACCAGAGTAGTGGCGTAGCGCATGGCGCTGATGGCCCCTTCGCCCACTTGAGAGGCCAGGTTGCGGTCTATCACCAGGGCGGTGGAGCTTACCACCATGCTGAGGCCCACCGGAGCGTAGAGCTTGAATATCTTGCGCACGGCGGGGTGGCGCAGGTCGAGGGAGGGGCGGATGTGGAGGTCGCGCAGGCCGGGCAGTTGCAGGGCCAGCATGCCGAGCGAGCCTACCACCAGGCCAATCGCCAGGCTCGACACGCCCATGCTGAACAGCGAAAAGGCGCAAAAGATGATGGCCGCGTTGAACAGCGCCGAGGTGAACGCCGGGTAGATGAAGCGGTTGAGCGAGTAGTGCACCGCCATGACCACGCCTGAAAGGCCCATGAATATCACGCCGGGTAGCACTAGCTGCGTCATGGTGAGGGCCAGCGACTGCGCCTCGGGCTCGGCGCCCTGCGACATGAAGCGTACCAGGGGCACCGCGAACAGCTCCAGCACGCCCACCGCCAGTATGAGGAAGACGGTGGACACTGTGAGCACCGTGCCCACTATTTTGCCGAACTCCGCCCGCTTGTCCTCTCGGCCCGCGTACTCGCTGAACACGGGCACCAGGGCCGCGCTTACCGTGCCCGATATGAGCAGGTCAAACACGATGGTCGCGACGTGGTTGGCTATGGTGAAGGCATCGACGTCGGCCCCCACGCCGAACAGGAACGCGATGGTGCTCTCACGCCCCACCCCCAGCACGCGGCTCAGGATGGTGCCCGCGACGAGGATGAGGGCAGCCCCCGCTATGCGCCCGCTGACCGAGGCCCTGCGCTCCTCCTCGCGAGCCGCCGACGCACCCTCGGCTTCGAGCAAAAGCTCCGCCGCCTCGGCTTCGGGTTCCTGTAGGGTTACGTCGGTGTTGGGTAGCATAAGGGTTCGGGAGGAGTTATGTGTTATGGGTTGCCTGGACGGGATTGCTAAGGCTGGTGCGTGGGAGTGGCACAGTTAGTATTGTAGGACACTATCCCCCTTTGTCATTCTGAGCCCTTCGACTGCGCTCAGGGTAAACTCCGCAAGGAATCTCGTCCTGTACCTCGATGTTTCCCCTTTCAATAGCACCATTGCTCCTTGTTGGCGTGGAGAAAGGCGGTATTTGGGTGCTGTGGGACGAGATTCTTCGCTGCGCTCAGAATGACAGAGACCACCAGGGTTCCTCCATTGCTGCGGTGTCGCATTCACGAAAAAGCTATGCTACACCGCATCGCTGACAACTCAAAACTCATAACTAGTCACTCTCCATCGTCCTCCTGATAAGCTCGCTCGCGCTGCGGCCCTCTACGAAGGGGATGATGCGTACCTGGCCGCCGTAGCGTTCGACGGCCGATGCTTCGGGGAGGGGTTTGCTGCCGGGGGCATAGTCGCCGCCCTTGGCGTAGATTTCGGGCTGGAGGGCTTCGACCAGGTGGGTGGCGGTCGGTTCGTCGAAGATGGTGGTGTAGTGCACGGAGCGGAGGGCGGCCACTATCTCGGCGCGCTCGTCCTGGCGCACGACGGGGCGGCCCGGTCCCTTGTAGCCCCGCACGGAGGCGTCGGAGTTGATGCCCACAATCAGCACGTCGCCTAGCTCGCGGGCGGCCTGCAAGTAGCGGACGTGGCCGACGTGCAGCAGGTCGAATGTGCCGTTGGTGAGCACCAGCCGCTTGCCTTCGGCCCGCCACTGCGCCCGTAGCGCGACCAGTTCATCCAGGCTAATCACCTGGGGTCGCTCAGGCGTCATATCCACCGAGTCCTGGAACATCATCGGGGTTATCGCTCGGCCAGGGCCATGACGGGTTCTTCTTCCACGGCCGTAAGGTCCACCTTGCCCAGGCGGCGCTGGATCATGGTCAGCCCGATAAGGCCGATGCCCACCCCGAACCAGAGGGTAGCGAAGCGGATGAGGAGGGTGGCGGCCACGGCGGTGTCCTGGGGCATGGGCACCTGCAAGTAGGCGGGGAAGAGGAATATCAGCATGCCCGCGATGCTGGCGTCGGCGGTGCCCAGCCCGCCCGGTAGGAGCGTGACCGAGCCGATGAGGGTGGAGGCCGCCAGGATGAAGGAGCATATGATGACCAGCAGCCAAGTGAATGGCACACCCAGCCCTATCATGACGAGCACGAAGGCCAGCACCTCGCCCGACCAGGATATGACGCCGATAGCCAGGCCAAAGAGCAGGTTGGGCAGGCGGAATAGCTCGTAGGAGCTGTCATAGAAGACGCGCAGGTGGTGCACCGTCTTGGAGATGACGGGCAAACGCTCGCCCCACAGCAGCAGGCGTTCGGCCACCCTGCGGTTGGTGAAAACGACCAGGAATAAGACGGCGGCGACCCCTATGCCAATCAGTAGGATGCGGCCGTAGTCGAACAGGAAGAGGCCCACCGAGGCGAGCACCATCATCGCCAGCCCGTCGGTGACGCGCTCGGCCATGACAACCGGAGCGGAGACGGCTATGGGCGTGCCGCGTATCTGCTTGAGCAGGTACGACTTGAGCACCTCGCCCACCTTGCCCGGGGTCATCGCCATCGCGAACCCGCTGAGGAAGATCAGCAGCGAGTCCTTCTTGGCGACGCCCGTCGCACCCACCACGCGCAGGTAGACGTCCCACTTGTAGAAGCGGAGGCCATAGTTGAAGAGGGTGAACCCGAGGATGGGCACGAGGAGCCACCAGTTGAACTCGCGCAGCACGACGAGCATCTTGCTGAAGTCGGCGTATACGGAGAGGCCGGCCACCACCACGAGGCCGAGCACGAGGCCGAGTATCAGTTTACCCCTCAGGTTTCCCAGTGCGTTCAAACGAGTATCCTTCCGATTGCGATGTTGCAACGACAACTGCCAGTTTAACAGAGCGCCTATATAGATGGCAAGCATTGCACAGCGAGGAAGGTTGCAGAGTAGGGCTAGAGGAAGGATGTAGAGGCACGCTGCATCGTACCCAGGTCGGTAGCCCTGTGTAGAAGGTTTTGATCCAAGCCGGGCCTATGTCATTTCGAACGCAGTGAGAAATCTCGTCCCTCACCTGGATGCTCCCTTTTTCTCATGTGGACCTGCCTATGTTTGTTGCAAGCAAGGTGCCATTTGGCTGCTGAAGGACGATATTTCTCACTCCGTTCGAAATGACATAGGCCCGGCTTCTTGCCTGCTAAAAGTGAGAGCCCAGAAGGGGCTGCTGATCCTTCGCTGCGCTCAGGATGACAGGAGGGGGTGCTTGGCTCAGCGTGGCTACCTATTTCGCCGGGCAATAGAAAGGGGGCACGACGCCCGTCGTGCCCCCTCGCTGGATTGTATTGGCGCTATACGCTCCTACGCCTTGCCAGGGTAGCACCTACGGCCAGGGCGATGGCAAGGAGCGCCAGGCCAATCTCTATCGCGAGCGTTACCGGGAAAGAGCCACTGCCGGAGGCAGGTGACTGCGCCAGCGGTGCCTCACCGCCAGCCGCCTTTTCGTCCTCGAGGCCCGTGCCGGGGACCTGGAGGTTGTAATACGTTGTGTCAGTTCCGGGAGAGGGCGTGCCCTCTTGCGCGGAGGAGTTGGCCTGGTCCTCCGGAAGCGTCGTGGAGGCCGGAGGCGGGGCTTCACTTTGCGTGCCGCCCTGTGCTTCTGCCGAGGCTGTGTCTGTTGGCTGGGCCATATTTGCAAGCGGGAGCGTGGTCGGCGCCGCATAGGCCTCGTCAGAACCGCCCGCGCCGCCGAGCGCTGCCGTCTGGTCAGCTACGGGCATGGCTTCGGCAACCGCGCCCGTCGTCGCTGTGGCCTCTGCTGCTGCGGACGTCGTAGATGTAGACGCTGCTACCATGTTCAACGGAGCGGCCTCCTGGGCCTTTTCGGTCCGGAAACCGATATTCGCGGGCGAGGTCGCAAGGGGACTACCCGGACTGAGCACTCCGAGGTCGCTGACGAGCATGATAATCAAGAGCGCGAAGGCCAGCACCGAGCCGGTCGCAAGTCTCGGCGCGGTGGCGCTTCCGAAAATGCGCGCCAGCAATGAGGGCCTTGCCACGGACCTGGCCTTCGCCCCCACCATTTCCTCGGTGAGCGTGAACGCGCGGGGTGGGGCTTGCACGGGCATGGCGCGAAGCATTTGCTGCATGGCTTGCAGCTCTCTATATTCCGCCGCGCATGTCTCGCAACTGTCGATATGCGCGCGCACCAGCTCCCGGTCCGCCGCATCGAGCGCGTTGTCGATGTAGGGCGAAACCAGCTCAAGCACGTGCTCGGAGTTTATATTGTTGTCGCTGCTATTGGTACCCATCTGCTATATCCGTTCTAACTGAAGCCTATAGGCTCGTCTTTACATATGATTAACGGCGTCCCCGGCCATATTGTTCCCCGCCCCCTACTCGCAACCCGTAATTCGTAATTCGTAATTCGTAATTCGTAATTCGTAATTCGTAATTCGTAATTACCCCATGATGCCGCTCTCGTACAGATAGTCCCTCAACCTGGCGCGGCCCCGGTTGATGCGCGACTTGATGGTGCCCAGGTTCGCCCCCGTAATGGCGGCGGCTTCGTCGTAGCTGAGACCCTGCACGTCCACCAGGACCAGGGCTATGCGCTGGTCGTCCGGGAGGGAGTCGAGGCCACGCTGTATCGCCTCGGCCACCTCCGAGCGCAGGGCGGAGGACTCAGGGTCTATGGTGGGGTCGAGGTCGGCAATGGGGAGGGGTTCGGCCTCGTCGTCAGGGTCGTGAGAGTAGGAGTAGAGCGACTGGGTGGGCTTGCGCTTGCGGCTGCGCAACATGTCCAGGCAGGCGTTGGTGGCGATCCTGAACAGCCATGTGCGGAACTGCTCGCCCTTGAAGCGGCCTATCGCCTTGTAGGCGGAGAGGAACGCCTCCTGGGTGGCGTCGGCCGCGGCGTCGGGGTCGGTGAGCATGCGGAGGCAGAGGTTGTACACGCGCGTCTGGTAGCGCAGCACGAGCCAGTTGAAGGCGGCAAGGTCGCCCTCACGGGCCGCGTCTAGCCGCCGCGCCTCCTCGCGGCTATCTGTGCCGTCGCTAACGCCCGGACTCGCTTCCCACATAGGCAGAGTATATCAGGAAACGGGCCTGGGGAAAACGCAGGGGCGTGGGCTACTCAGAACGCAGCCCGTTGTGAGCTGCACGGGGTGGCGAGGCCCTACGGGGTGCCCTACATGGTCGCCCTGTGGCTGAAGCCACGGGCTGGCAAGTAGCGAAGTCTCCTTCGGAGACTGGGAGACTACCCTAATATCACTTAGTCCCCGCAGGGGACTTTGCCTCTTCTCAGCCCGTGGCTTCAGCCACAGGGCACCCCCGCCTGGCGGGTTTCACGACACCCAAGTCGCTGCTAGATGGCACAATTTCTGCCTTGCCCACACCTTGTTACCTGGCCCTGGCAAAGACCCCATTGTGGGCCACGTCAATTCTCTAGCTCGCCGGCGCCTTATGGATGAAATCAAAGACAAGCTAAAAATGTCGCTGGACGAGGCCCGCATGCTGGTGCTTGGCATGCAGGTGCTGGTCGGATTCGGGTACAACTCGGTCTTTGCCAGGGGCTTCGTTGAGCTACCGGAGGTGTCTCAGCACATCAAGCTGGCCTCGCTGGGGCTGCTCTTGTTGGCCCTGGCCCTCACGATGTCCCCTGCACCATTCCACCAGCTTGTGGGGCGCGGCGAGAATAACCCCGCGTCTTTGCGGCACGTAACGCGGGCTACGGGTGCGGCCCTGCTGCCTTTCGCACTTGGCCTGAGCCTCGATGTGTACGTGGCGGTGGAGCAGGTGGCCGGGCCTGCGGCAGCCGTGGCGGCCGGCATTATAGCCTTTGCGCTGGCCGTTTCGTTGTGGTACGGGCTGGCGCTCGTGCAGAAGAGCGAGAAATCGCACAGGCGTCACGAGGAGGTGATGAGGCGCGTGGAGAAGGACAAGGAGGCCCAAAAAGCCGAATTGAAGGACAAGATAGAGCTTGTAATAACCGAGGCCCGTGTGGTGCTCCCGGGAGCCCAGGCGCTGCTGGGTTTCCAGTTCCTCACGATGCTGGCCGAAGAGTTCGGCAAGCTGCCGGGCGAACTGAAGTACCTTCACTTGGTGAGCCTGTTTGCGATAGCGGTGAGCACCATGCTGCTCATAGCCCCCGCTGCCTTTCACCGGCTGGCGGAGCGCGGGGAGAACACGGAGCGCATGCATAATTTCGCCAGCCGGATGGTGCTGGCGGCGATGGCTTTCCTGGCGCTAGGCGTCGTGGGCGACCTGTTTGTTGTTGTATGGAAGGTGACAGGCTCGTATACGGCGGCCGCAATTGCAAGCCTGGTGATGCTTGTCTTGTTCTACGGCCTCTGGTTCGGCTATTCTCTCTACCGGCGAGGGCGGGGCGACGAACAGGGCCAGTCCTCCAGCGTGGATGCGCCGGAGCGTTCGGCGGTGTAACACATGAGCGGGCTATATTTCAGCCCGGTCAAAACCCAGAGGTTTGTCAAAGTCGGAGAGCGGCACTCGGTTGGCCCATGTCATTCTGAGCCCTTCGTTTGCGCTCAGGGTAAACTCCGCGAAGAATCTCGTCCTCCACCGGGATGTTACCCCTTTCTTTTGGAGAAAGTGGGAGATACCGGAGCAAAGAAAGGTGGTATTTCGGTGCTGTGGGACGAGCATCTTCGCGGAGTTTACCCTGAGCGCAGCCGAAGGGCTCAGAATGACATGGGCCACCTGTTGCCGTTGCGTTCGACTCTGACACAATCCCGGTTCCTGCCGCGCCGTGGCATGTTGATATGGCCCGTCGTGGTATAATGTCGCGTCACACGCCTCAACGCGGCTTTGAAATTACTCGCAGCGTTGTGAGAGCTTATCTACGCGGACTGCTTCGCCGTGAGAGGTGCGACCGGCTACTTTGATAAGATACGCTCGCGTCGAACGGGACCGGGCTTCGTTATTCTGTGGAGGAAAGGCGATAAACGTGCGGAACTCTGGCAAACTACGTCTCATTACTGTCCTGCTGTCGATGGCTTTGCTGCCCACGCTCACGGCCTGCCTGGGTGGAGACGCCCCTACCGACAATGCGCGTAGCAACGTCAACATGCTCAGGAGCGCGGTCGAGAGCATGAAGGCGCTCAAGAGCTATCATTTTTCGTCCGTTGTAGGCACACCGCCCGGCCAGGTGGAGATGTCCGGCGACGTTGATGTCGCCAACCATAGAGCCATGCTTGTCATTACCAGCACGGGCCAGGTAGAGAACGTCATCGTGGTTGGAGAGACTGCATACGTCCGCGAGTCGGGGAGCGAGGGCTATACCAGGGCAGATTATTCGGACCTGAACCTGGATAGCGTGCTGGGGATGTGGGAGCGGTTCAAGGCCGAAGACATAGGCAGGACGGGTGACGCGCTCAAGGACGGCACGCCCCCCACCGAGACGATAGACGGCGCGAGCACCAAGCACATAATGGGCGACGCCAGGGAGTTGAATGCGCTCACCAACGCCGGGAGCGAGACGGAGCAAGAGGGCACCATCGAGTTCTGGCTCTCAGCGGAGGGCGACCCCCGCATCCACCAGATGAAAGTAGCTGGCAAGAGCGGCGGCCAGGACATAGACGGCACGTTCAACTGGAGCCGGTTCAACGAGGCGTTCGACATAAAAGCCCCGTAGCGGCGAGTGCCGAGTGCCGAGTGCCGAGTGCCGAGTGCCGAGTGCCGAGTGCCGAGTGCCGAGTAGTGAGTTGTGGGAAAAGAAGAAGACGTTTGGTACGTGGACCAAAC
>DASVQO010000230.1:0-4694 GCA_036389075.1 Chloroflexia bacterium | reverse complement strand
CCTGCTGCATGATGACTTCGAGATTGATGAGCTTGTCCATAGCGTCATAGCTAAGGACGTCCAGCATGCGGGTGCCAGTGATACCCTGGAAGTTGTTCACGAACGGGGAGAAGAGGGGGTCGGAAAGGGCCGAGTTCTTGTCGCGTTCGACGCGCTCGTTCCAGTCGTCCGCATAAACCGGCACGCCGTCTACGCTGGCGATCACTTCGCCCCGCGTCGGGTCTACTGGAACGCTGAAGCCGCCTTGCTGCCCACGCATCATCAGGAATATGGCGAGGGCGAACACGAGCACCACCATGAACACCCCGCCGACCAGCAGCGGCATGCGCCTATCGCGGGTGGGCGGCGCCACGTAGCGCGGGCGAGGCCCGGACCTGCGCCTTACCTTCGCCGGTACCGCGCCCGTCCGGGCTGGAGCTGTGGCCGAGGGGGGGTTAGTCTGCCGGGCGGATGCCGTCTCGCGCCTCCTGGTGGAAGGTGCGGTGCGCGGTGCGGGGGCTTTGGCTGGCCTCCTGGGCCGTTCGTGTAGCTTCTGGTCCAGGTGGGCGCGGCGTTGGGGGTCGAGCAGGGCCTCACGCGCTTCGTTGAGGTCCGTGAGGAAGGCTATCTCGCGCTCGTCGCCTGCGCGCGCTCCAGGCTCGTGCAGGTCGTAGAGCGCGTCGTAGGCGTCCTCGATCTCATCTATGCTGGCGTCGCGTGGGACTTGCAGCAGGTCATATGGGTTTTGTTCGGGCACCGTGTTCACGGTCACGCGTTCTCCACTAGAATTGCCCCGGCCACCCTACTTGACCGGTTCCTCTAACGATAGCACCGCCATGAAGGCTTCCTGAGGTATCTCGACGTTGCCCACCATCTTCATGCGGGCCTTGCCTTCTTTTTGCTTCTCCAGCAGCTTGCGCTTGCGCGAGATGTCGCCGCCGTAGCACTTGGCGAGCACGTTCTTGCGAATAGCCGAAATCGTCTCGCGGGCCACGACCTTGCCGCCTATGGCCGCCTGAACGGGCACCTCGAAAAGCTGGCGCGGGATGAGCCTACGCAGGCGGTCTACCAGTTGCCGCCCCTGGTAGTGGGCCTTGTCGCGGTGGGTGATAATGCTCAGCGCGTCTACGGGCTGGCCGTTCACCAGAATGTCGAGCTTCACGAGGTCCGCGGCCTGGTACTCGGCGAACTGGTAGTCCAGGGAGGCGTAACCCTGGGTGCGGGACTTTAGCTGGTCGTAGAAGTCCACGATCAGCTCGCCCAGGGGGATGTCATAGCCGAGCACCACGCGCTCCTCGTCGAGGTAGTCCATCTTCTTGTAGATGCCCCTGCGGGTGGTCACAAGCTCCATTATAGGGCCGATGTAGCGCGAGGGCGTGACCACGCTGATCTCCATCCAGGGTTCCTCTATCGTGGCGATCTTGCCGGGGTCGGGCATCTCGCTGGGGTTGTCTACCGTTACTACCTGCCCGTCGGTGCGGGTGACCTGGTACTCCACACTGGGGGCGGTAATGAGCAGCGAGAGGTCGTACTCGCGTTCCAATCGCTCCCGGACGATTTCCATGTGGAGGAGGCCGAGGAAGCCGCACCTGAAGCCGAAACCGAGGGCCGCGCTGCTTTCGGGCTGGTAGACGAGGGAGGCGTCATTGAGGTGCAGCCGCTCCAGGGCCTCTCGCAACTCTACGTAGTCGTCGCTCTCCACGGGGTAGAGGCCCGCGAACACCATCGGCTTGATCGCCTTGTAGCCGGGCAGCGGTGCGGTAGAGGGCCGGCGCGACAGCGTGATCGTGTCGCCCACCTGGCAGTCGCGTACGACCTTTAGCCCAGTGGCTATATAGCCAACTTCGCCGGTCGTGAGCTTCTGCGTAGGGGTCATCTCGGGCGTGAACGAGCCGAGTTCCTGGGCTTCAGTAACCACCTCGCTCGACATAACAAGCAAATTATCGCCCGTGCTGAGCTCGCCGTCCACGATCCGCACGTACGCGATCACGCCTTTGTAGGCGTCGTAGTGGCTGTCGAACACCAGGGCGCGCAGGGGGGCGTCGGGGTTGCCTTTGGGCGGCGGTATATGCTTGACCACCGCTTCGAGTATCTCTTTGACGCCGGTGCCTTCCTTGGCGGAGGCGCGAATGATCTCCTCGTTCGGCAGACCTATCACGTTCTCTATCTCGGCGGCCACGGTGTCGGGGTCCGCGGCGGGCAGGTCTATCTTATTGACGACGGGCACCAACGCCAGGTCGTGCTCCATCGCCAGGTAGGTGTTGGCGAGCGTCTGCGCCTCGATGCCCTGGGTCGCATCCACTACCAGCAGGGCGCCCTCGCAGGCCGCTAGGGAGCGGCTGACCTCATACGTGAAGTCCACGTGGCCTGGGGTGTCAATCAGGTTTAGCTCGTACCGCTCGCCGTCGTCGGCCTTGTAGGACATGCGGACGGCGCGCGCCTTGATGGTGATGCCCTTCTCACGCTCCAACTCCATAGAGTCGAGCAATTGGGCCACCATGTTACGCTGAGCGACAGTGCCGGTGATCTCCAGCAAGCGATCAGCGAGGGTAGATTTTCCGTGGTCTATATGGGCGATTATGCAGAAATTGCGGATTAATCGTTGTTCCGGCATCTGGTGTATGGCTTCCCGGTGAATAGAGTGCAAGGCAAAAAAGAACGCTCTTGCGAGCGCGTCCAATTCGAGGTCTCACCTGTCAGTATAGAAAGCGAGAGGCCGCTTTGTCAAGCGTGCCGGGAAGCGTCCCTGCCGGGCAGTGATTTCGGCGGGGGGAGCGTGTTCTAACGGGGACGCGCCGTGGGGACGCCCAGCATGACGCCCTATGGCTGAAGCCACGGGCTGGGAAGTAGCGAAGTCTCCTTCGGAGACTACATGATGTTCCTCAGTCCCCGTAGGGGACTTTGCCCCTTGTCAGCCCGTGGCTTTAGCCACAGGGCGTCATGCTGGGCAACCCACAGGACGTTCGCGCAGTCCCCCGCGCGAGCGCCCCCGGCAATCAGTCGGACAATTTGAAGTCCAGCTGCGCGCCTTCCTCGGAGTTGAGGCGTACTTCGGAGCTGGAAGGGGCGCGTTGTTCTGCGTTCACCCCGACGCGGTAGATGCCCGGTGCGAGCCCGCTCAGGCGGTAATTTCCCTGTTCGTCGGTAAGTGCGGCGATGTCGGGGTGGGAGGCCGTTGCTGACACGATCATTACAACGGCATCCCGCACCGGCTCGCCGTCCGAGTCCGTCACACGGCCCAGAATTTCCATCCTGTTGGCCCCTTTCAGTAGCTGTAAACCGGTGGGGCTAGGCCCCTTCGTCCCGCCAGGTAGTGAGGTTGCGGTGCACGGCCTCGACAATGCGCGTGGCGGAGTTGCCGGAGGTGGCCCCGTTCGTGTGGATGCCGACCACGTAACGTTTGCCTCCCTGCCTCCACCAGACAGGGGCGCCACTCTGCCCGCCGGCGGTGTCCGCGTCGTAGACGAGCGTGCGCGGGGTTATGGAGGCAAGGGTGCGGCTGTCATACCATTGCGTGCCGGGTGGCTTGTCTCCGGGGTAGCCGCTGATGTTTACCAGCAACCCCGCAAGCTCGCCGTCTCCAGGCATGGCGTAGCCGAAGGTCCCAAGCTGCCTCCCGAATTGGCTGCTCTCGGGGAGTATTATAGCACCGTAGTCGCACACGCGCTTCTGACCCTCCACCCAGCCGCGCACGCTACGGAACTCAGTGGCCGCCGCATTGCCCAGGCTCGTGTCGGAGCCGTTGCGCCCCGGCATGACCCGGATTTCCCGCACCCAACCACCGTGCTCGCGCATGTAGACGCAGTGTCCGGCGGTAATCACGGTCCTGGGGCCAATCAGCCAACCCGTGCCAATCCAGCCACTTCCGTCGCCGGCGGTTATGAGCAGCGAGCAGATCCACTGCCAGGGTACCACTTTTGTATTGTTTATCTGCACGCGGTCGTCAGCCTGGATTACGACTTCGAAGACGTCGGGCGTGGCCGCAGATTCGGGGCCCACGGCAAACATGGGTGACCCAGCGTTGGAGCGCGCGTGGTCGCGGAGCAGACTGGTCGCGCTCGCTCTAAGGGCTACCGCCCGTTCCGTGGGGCTGGCGTATTGCGCGTACCACGCGTCCAGGAACGGTACGTCAACAGATATGGACTGTCCGCCGAAGGGGACGCTCGCCTCGATGGTATCTCCGTGGCTGCTGCCGCCGACACGGTACAGGGAGCGCGACGCTGAGGTCGACTCGAAGCTTACCGATGGAGCATACCCGGGCACGTCTTCAAGTTCACCCCTGGGCGTGCCGCCCATCTCAGCCTCCGCCATCTCCACGACCAGGGATTCATTCGAGCTGGAGTTGGCTACAGGCTCATCATCTCGCGGATCTACCTCGTCCACTTCCGTAATGCTCGCACGCGCTGATGTGGCCGCCCCTGGTGACCGGGTACCGGGCATGAGGCCCTCGACGAAACCGCCCTCTGTGTTCTCGGACCCGCTATCCCGGGAGCTTCGATTCGTAGTTTTCGGCATCTCTTTACCTCCTGGTTGGAACGCTTCTCTAGTTCGGTCTCCAAATAAAAACGCACAACGGGGAGAACTCTATGACACTGTAGGCCCGCTTGTTCCCTACCGCACAGAATAGATTCTCCTCCCGAGTACACTATAGTTGATTCTTTGCTAATAGGAGCGTCACAAGAAGTGTCACAAAATAGTATCCCCGGGGATTGTTC
>DASVQO010000229.1:0-12676 GCA_036389075.1 Chloroflexia bacterium | reverse complement strand
CCTTGGTCACTTGCCCTATCCCGGGGAGAAAGATAGAGGCATCAGCGGTCATCAGTTCATCGGCAGCCGCCGTGTTCCCCCCGTTCCAGAACTCCTCTACAAAACGGCTTACCAGGGCCTTGTGCCCCTCGTGTGTAATAGCTGTCATTTTACTCCCTCCTTTGACTTGTGTCTTCCTCATCACGTTATTACATTCACCGGCAGGACAGACTCCCGCTCGGGGAGCAGCATAGCGGAAGGCGCGTTAGGGAACAATCCCAGATTTGTGGGATCATTCTGATGCACGATGCGAGTGTATAATGGCTAGAAGCAGAGCAGAGGGGGAAGGCAGCGGTAGAGCGTTACGAGTAGGACCGGCGAATAGCAAGGTCTGGGAGAGGCAGGACCGGCCATGAAGCAGCAAAGCGCGGAACGTGTCAGACGCAAGATCATCCAGCTGTGTCATGCAGGCCTTGACTCCCGCACGCTGCGAGTCGAAATCATCAAGCGGCTCCGCACGGTGATCCCCATCGATGTATCCTTTTTCACTACCGCCGATCCCGCGACACTGCTCTTCACGGGCGCGGTATCCGACGAAATCCTGGTACGGGCCACTCCGCAGTTCATTGAGAATGAGTTCCTTCACGAGGACGTCAACAAGTTCAGGTGGCTAACAAATAGCAAGCAGGTAGTTAGCGGGCTGGCCGAGGTGACGGAGCACAAACTGGAGAGCAGCCCCCGCTACCGGGATATCCTGGTCCCGCTTGCTCTTGGGGACGAGCTGCGCGCGGCACTCATCACAGGCGGCAGGTGCTGGGGCTTCATGTGTTTGCACCGGGATCGATCGAGCCCCAATTTTACAACAGCCGAGATGGCATTCATCAGCCGGCTGGCCCCTCACATCGCCGAGGGTTTGCGCACGGCTCTGCTTCTGAGTAGCGCCACGGGGCCACAGGCGCCACAGGGGCCACAGGGGCCGCAGGTCCTCGAAGAGCCAGGCTTGCTGCTGCTGGCTGAGGATTTCTCCGTTATGGCAATGACTCCGCGAGCCGAATGGTGGCTTGAGCAGCTTGCAGAGACAGAGGCGGGGCAGCCCACAAAGAGGGGCTTACCGAGCGCCGTGTACGCGGTGGCTACCCGTTTGCTGGAGGTTGAGCGCGGCACCCATTTGCAAGCCTATGAAACCGATCATGGACCTGATAGCTTCATGCCGAAGGTGCGGCTACGCACTGCTTCGGGCTACTGGCTGGTGCTCCATGCATCCCGGCTGTCACGCCTCAATATGCAGACGCCCATTGCGGTAATTTTCGAGGTCGCGCAGCCTACGGAGATTGCCCCGCTGATCGTGCAGGCGTATGGGCTTTCGAGACGCGAGAGTGAGATCATGCAGAGCATTTTGTGCGGGCTATCGACCTCGGAAGTCGCGGATAGCTTGCATATCTCGTCCTATACCGTGCAGGACCACCTCAAGGCGATCTTCGATAAGATAGGCGTGCGCAGCCGGAGGGAACTCCTCGGACAACTTTTTGCCCAACAGTACCAGCCGCGCATTGCGTCGGGGAGCGACTTAAACGCCAATGGGTGGTTCAAATAGGGTGCGGAAGGGTGGTTACGCAGCCGTGTAAACCTGCTGCCCGGTTACTGAGGCTAGTGGCGCAACCAGGCGCACATTGGCGGCTATATCAACCAGGTGGCTTTCGACGGCCCCTGGAAGGATGCCGGCGGGCGCATATACGCAGAAGAGGACCTGCCGGGTATTGGTTGTGATCCGGGTACGGTCGTCAGGGCCGTAGAGCACGCTGGAAAGGACTCCCGCTTCGTCGTACATGTACATGTCGCCCGGTTGCAAAGCCAGGTCCCGACCTCCGATGCCGACGTACCGCTCGCCACCCTGTGCCACACCGAGCGAAACGCTACCCTTTATCATAGCAAGGTCGTGCCCGGCGGTGAGGAGCCGGTTGTGCAGCTCGGCGGCGAACATCGCGAGCACGAGCGACCCGTTGCCGCGGAGGGGCTTGCCCTTCAGCACAACCGACTCGAACTGCAACTGCACGGGATATGTCTTGTCGAAGGGTTTGAAGTAGCTGCGGTAGGCCGCGAACTCCGCGAGCTGGTTCAATTCAGCCCTGGTGGCCCCGGCCCACCGGCTGCGTAGGTCCTCCTGCACCCGGTGGACGTGCTCAGCGAGCGCGGGGTGTTCTGGCGGATTCTCAACGCCGTCCATCGCCAGGATTCCAATGCTTGCTGCCGGAAAAGCCTGCCGCCATTCGTCCGCGATATGGATATCCATGTCGTACAGCCTCCCTGTGTTACCTGCCGTGCGTTGCTAGCGGCGCTGGGCCGGCTACCTCTCCAACGACCAGTCCAAAGACTAGCTCAATCAGAGCTGCACCGGCCGGCGGACCGGCCTGCCGCAGTTAGCGGGCGCGACGACCGCGGGCGGACCAGCCTTGCACCTGAACAGGGGGCCGGTTAGCTCTCAGGCCAACCGGCGGGCGAACTGTGCCGCCATGTAATCGTCCACCAGGCGGGCTATTGTGGCCTGGGGGCCTCGGAACGGCACCGGCCGGGCAGACGCGGTACTCTGCCTGTCACCCGGCCGTGCTGGAACGCCTACGAACTGCACCAGGACCCAGCGCCACATGCGGCGCATGTTGAAGTGTAGCGAAAAGCGTGTCGCCTTCAAGCCGTTAAGCACGTCGTCAGGTTGCACTGCTCTGCTTACCATCCCTACTGTCGATGCCAATGTATTTTCCTCCTTGAACTTTCGGATACCACTCAGATAGACCAGCCGTCAAATTTCTTCATCACGGCGACGGCGCTCATCTTGCTGTTCGCCAGGTTGTTAACCACTATCGATCTACAAGCAGCATATCCGCAGCAGGGTATTGAAGTATAGACACCAAAGTGTTGTTTGGGGTGCTGTGGAGTGTTGCTGTGGGGTGTTGTCGAGTACCCACTGCCTACAGAGCTTAAACCGCACTTCCATATGGCTGGGGTTGTATAATCCTCGTATGGGAGGAGACAAGCGGCCGCTTTTGCTTCGACAGGTGCTCCGGCAGTTGCGGCTGGGGGTCACCGCTATACTTGTGCTGCTGCTGGTGGTTGTGGGCACTGCGGCCGTGCTGGTTGCCTACTCCCTAGCCACCAGAACTGCCATTGTCGTCGGCTTCAATAATTTTGACCTGGGTATCGAGCCGCAGGACCCCAGGGGGGTGGCCTACCTCGGGGCACGTCCGCTGAGCGATCCATACCGCGCGCCTGACGAACGATGCCACGAGTACGACCACCAGTTTTTGATGTTGGGACCTACCTACTTTGGCATGTTGTCTTGCACAAGCTGGCAGCCGGTTTCAACAGTGGTACCCAGTCTTCCTACAATGCCGACACCCGCCCCGACGCCTACCAACGCAAATCCGGGCGTTCCGACGTAAGGACCTGCGGTAAGGGTACTGCACACAACCGGCTCCGCGACCGAACAGCATTGGCGGACGGATGCGGATTGCGGGTAAAGTACAGCGGACACATGGAAGAAGGGGAGAGTTTGGAGACTCTCCCCTTCGCTGTTTCGGGCTCCAGCGACCGGCTACCTCCTGGCGGGGGTATCGCAGTCGGGGAAGAAAGCGTTAGCCGCTATCTTCGCCATCTGCCCTCTCGTGGTCAGGTCGTTGTAGCGGAAGCACGGAGTGCCTGTGGGGCACTTGTCTGCCTCGCCGTAGCCTGAGATAATCCCGCGACCTGCAAGCCGCTCGATGTACACCCAGAACGGGCTGTCCTGGTCTACGTCCGTGAACGTCTGCTGGTCCTCTGGTATCTCCTCATCGAAGTTAGCGGCAATCGCCACTATCTTGGAGATCTGCCCACGTGTGGCGGGGTTGTTGGGGCGGAAGTACGGCCTACCTTCCTCATCGCAGGGTTCCGTCACACCAGGACCACCACACGGGTACCCCGCTATGGCACCTGTCTGAGCAAGCCTCTCCACGAACGGGTAGAACGGGTCACCAGGCTCTACGTCCGCGAACTGCTGCTGTCCTTCCGGTATGTCGTCGTTGAGACCTGCGGAGTTAGCGATGATCTTGGACAGCTGCCCGCGTGTGACGTTAGCGCCCGGCCTGTAGTAGGGCTCGTCGTCATCGTTGCAAGGCTCGTCGGGCGCACCGCACGGGTAGCCACCCACGATAGCACGGCACGCCAGGCAGCGGATGAAGGAGTAGAAGGTGTCGTCGGGCTGCACGTCCGCGAACTGGATCGGGCAGGCTGTGGCCGTCGCCTCGGGTACCGCCGTTGTCGTGCGCGTAGGGGTCGCGCTGCTGCCCGCTACCGAGGTGCTCGTCCTGGTGCTGGTAGCTGCGGTAGTGGCGGTGGAGGAGGCCACAGCGGTAGAAGTTGCGCTCGCTGCGGCCGCTGTAAGTGTCGGGCTGGGTGTGCCGTCGCCCTCTACGACCGCGCCGCACGAGGGGTTTACGCGCAGTATGTAGCTCGCGCAACCCGCGTCTATGTTAGTCTCGCGCACTACAATGACGTAAGTAGCGCCGTCGGGCACGGTGAAGGAGTAGCTTACGTTCGGCCCGGCGGGCGCGCTTGCCAGGTAGTTTGCGCAGACGGTGGCGGGGTTGAAGCTATCCAGGTAGGCCACGCTTCCGACACCGCCGTTGCCGCACGCCGTCGAGTCGATGTTCACGGTGACGCACTGGGTGGAACCGCTGGTGTTGGTGAAGGTATAGCTGTCAATGTGCCTGGGGTTCGGGAAGGACGACATCCCGGGGCAGGCCTGGGGAGCGTTACACTCGCTGACCGCGCCGCCCACCACAGCCGAGGTTTGAGTAGTATCGCTGAGGGTGATGGACCCCGTTATGACTTGAGTGACGCCGCAAACCGGCGCGCAGTTAGGGAACCTGAAGGAGCCGATGCGCGTTTTCCAGCCGTTGAAGCTATTGACGTCGTAATACTCGCTGGTGTACCAGAAGGTGCACTCGTCCGAGTCCACGTGCAGGGAACTGTAATCGCCCCAGCGTGCGCTGCCCGTCTGCGCGCCGGTACCCGCGATAATCTCCCCTTCGGCCAGGGGCAGCTCGTTCAGGGGGTCGGCGGCCACCCGTCCGGCATAGCGGATGGAGGGGTATATCGTTGATGTGCTTGAGGCGCTGTAGGCGAGAGCGATGTTGCCCAGCCGGTCCATAGCGATACTCCCCATCCAGCGGTGGATGCCGGTGTCGGGAGCATACGTCTTCTGCTGGTAGACTGTAGGCATTGCGCCATTGGGGTTGCGTATCTCGTACCACCGGATACCCGCAACCCCGCCGCCCGCGTCCACCGTGTGATTGGCCACCAGCGATTCGTGGTCCTCGAAGTTGCGATATACGAGGCGGTGCATCAACCGGTCGGCGATAGCTTCCAGCGCGAGACCGGGTGAAGGCTGCGGAACGCACGCCTCACGTGAGGCCGGGCACAGGTCGGCGTCCCACGCGTTCACAGGTATCACGACCGGGCCGACGAGCGCGCCTGCGGGAGGGTCCCAGGTGGCGACGTCAAACTTGAACAGGTGTAGCTGGTTGGCCGTTGACCTTTGCAGGCCCATTATAAAGTTGGGGCTGCCGTCGGGCGGGGGCGTATACCCCTCCAGGTCGGAAGGAAGCAGGCCCCCGTAGGGCAGGCTCAGGTGGAAGTAGATCATGTCCGCCGGTTGGCCCACCAGCATCTTCTCGCGCTCGAATGCAAAGATGCCCGCGCCCGTATTGGCGGCCGCCCCGGTGAACTCGTTGGCGGTCATATAGTAACCGTCGGGCCACACGCCCAGGTGCGGGTAGTCTTCAAAGTTGACGTCGCTGACCTGGAAGGCGTAACGGAAATAGCTGCCGGTGGGGTCGGGCGAGGTGGAGATGGCGATGCACTCGTAGAACGGACCCATGCCTATGGGGATAGCGGGGTCGGGAGGATCGAGGGCGGAGGTGAACTGCGATAAGAGCCAGCGGTCCGCCAACTGGTCGTAGAGCACAATCGGGTCGCCCGCGTTCTGCGTCTCGCACTGGCCGCCGAAGCCGGTCCAGATAGTGTTGGTGTCGGCGGGACCGTACAGGATGTTGCCGCTCTTGTCGTAGATCTGGAAGCCGAGGTTGACCATCTGGACGTAGTGGTTGGGGCCGACGTCGCCGTCGGTATCGGGCGGGGAGACGCCCCAGTAGTTGTACTGACCTGCAATGCTTCGTTCGGGTGTAGGCATGGAGAACGCGCCAACAAAGCGCTGCACCGAGGGGTCCTGTACGGGTTCGCTAGGCCCGAACGGCGCGAGGCCGTTCTCGACCCCGTTCTCCTCCCGCGCGGATACGGGGGCCGGGGGAATGGGCTTGACCGAGCGGAGAGGGGCAGAAACGTCGTGCCTGACGGCGTTGCTCGTCTTGCCGCCGTTGGGCAGGGTGCGCTCCGTGGGCGGGTCGTAAGGTGCTCCAGTGTTGCCGGAGGCGGCACCGCTGGGCATATTTGCAAGCTGGCCGCCCGCCGTGCCCTGCGGCGTGGGGGTCTGCGCCCCTCTTAGATAGCCGCTCGCCCCGACCACGAGCACGAGCAACAGCATCAACGCCGCGACGGCCACTCGCCTGGACCGGCCTTGCTGCGACACGGTGCCGCCGGATGGCGTAAGCGCGCGCCGCACTAAAACTGCCAGGGTTGACAAACTACGTTTCATGGATACTACCCCTCCTCTGAGCTAGTGCCACCCACGTACGCCGACTTGTGCCACCTTACGATGCCCTATAATACTAAAACTCGTTAGTGGCTGCGCACCGCTGCAATATATGTACCATGACGTGCTTGCCGGTAACCCTGCGGCGGATCGGGCGGGCCTTGCGCAGGCGACAAGCTACCATACTTACGCCCAGGCAACAAAGGCAAAGTGACTTTGCTACGGGGACCGGCGGCCGCGAGTTGCGGACCGTTGAAGCGGGCAGGACGGGCCGCTATAGTCCTGGTGTGTGTCGGACGCTCCGGCGAGGGCTATGACAGGTTGGCACCGTCCCCCGTAATAGTCAGGTTGAGGGACGTTGTCGGCACGGAGAAGCGTTGCCGCACCTGTGCGGTGTGGGCCAGACATCTCACCGGCGGGAGCAGGAGGCGCGAAACGGCAAAGGTCAGAAGTCGCGGCTCGCAAAGTTTCAGGGGAGGGGTCGTTGAAGCCGTGGCTGGAATGGGCGGCGACTATAGCTGCCACAGGCGCGTCAATTCGCGTGAGGGGCGGCATTGCCAGGTGTCGTAGGCGTCAATGACAGCAAAGGGGGAGGCATCGCGCCTCCCCCTTTTGCTTAGACCTTAGCTAGCCGTGCGGCCTCTTACTTGCCGTTCTTCACGTAGCTCACGCAGTCGCCCTGGTTCTTGAAGCGGCGGGGGCTGTCGAAGCGTTCCCAACCGCCGTTCTTGCACTGCTCGACGCTGGTTGGCGGGCCGGTCAGGTTGTCGCATGCGTCGCCAATGCCGTCATTGTCGAAGTCAGCCTGGTCGGCGTTTGCCGTGAGCGGGCAGTTGTCGGAACCGTCAAGCACGCTGTCGCCGTCGTCATCGGGGTCGCAAGCGTCTCCGAGGCCGTCATGATCGGTGTCAACCTGGGTCGGGTTGGGGTTGGCGGGGCAGTTGTCGGTAACGTCCGCTACGCCATCATTGTCGTCGTCGGGGTCGCAAGCGTCCCCAAGGCCATCCCCATCGAGGTCTGCCTGGCCGGGGTTGACTACGAGAGGGCAGTTGTCCGCGCCGTCTACAACCCCATCACCATCGTCGTCGGGGTCGCACGCATTGCCAAGCCCATCACCATCGGTATCGGCCTGGTCGGAATTGGGAGTAATGGGGCAGTTGTCCGTACCGTCCGCGACACCATCGCCATCATCATCGGGGTCGCAAGCGTCTCCGAGGCCGTCCCCATCGAGGTCGGCCTGGTTGGTGTTGGCAACCAACGGGCAGTTGTCGCCAGTGTCTACCACGGTGTCGTTATCGTCGTCGGTGTCGCACGCATTGCCAGTGCCGTCGCCGTCGGTATCAAGCTGGTCGGCGTTGGATACCAGCGGGCAGTTGTCCCCACCGTCCGCGACACCGTCATTGTCATCATCGGGGTCGCAGGCATCGCCCATAGCGTCGTTGTCCGCGTTCGCCTGGTCGGAGTTCGCTACCGAGGGGCAATTGTCCGCGATGTCGGCAACGCCGTCGCCATCGCCGTCTGGCTCGAAGTTGTAGGTCCAGGAATTGCCGGAGATGCCGATCTTGAGCACATCCACCGCTGCATTGAGGGTTGCGTTGCCACTCCCCTGGTTGACGCCGAAGCCGCCGGTGATAGTGGCCCCCGGGTTAGCCGCGGCAATCTGAGCCAACGTTCTCATACAAGAAATGGTAGCGCCCGCGCACTGGCTGGTTGGGCCGCTACCGAGGGGTGCGGTGGACCACCACCGGGCGTTCGCGGCGTTGACTGCATCCCACGACTGCCACTGGCCCGTTACTATAGCGCCCTGGCCGGTATTGTAGATAGGCTCGAATACCAGGGTCGTGAAGTCGCCCGGGTTCAGGGCGCCGCCGTTCTTGTCAACCTGGATGTTGAGGCCGGGTAGTTGAGCCCCTGCGCCGGCAGTGCGATATGTAGAGTAGCTCATCGCATCTATCGAGGCCAGGGGTGTGCCCACGTGATCGTAGTTGAACAGGAAGACCTTGTGGGTGCCTAGCGGAGTCAATAGTTGGAAACTGCCGATGCCGGCGGGGGGCGTTGTTGGGCCTACCACAAATGCGCCGCTGGTGGGGGGAGTGAGGGCGCGTGTATAGAGCACCCAATCGTCTGTGGGCGGCGTATTCTCCACCTGCCGCGTTACGTCACTCTCGGTGACGATCTTCGTAGTGGCTGCTGCCCGTGCCAGCGGCGCCCACCCCAGGCCACCGCCCGCCAACGCCATCACGACCAGGGCCAACCCTGCTAACCAAGTGAATTTCTTACCTTTCATCGTACTTTGTCCTCCTGGTGATACTTTCCGTGCTTCAACCGGCCTACCTTGCCACCCATCAAACGGGGCAACCGCCACCCGGCTGTGTCTCCACTCCCTGCTCCTGAATTGCCATGCCTGCGTGTTCTCAGGCCTGTTCTGTTTGCGTACGCTCCCACGCCAGACCGCCGCAGGCCATAGCATTGGCTCCGGCTGGCGAGAGGGGTCGCGCGTACAGCAGCATATAAGGCCCTGACTATATAAGCTAATAGTCAGCGGCCAGGGTGTTGTTCTTACGCTCGTTTGTAGCTCAGCGTATGGCGGCAGCGTTGTAACAATCTACAGCCACCACTGCGCGGGAACTACTTACGTAGCCGGACCAGTATACATAGTAGTGCCGCTCTCGTCAATGCTTCGGAGTAGTATCTTCTATGTAATACCCTGATGCGTTATCGGGTGTTGCGGTGCCATAGTGATGGTTGCCGCCACAAGCACAATTGTGTCCTGGTTCCTGAAAGCCAACGCCCACGCCACAGAAAACTGTTACTAATTTGCTTTTCTTACAGATATTAGAGCAAAGGGGCACATGCCTGGCGCGGGCAGGGTGCTTGTCCTTCCTCAATTGCTCGCGGGGTGTGCGTGGCGCTCACCTCGGCTCATTTCGTTGAACACAGGAGCGTCCAATGGACGTGTCAGGTAAAGAGGCAAAGTCAACCACGCCAAACGCCACGCCGTCGAAGGTGCGCTGCCTGTCGCTGTTCCTGCTGCTTGCACTGGCCGTCGCGGGCTGCTCCGACAAGCCCGGCCCGGACCTGGTAGCCACCCAAACGGCAGTAACCGCGCTGAACGAAAGGGTCATGGCGCGATACAATGCCGACGCCACGGCCCAGGCCGCCGTTCCGCAGGCCACCCCTGTGCCCACGGCGGATACGGACGCCTGCGACTTGCTGACGAAGGAGGAGGTCAGCGCGGCAGTGGGCAAGCCGATGGAGCCCGTGACCCTCCCCAAGAGTGGAAGGTGCATCTTCCAGGGAGAGTCCGAGTTCATGCTGGCGAGCGTGTACACCGGGATGACCGAGCAGGACGCGAAGAACCTGTACAACTCGAAGTGGACAAACCCGAACATCCCCAACGGCATAGCGGGCGGCGGCACGAACAGATACGCCCGCGCCAGGGAACTTACCGACCTCGGTGACGAGGCTTTCCTTGGGGAAACGCGCCCCGACGACCCGACCACACGCAGGGCGGTCTTCGTGAGGCAGGGGAACAAGCTTTTCTACCTGGAATGGTACACCACCGTAACGGATAGAGATGTGAGCCAGGCCGCGATTGACCTTGCCAGGAAAGCCCTGCCCAGGCTCTGAGGTGCGCTGGGCGCGGTTAGCCCCAACACGACTGGCTACGGCGCGGGGACTACAATCTCGGTGAGCGGCACATAATCTCCCAGGGAGGCGCCGTCGGCCCCGAAGGCCGCGAGCCGCTGCTGCGTCACCGAGTTGTACATGCCGGTGACGATCCTGTACCTTCCGGGGGCTGCCGTGCTGCTAATGGGTATTTCCAGCGTGTCGGCTATCGTTTCGCCGGGCTGCCAGAGCACTGTGGGCCTGTAGCCACGCTGCGGCTCGTCGTCCTTCTGCCCCACTTTGTCGCCGCGCTCGTCTATCACGTGGGTGAAGGCGGTGTAGCGCTCGTACACGCGCTCGGACGCCTGCCAGTAGAGGGTGAGGTGCAGTATCTCGCCCGGCTTCATCTCGGTCTCGGGCGACAACGTATAGCCCACGAGCACGATGTTGCTGCCAAAGCGCCTGTTGACAGCGTGCGCCATATCGGGGGTATCGGCCTGGGTCTTGCGCCCTAGCACCTGCCAGATAGGGCCTCTTACCTCCGAGCCGAACGTCACGGGGCCGCGCACCTGCGCCTCGAAGCGGCTCAGCACCGGCTCGTAGTGCCCCAGGAGGAAGACCTGCCGCCCCTCTGCGAGCCACGCATCCACCTGCGCGCCCTCCTCCCGGTACGCGCTGTCGAGGGGAGCCCCTACAAAGTCGGGCCGCCAGCCCTCCACCCGCTGGAAGTATAGCGCCTCGTTTAGCTCGTACCAGTCGCCTATGAGAATGGTGCCGGGTGGCGCGGGCTGTAGCTCCTGCTTGACCGTGCTCCAATAGCCCTGGCGGTCGAGTTTGCTGTAGTCCACCTGCACGCCCCGGCTCGCCAGGCTCTGCGTAGCGGTGAATAAGGCGAGCACGGCGGCCAGCGCGACGACCAGCCCCCGGGCGACCCTTACTGTTGTCACGGCTCGCGGGGCGGTGCTCAACCTGGAAAGGGCAAACGCCGCCAGCTTGCCCGCCGCCAGGAACGCCATCCCTGCCAGCACGCCCCACATAAAGACGGGCACCCCCAGGTAGTCAACTATGTCAAATATCTGGTATATGGAGGCGAAACCGATGCCCAGGACAAACGACAGCACGGCCACAGCGGCAGGTCCGAGCTTGACTTCCTCAAATGAGTAAAGGGGAGGGCTTGCGCCGGGGTTGCGCGTGCGGGAGCGCCACCGCCGCGCGAACTCGAAAGCGAGCACCCCTAGCCCTACCAGCCCGATGGCGAACACAACTCCCCCTTGCGCGCCCCTGAAGACCTGGTCGGCGAGTAGCTGTCTGAGGCGGCCCAGCAATGCCCTGCCTACTTCGAGGTTAATCATCGAGAGCGCTGATTCGCCTGCTACGTGCTGTACGAACCCGGCCCAGGTGTTCGTGTACCAGGGCGTGGTGTAGGCCCGCAACGGGAGGTAGATGTACGTCGCGAGCGGGAGGAGGAGCAGCAGGGCGGAAATGGGTACGTCCGCGCGCCTCACGCGTGCCTCGCCGGGCTTCTTGAGGGTAAAGAGGGCGTAGAGCACGAGCACGGGCACGTACAGCAAGGCGGTACGGTGGTGGCTTATCGCACAGCCGAGCACGAGGGCTACAATAGGCAGGGGGAGCCGCCCCCTGGTCCATAGGACCACGCAGAGGAAGGAAAGGCCGACGAGGAACGTGTGCAGGCTGTTCACCTCGGCCACGCTTGCCTGCGACCAGGGTATGGGGAGGAACGCGTAAAGGGCCGCCGCGCCCACACCCGCCGCCGGGCTGCCGGTGATGTGGCGCACGAGGGCGTACAGCACCCACACGGCGAGGGCCGCGAACAGGGCAGAGAGGAAGTTCATCCTGTAAGCCGGGTCGCCAAAGGGAAAGAGGGTTATCCAGGCCCGGCCCGCGAGCAGGTAGAGCGGGTAGCCCGTGGGGTGCGCCACCGACAGCGAGTAGGCCGCGTGCTGGAACTCGGGGCTGTCCACCGTGCCGCCAACCGAGGGCGAGAGGGTGCGAGCGTACAGGAAGAGGGTGCCGGCGCACAGGGCGGGGCCGGTGAAAGGCTCCAGGCTTAGCCCCGCCCTGGGTGTTACGGTGGTGCTCATGCTGGGTGGATAGCCTTCCTTGCGGGACATAGAAGCGCAGGTGTCGTTCGGAGGGTCCGACGGGGTGGCCCTGGAAGTATAGCACCGGGTGCCGGGTCGCGCAAAGCGGGCTGCAAATGGGAGGGTGGGGTGATTGGCTGTGGTAGCGGTTTGGAGTGTGGCGGTGTCCTGTGGGGGGTGCCCTGTGGCTAATGAAGATTAACTGGTTAATGAGGTAATCGTCAGGGGTGAGAGAGGGCTATGTAGGGGCAGGCCCCCGTGCCTGCCCTGGTGGCTGCCCTCATGCAGGCGTACCATGTGCAAATCT
>DASVQO010000228.1:0-22331 GCA_036389075.1 Chloroflexia bacterium | reverse complement strand
AACCGCGAGCAACAAATACAAAGTCCGCCTGCGCGGACTATCTCAGGTGGCGGGGAGTCCCCGTAGGGGGACTTCGTAGGCGTTGCTCGCGGTTTCAACCGCCGGGCAGAATCGTCTCGCTTTACCTCATCGCGTGCCTGCTCTTCAGCACTGCCGGGCTTGCGGGCGCACAGGCTTTGCCCCAAACAGAGGGCGTGACAGTGCAGCGCAACGTCACCTACTGCACGGCGGGCGGGGAAGCCCTCAAGATGGACCTGTTTCTGCCGAAGCCGGGCGGCGGTCCTTCCCCGGTGGTGGTGTACATCCACGGCGGTAGCTGGGTGGGCGGCGACAAGTTCGAGGTAGGGCGGGCGGGTGACGAGCTTGCGAGCAAGGGATATGTCGTCGCCTCTATCAACTACCGCCTGGGGCCGAAGCACAAGTGGCCCGCGCAAATACAGGACGCCAAGTGCGCCATACGCTACCTGCGAGCAAGCGCCGCCCAATACAAGCTGGACCCCAACCGCATCGCCGCCTGGGGCAGCAGCGCCGGGGGCCACCTCGCCGCCCTCCTGGGCCTCACCGACCCCTCGGCGGGATTCGACAACTCGGGCCAGTACCTCAATCAATCCAGCCGCGTGCAGGCGGTGGTGGATATGTTCGGGCCCACCGACCTGAACGCCTACGACCCCGATAAGTACTCCAAGGGGGTGGCGCAGGCGGTGTTCGGCGTCACCCGCGACCAGCCGGAGTCGCGCGACCTGCTCAGGCGAGCAAGCCCTGTCACCTACGCGGGTAGCTCGCCCACCGTGCCTTTCCTCATCCTGCACGGCGACAAGGACAGCCTCGTGCCGCTCAGCCAGTCGCAAGCCCTGTACGACCGCCTGAAAGCGGCAGGCGCGGAGGCCGAGCTTGTAGTGGTGCGCAACGGGGAGCACGGCTTCCGCCCCACCGGGGGAGAGATAAGCCCGAGCACCGCCCAGATCAAGAACTTGATAGACAATTTCCTGGACCGCACCCTCGGATATGCACCCACAACCCGGCGCACCTTCCCCGAGACCGGGAAGTCGGTGCAGGGTGCCTTCATGCGCTACTGGTCCGCGAACGGCGGGCTGGCGCAGTTTGGCTACCCCGTATCGGAAGAGATGCAAGAAGCCAGCGACACCGATGGCAAGACGTACACGGTGCAGTATTTCGAGCGAGCCGTGTTCGAGTACCACCCCGACAACCCACAACCATACGACGTGCTCCTGTCGCTGCTCGGCTCTATGGAGTACGCGCGTAAGTACCCCGGGGGCGCGCCGGGGCAGGCGCCGAACGCCGCGCCCGGCTCCATGCTGTTCGCGGAGACCGGGAAGCGGGTGGGCGGCCTGTTCCTGGAGTACTGGAAGTCCAACGGCGGGCTAGCACGTCAGGGCTACCCGCTGTCCGAAGAGTTCAAGGAAGTCTCGCCGGTGAACGGCAAGACGTACACGGTGCAGTACTTCGAGCGAGCCGTGTTCGAGTGGCACCCGGAGAACCAGCCGCCCTTCCAGGTGCTGCTCTCCCCGCTCGGCACTTTGCGCTACGAGGTGAAGCACGGGGCAGGGCAACCATAGGGACCGCGATGGGGTATTATAGATGGTGAAATTGTATAAAGCAGACAGGAAGCTCACGGCATGAAAGACACCCCTACCAGAGAGGCGTCCACGAGCACCGGCGATAGCGACCGGGGCAATGGCGCGGGCCACCATACCCCCGACGATGCGGGGCTGACGACCGGCTTCTCCCAGCCGTACTCCCAGCGCGAGGCCGTGCTGCTTCCTCCCAGGCGCAGGCGCTGGCGTTTAGCCCTGGCGGCGCTGCTGGCGGCCGCCGTCATCATAGCAGCCATTTTCGTGCTGGCCTCCCCCGCCAAGGGCCCCGCAACCGCCCAGGTGACCAGGGGCACCATCATCTCCAGCGTGGAGACGACGGGCAAGCTGGAGGCGCAAAAGAGCGCTCGCCTCTCCTTCCGCTCGTCGGGGCGCGTGGAGCGGGTGCTGGCCCGGCAGGGGGACCGGGTGAAGGCGGGGCAGGTGCTGGCCGAGCTCGACTCGGACAACCTCCAACGGCAATTGAGGGAGGCCGAGGCGCAGTTGCACATCAGCGAGTTGCGCCTTCAGCAGGCGAAGCTCGGCCCGCGCCAGGAGGACATCACCGCCGCCACCGCCGACCTGAACGCCGCCACCGCCCAGCTACAGCAGCTAAAAGGAGGCGGGCGGCCCGAGGACGTGGCGGCAGCCCAGGCCGGTCTAAACCAGGCCCAGGCGCAGCTGGACGCGCTCAAGAAAGGCCCCTCGCCCCAGGAGCTAACCGCTGCCCAGGCCCGGCTCGACCAGGCAAAGGCCAACCGCGACCTCGTGGCCGCAACGTCCTCCAACGCCACTGAGCAGGCCCGCATCCTCTATGTGCAGGCACAGACCGCCGCCGAAGATTTCCTCGACCCAGCGGGGCAGATAGAGCAGGCCCGGCTCAACTACGAGGCCGCGCAGAAAAGCGAAACGGCGCAGATGGCCTCGGCCAACGCCAGGGTAACGGAGGCCCAGGCCGGGTTGGACGCGCTCAAGGCAGGGCCTTCCCCGGAAGAGGTCCGAGCCGCCGAGCAAGGGGTGGTGCAGGCACAGGCCCACCTCGACAGGGTGCGCAACGGCGCTTCGCAGCAGGACATAGCCAGTGCCCAGGCCCGCGTGGATGCGGCCCAGGCCGACATGGACAAGCTGAAGGCGGGCGCTACCGACACCGACATCGCCATCCTTGAACAGCAGTTGGCCCTCTCGCGGATTGACGTGGAGCGCGCCCAGGCCCAGCTTGCCGACGCCCAGATCGCCGCCCCCATGGACGGCACCGTGCTCAGCATCGACCTGGAAATAGGGGAGATTGTCAACGGTTCGCAGCCCGTGGCGGTGGTAGCCGATACCACTTCGCTGCGCATCAAGGCCGACGTGGACGAGATAGACGTGGGGCGCGTGCAGGCGGGGCAGGCCGTGACCGTGACGCTCGATGCCTACCCCGGCGTCAGGCTGCCGGGCAAGATCGAGTCGCTCGCGCCGGGGGCCACGCTCAAGCAGGGTAGCACCGTCTACCAGGCCACCGTGTCGTTCGTGCCGACGGGGGAGGTAGTGCCCCGCGAGGGCATGGCCGCCAACGTGGACATCACGGCGCAGCGCAAGGACGGCGTGCTCCTCCTGCCCAACCGCGCCTTCGAGGCCGTCGGACGACGCCAGTACGTAACGCTCCTCCAGGGCGATACCACCACAAGGCTGGAGGTCGAGGTGGGCCTTAGCAACAACGCCGACACCGAGATCATCTCCGGCCTGGAAGAAGGCCAGACGGTGTTGCTCAAGTAGGGGCCTGTGGGGGTGCCCTGTGGGGGTGCCCTGCCAATAAATTGGCGGGCTGACAAGGGGCGAAGTCTCCTTCGGAGACTAAGAAATATCATGTAGTCTCCGAAGGAGACTTTGCTACTTGCCAGCCCGCCACTTTAGTGGCAGGGCGACCATGCAGGGCACCGTTGGGCGACGCCAGCACAGCGTCTACCGAGTGAGCTTACTTCTGCAGGCGAACAGCCCGGCCCGCTTGGGCTACTTGCATGCGCATCGGGCATCTGCTATCCTGAGTGCCAAGTCTATCGAGGCGTGGGGAGGACGATGGACGCCAACGGCACTGCGGCATCCACACTGAACGGGCAGCCCCACCCGAGCCGACCCATAGAATGACATCCCCTCTCACCATCCGCGACCTGACTCTGCCCGGCGAGCCTCTGGAGGGCGCGCAGTCCCTTACGGGCGAGATTGGACTTGACAACCCTGTCGTGTGGGTGGTCTCGCTACGCCCCTTCTCGCCGGCCTTCCCCCGCCTCAGAGGTAGCGAGATAGCCCTGGTCGCCACCGAAAACCTAACCCGGCATGACCCTCCCATTACCCTGGCCGACGTGGTGCGGCTGCTCAGGTCGACCAGGGGGGCCGGAATTGCCGTCCGCGGTGGGGTAGACAAAGCGACCATTATGGTGGCAGAACAGGCAGGGCTACCACTGCTCTTGATACCCTCCGACGCCCCTCTCGCGGACCTCGAACAAGCGATTATGCGCGAGTGTGCCTTCCACCAAGCTCGCACCGAGATATCCCGTGTCGAGGAACCTGAGAGCTGGCTTGAAGATTTGCTATCGGGGCGTGACGACCTACTAGAAGGCGCCGTAAGCAGAGCTGAAAGGCAGGGCTACACACCGTCAAAGTCATACGCACTAGCCTTCCTTGTACCTATGCGTGCGGATGGTGGCACTACAGAGAATTTGGAGGCCGTGACAATCTTGAGAGACACTCTTCGTGGAAGCACGTTACAGCAGGGTAACAGACTGGTTGCCGTGCCCTACGAAGGAGGTCTTGCAGTGTTGCTGCCGCAGGGTAGTGAAGGGGTTTTGTACAAGACTCTTGAAGGTGCGGAAGGCTGGGCATGCGGAATAGGCACGGCCAAGCCACTCTTGCACACGCTGGAGTCCTCAAAAGAAGCCTGGCTTGCCTACACCGCCTCCAGCCGGGTGAACAAGGGAAAACCCACACAATATGCTGAATTGGGTCCTATACGCCTGCTCTTGTTGCTGCACAGGGATGAGCCATCTGAGCTTGCGCGCTTCGTAAATGAGTCAATTGGTCCGTTAGTAAAGCATGATGAGCGCACGGCAAATCCACTTCTTCCAACTGTGCAGGCGTTCATAGAGCATGGCGGCCGACTACGAGATACTGCAGAGCACCTGTATGTCCACCGAAATACCCTCGCTTACAGGCTGGACCGGGCGGCTGAAATCCTCGGAGCTGATCTGAGAGACTCCAATGTGAGGCTTACCATAGAATTGGCATTACTAGCGATGCCCCTTATTACGGGCCCTATACCCTGAAGTACGATAGCCTTGATCCAAATAAGATTGGCACAACGACAGCAAGAAAGTTCGCAACGATGAACGATGATAGAAGCAGTCTCAAAAACAAAGGGCGCTTATGTACTGTGGTCCATACATTTCCGAGATTACTTCCATTCTTAAGCGGTCCAGAGACATACGAAGAGAGGTGGACTTCTCCACCTCTCGGGTCACCACTTGTTGAGTTAGAATCCTCATTTATTATTTCGTCTCATTCGACAGCAGCTTCCTCAGCCAATGTCCAAGCCTTTGCGGGTGTGCCCGCTGCTTTAGCTGCACGACCCACTCGATCCGCAACCAAATCCTAGATGCATCATGTCCCACTTCTAGCTGGATTGAGCTGACGAAGCTTATTGTGAACAAAATCAACAGGCCGATCACTAAACCTGGCTCAAGCATATTTTCCACTTCTTTTTCCTTTCTACTTACCACATATTCATGTGTCGAAACCCAGTACCTCTGTTTTTCACCATAGGTATTGACTTACGGTCGTGACTGCGCTAGAATTGTGGTGCACAAGAGGCCGTATTCCGGTTGTTTGTGTTGCAGGGTGGGGGCCGAGTACTTGAGTGGGACTGCGACCCCCAACCTTCTACAACAACTGAAACTGGGTTTAGTATATGCACATCCCTGTGGAAATGCTATGTTGTAGTTGACGAACATTGAAGTCAGTTTTTATGCATCCGGACGAATGCACAACAATCACCTAGGCTGGTGATTTTTTTTGTGCATTCGTCCGGATTTTTTGGTCATGTGACCCAAGTCATCTACTCACTTGGTGTCCTATCAAGCGTTATAGTGGCTTTTCTATGTCTCAGGGTAAACATGCTAGGTCAAATGAGCATCAGCTTCTCGTTGACCTCCAGGGCCATAGCCTCCTGCTTCAGCTCGCGCTTGAGGCCCTCCACGAAGTCCACGATGCGCGCGAGGTGGCGGTCCAGGTCGGTCTGCGTGACGTAACTGGTGACGATATACACCGTCTCGCCCACCAGGCCCTCAGTGTCGCTCTTCCACACGCCCTTCGCGTCGTCGCTGGTGGCCCCGCCAAACAGGTCGCCCAACAGTTCGAGCGCGCGCTGCACGTACAGGCTTGTGTCGATTTGCCGGTCAACGTCCATAGTGGTCGGGATGTACATTCTCACCTGGTTTGTGCGCTTCACCCGGTCGGCCAGCGTAGCAGCCACCGAGGAGAGGGCCGGTGGGACATCCACGGCTCGCACGCGGGCGGGGGCGGGCAGGTCCTCCAGGTAGGGCACGTCGAAGTCGGCGTAAGCGGGCACGGGCAGATTGGCGGCCCCAGGCGCGGGGCGATTGCTGACGATATAGAGGCTGCTCCTGTCTGCATGGACAAGCCCTTTCAAGCGGCTCACCAGCGTCTCAAGGGCTGCGGCCTCCGCAGGGTCGGGCGAGGTCACGACAACCACCTGGTCGGTGCGTTCGAGTAGATAGGCCAGCGACGCGTCCGGCTCCCCGGTAAGCCCTATCACGATGTTGGAACAGGTGAGAGCGAGCCGGTCGAAGAAGAGGGTGGCGCGCAGCGCAGGTAGAAATTGCTCCTCGGCTTCGGGAGGGGCAGGGGCGTCAAACCCTCCGGGATGCCTGTAAGAGTGCGGACCCGTGGCAAACCCAAATTCAGCGCGCAGCCGGGTAGCGTCCGGGTATTCGGTGTAGGCCGTGGGGTCCTGGGTAGAGGCCGCGAGCGATACGGCCAGGGCAGTACCAAGCGTGGTGACCCCGGCTCCACGGCCGTTGCCTATCACCAGGCACACCCTGTTTTCCAGCCCGTCGCCGGTGCCGATGCGCTCGTTCGTGGCTCTCAACCGACGGGCAAGCTCTCGGGCCAGGCCAAGCGCCACGCTGCTCTCACTCTGTATCAGGTCCAGCAAGGCGCGGCCCTGCATCACCAGGAGGTCTACCTCGGTGAGCGCGGTAGCGGTAGCCGCAGCGGTAGCGGCCCCCTGCGCGCTCGACAGGAGCTCCAGCTCGCCGAGTAGCTGGCCCTGCATCAGGTACGCCAGGGTGTGCGGCTCTCCCGTGAGAGTAGAGGCGCGGGTCACGGTCACAATGCCACTCTGGACCACGTACACTTCTGAGGCGACGCTACCCTGGCTCATTATCTCCTGGTTGCGCGAGTAGTGCCGTGCCTCCATTCCGGCGGCAATACGGGAAAGTCGCTCTCGCGGCACCCCCCGGAACAAGCCAAGCTGCCCCAGGAACTCGGAAACGTCCATGCCCGCGGGCACACGGGTACTCCGCGCCCGGTCGCCCATGCCGGTCCCGTCCGCCTGCATGCCTGGTTGATGCTTATCGCCGCCGTCCAACTTGCCACCCTCCCGTCCTGTCTTTGAAGGACCGATATAGAGCGTCGGCTGCCGTGTCTCGGTGAATTGCACGCCTGGTGTTGAGGGGCACGCCAACTTTTACATGGAGCCGGGCCTTTGCTCGAACTGTGGTATAATTTCAGGTTGCCGGGTTTGGCGCAAGTCGCCGCCCGTCGGCCCATATCATAAGCCAAAATCTTACCTGGAAACGAGAGCCAAACATGCCGACCAAGCCGTCCAAAGAACTGGAGACTTTTCCGAACCCGCACCCCAATAATGACTACGAAATAGACATAGATTGTCCAGAGTTCACGGCCCTGTGCCCGATGACCGGGCAGCCGGACTTCGCCACCATACACATCAACTACAAGCCGGGGCCGCGCTGCGTGGAACTAAAATCGCTGAAGCTGTACATCTGGTCTTTCCGCGACGAAGGCCACTTCCACGAGGACGTTACCAACCGCATCCTCAACGACCTCGTAGCCGCCCTCGACCCTAAAGAGATGACCGTCACGGGCGACTTCGGCGTGAGAGGTGGTATCAAGACGATTGTGACCGCCAGACACGGCAGCCGTACCACCTAAGAACCCTCACCAGAAGGACCTTGCCGGCTTCAGCACCAACTCCTGCCCCTGTCATTCTGAGCGTAGCGAAGAATCTAGAGAAGCCCGCACAGGGGGCTGTTGAACAACACATCCTACGGTGCTGACGTTCAACCTGGAGACCAGGCCAGCATTTGAGATTCTTCGCTACGCTCAGAATGACAGGGGCGGGAGTTGGTGCTGCTGTTCAACAATATTGTTTCGAGAATATGGTTTCGAGATGCTTCTAGTGCGTGTGCCGCGTTCGTTCTGTTCGGACCCGGCAAGCCAATACCCACTTTGAACCGCCGCGTCAATCGGCCAGGGCCAGGGGATTGAAGCTGGTGTCGCGGTCGTACACGTCTATCCCCTCAGCGCGCTTGAGGTAGCCCACCACCAGGTAAGTCAAAGGGGTGGCCAGCACCTCGTAAGCCACCTTGATGGTCCATTGGGTGAGGATGGCGGTGGCAAGGTCGATGCCCGGTACGCCCGCGAACGCGATGGTGATGAACACCAGCGAATCGAGCCCCTCGCCCACGATGGTGGAGCCTATGGTGCGGCTCCAGAGCCAGCGGCCCTGCGTGGCGACTTTCATCCGCGCCAGGATGAACGAATTGGCGAATTCGCCCACCAGGTAGGCTGCGAACGAAGCCACGAGCAAGCGCGGCGCGAAACCCAGGATGGCCTCCCAGGCGGGTTGGTCCTGCCAGAACGGCGCGGCAGGCCACAGCCCGGCCACCCAGATCGCGCCCACCACTACCAGGTTGCACAGGAAACCCAGCCAGATGACCCGCCGCGCGCTCCGGTAGCCGTACACCTCGGTGAGTACGTCGCCAAAGACGTAGCTGAGGGGGAAAATCACCACACCGGCGGGCACGAACCAGCCGCCCACCGCGATCAGCTTCACGGAAATGATATTAGCCGCGATAAGGCAGGCTACGAACAGCCCGCTCACCGCCACAAAGAGAGGCGAATAAAGCACCTTTCCCTGGTCCCGCTGTCTCACGTCAACTCCTCGGAATGTCCGGTATTTGGCACTTCGCTACCAGGCACGGGCAGATTATAACATTCATGGCGGAAGCATGAGCACGCAGGTGCCGGGCTCTTTGCTAGAGGCTAGCTGAAAGGTGGGAGAGGTCAGTTTGGGCACGCGAGCCCCCCTTTGTCATTTCGAACGCAGTGAGAAATCTCGTCCTCCAGCACACAGCTCCACCTTTCTTACGACGCAGAGTCCCATGAGAAAAGAGCAACATCGGGGTAGAGGACGAGATTTCTCACTGCGTTCGAAATGACAAAGGGGGACTTGCGTGCTAATGCCCCTCGTTTTTGAGATGGATGCTAGACATTGAACAGCACGTTCACGATGTCGCCGTCCTTGACCACGTAGGTCTTGCCTTCGCTGCGTAGCACGCCCCGCTTCTTGGCTTCCACCATGCTGCCCGCCGCGATCAGGTCGTCGTAGTGGACCACTTCGGCGCGGATGAAGCCCCGCTCCAGGTCGGAGTGGATTACCCCGGCGGCGCGCTGAGCCACGGTGCCCCGGCGGATCGTCCAGGCCCGCACCTCGTCCTCTCCGGCGGTGAGGAAGCTAATCAGGCCCAGCAGCGTGTAGGAGCGGGCCACTACCTCGCCCAGCCTCGACGGCCCCATGCCCAGGCTCTCGCGGAACTCGGCGGCGTCCTCCGGCGTAAGCTGCGATACTTCCATCTCCAGTTGCGCAGGGATAGCGACCACCTGCGTGGACCCGCTGCTCCACTGCTTCGAGATGCGCTCCTCTATCTCGGCGGCCCTGTCGAGGTTGTCTTCGCCCAGGTTGGCTACTATCAGCATCGGCTTGGCGGTCAGGAAGCCGAAGTTGCGGATAGCCTTCTCGTCGTCCTCGTTGAGGCCCAGGTCGCGGATGTGCTTGCCTTCTTCCAGCGCGGGGCCGATGCGGGTCAGCACCTCTTGCTCGCGCTCCCGCAACTCGCGCTCCGGCCCCTTGGTCTTCTGGATTTCTCCCTTCAGCCGCTCCAGTCGCCGCTCGATGATGCCCAGGTCGGAGAAGGCAAGCTCCAGCATCACGCTCTCGGCGTCGCGCGCCGCATCGACCCCCTCGGTGCCCTCCGGCAGCGGCACCGCCGCGTTCTCGAAGGCCCGCACGACCAGCACGAGCGCGTCCACCGTGCTGATGAAGCCGAGCACCTGCCTGCTGATAGGCTCCTTGTTGCCGGTGTCTTTGCCCGCCGCCATGCCCACCACGTCGGTGAACTGCACGTCGGCGGGGGTGAGCTTGCGCGGGTGAAACATGTCGGCGAGCACGTCCAGCCGCTCGTCCGGCACCTTGACCACCGCCACGTTGGGCTGCTCGCCGCTTGCGTAAGCGGAGGTGGCGGCGTGGCTGCCCGTTATCGCGTTAAATAGGGTCGTCTTGCCGCTTTTCGGCAGACCGACTATGCCCAGGTT
The DNA here is from genome assembly GCA_036389075.1 of Chloroflexia bacterium. GTDB lineage: Bacteria > Chloroflexota > Chloroflexia > QHBQ01 > JADMIH01 > JADMIH01. Next base: position 12,072 of record DASVQO010000228.1, on the reverse strand, counting down.
CAAAGCCATTCAGTGTAGCTCCATCCATCTCAGTAATGCACCATTGTACCGCATGGGGTCTAGCAGGGGCCAATACCAGGAAGGTGCGGACATGGATATGTCACAGCAGGACAGCAGGACAGCAGGACAGCAGGACAGCCAGAATCGGACTTCCCCGCTTCGCAATCGGAAGGTGGCACCCAAAAGTGGCCCCTGTCATCCTGAGCGTAGCGAAGGATCTCAAGAAGGTGGCTAGGGGTGACGTTGAATATTGGGGAACGTGGTGCTGTAGGTTCAACATAGAGGTAAGACCAGCATCTTAGATCCTTCGCTACGCTCAGGATGACAGGGCCGCTTTTGGGTGCTACCTTCCGACAGCGTGACAAGAGGAGTGTGGTCGCCGCAATTGTTACGCAGTCTGCGTCCGCGCTAATGCGTATTCCGTAATACCACCACATGCCCCCGCAAACGGTACCTATTTCCCCTTGAGGGACCGCCGCCATGTATGGTAAGATAGGCCACACGACAGTATCACTACCCACCAAAACGCCCTTTCGATAGCTTCACCGGGGCTACTTCTACTCTGCTTTTAGCAACTGCCCCGCACGGGCAATCCTCCCGCTATTATTCTTACGTAATCCTTCTGTATCTTCATCGAGGTCCCACACGGATGCAACGTACCGACATCGCTAACCCGCCTGAAGTGCGCGTGGTGCATAGCCATGCGCCCGACAAGTCGCACCTGACCCTGCTCAATGCCCGGCAAGACGACGCGTCCGAACGAAGCACCGGCAGGCAGCCTTTTCTCCGGCCCGTGCTGGCCGCGCTGCTGCTCGTGCTGCTGGCGGTACCTGTCTCCCTCTTCCTGTACAGCGCGGCTCACGACGGGCGAATCTACAGGGGCGTAAAGGTGCTCGGCGCTGACCTCGGCGGCATGAATCGCACCGAGGCGCAAGTGGCCCTCGCGCAAGCTGGCAAGGGCTACCCCGGCGGGAGCGTGACCGTGCAAGGCGACTCCCGTTCCTGGACCTTCGCGCCCGCCGACCTCGGCCTCGGCGTCGATGTCGATAGGACGCTCGAAGTGGCTTTCGGCTACGCGCGCTCCGGCGACATGATGTCGGACCTCGGCAGCAAGCTAAACGCGCTTTTCTCCGGCACTAGCGTCCAACCCCTGCTCACGCACGACGAAGCGCGGGTGGCCCAGGCAGTCGCCGGTATCGCTGGCGAGGTGGACCGGCAGGCGGTGGACAGCAAGCTGGAACGGGACGCCGACGGCAGGGTGGTAATCACCCCCTCGTCCAGCGGCTCACTGCTCGACCGGGACGCGCTGAGCGAGGACCTGGCGAGAAGCATGTCCGCCGTGCCCCTGGCCCCCGTGAGCCTCAGGATGCGCGAGCAGGCCCCCCAAATCACCGAAGAGGCATTACATGCCGCCGAATCCCAGGCGCTGCTGCTCACGGAGCAGCCGGTAAGCCTGGCAGCGGGTGAGGCGAGCTGGACGCTACAGCCCGCAGACCTCCGTGGCATGTTGACGCTTGTGCCTGGTGCGGATGGCACTTCCACCGTGAAGCTGGACCATGCGGCTGTGGAGAAGTATCTACAACCGTTGGCCGAGGAGTTGCGGGTCGAGCCGGTTGACGCGCAGGTGGTAATCGGTAAGGGCGCGGCTACGCTGAAGGAAGACACCTCGGGCGAGGAGCTGGACATAGCCCCGGCGGTGGCGGCGATAGAGCGGGCGGCAGCGGCGGGCGACCCCGGCGCTCGCAGCGTGACGCTCCCTCTCAAGGAAGTGCCCGCCCGCGTGCGGACCGAGCAGTTGCAGCCCCTCTACGACAAGGCCAACACGCTCATAACCGAGGGCGTGCGCCTTTACTTCCGCGACGACGGCTACATCCTGCGCAACACCTCCGTGACCGGCTTCCTCTACATGGCAGAGGGAGAAGGCGACGCCCCGCCCCACCTCGCGGTTGACTGGGACGTGCTGGCGACCCGCATCTCAGGCGTGGCCTACAACTTCAACCGCAAGGCGACCGACGCCCGCTTCCGCATGGTAGACGGCGTGCCCACCAAGATCACTTCGGGGCAGGACGGCCTGAAGGTGGACGTGCAGTCCTCCCTGGCGAAGGTGGCGAGCGCGATTGACAACTTCACGGGGACCGGCAGACTGCAAGTGGAGCTGGACGTGGCTGTCACCCAGCCTACGTTGATGGACGCGGACCTCTCCAGCATCAGGACGCCCGACCTGCTGGCTTCGGGCCAGACTTCCTACGCGGGTTCTTCCGCCGAGCGCGCCTGGAACGTGGGCCTCGGCACCCGCAACGTGGACGGCGCGCTTGTGCCCCCCGGTGGGGTCTTCTCCACAGTGGACACGATAGGCGACCTGACGCTGGACGCCGGGTTCAAGATGGGCTACGCCATCGTGCGCGGACCCAACGGCATCACAACGGTGCCCGCCGAGGCAGGCGGCATCTGCCAGGTGTCCACCACCCTGTTCCACTCGGTGTTCCGAGCGGGCATCCCGATTGTGGAGCGCAACTGGCACTCCTACTGGATCAGTACGTACGGCAGGCCCCCCAGCGGCATGCAGGGCCTCGACGCCACGATTGCCCCGCCCGAGAAGGACTTCCGCTTCAAGAACACCACCGGCAACTGGCTGCTCATCAAGGCCACCGCCGACGGTAAGAACGTCACGTTCGAGCTATGGGGCGTCAACCCCGGCTGGAAGGTCAATATCGCGCAGCCCGTAATCACCAACCGCGTCAAGACCACCACCGACCCTATCACTGAGTACTCGGACAAGCTGCCGAAGGGCAAAAAGGTGCTGGTGGAGCACGCCCAGGACGGCTTCGACTCCTCCATCTCGCGCACCGTCACCGACGCCAATGGCACCGTGATAGACCAGTGGACCGCCAGGAGCCATTACGCCCCCGCCCACGAACGCTACCTCATCGGCACGGCGGACTAGCGGGCTTAGTAAACGCCAAGACGCGAAGACGCCAAGGACCACGCCAAGATAGATAAGGTTTAGAGGGTACAAGGAGGGCCAGGGTACGATTGATGTACCCTGGCCCTTTTTCTTGAACAACACCTACCCTAATCTTGGCAGGGTCCTTGGCGTCTTCGCGTCTTGGCGTTTAGACAGCGTTGAGGTGGGCTGCCGCGGCACGCGCCGTATCGACGTCGCCGCCTTCTGCAAGGATCCTGCTGAAGAGTTGGACGGCCTCGATTTTGGTTTCTTCCTCCAGGTCGGGCCTGAAAAATACGTCTTGCGCGCAGGCTATCAGGTCTGTAACCACGCGTTCCCAGAGATAGTACGTAAGTGCGCGCCAATCGATCTCCGCCTGTCCGTACCCCGCGAAGAAAGGTGAGGTATCCTGGCGGGCCGAGTCATCTACGGGGGCACCGCCGGCAAAGATGAAATCGCGCTCTTTAGGGGCCAGCATCACGTCGTCCCAATCGACCACAAATGCGCCGCCAGCCAGGTCGCGTATGATGTTGCCGGGGTGCAAATCCGCGTGGCAGACCACGTACGGCCCTGAGTGCTTTTGGAGCATTGTTGCCAGGGCTTCCATAGAGCTTACCATAGCGTAAATCGTAGGCTGGTGTCGTAGCCAGAGGGAGCGCAGAGCACGCTCAGACGTACTGCCACCGGAAGAGCCTGCTTGTTGCGCCTCGAACGCACGTATCCAGCGACTGTACCCAGCCGGATCGAACGTTTCTCTTCGAAGCGACTCGAAGCCCTCGGAGGGTAGAGTGACCTGGTGCACCCGCTTGAGAGCCGCGCCGACGGCTTCCCAGTGCTCGCCGGTCATGGGAGGATCCCAGCCTGCCACCCCCTCGATGAAGGGATATAGCATGGCCGTCCATTGTCCCACCCCGGCCCACAGCGCTCCCCTGTTTGTAGGAAGCGGGGCCACTACCTGGGCGATTCCCTGGTCCCGCAGGTAGCGTGGAACAAGGCAGCTTGGTTCGTACAGCCGTCCGGACTTTACCTTGAGCAGATAGGGACTGCCCTCCACGTCCGCGACGCGGTACACCCCGGCGTTAGTGTCAAGTCCGAGGGGGAGAAACGCAACCGTGGTACGTGAGAGGCCATATTCATCGCTCAGACATACTCTAATCTGCTCATCTGAAATGCCGGGTTTTTCTCGCATTGGGCTGACGTCCCCTCCCGTCTTCCTGTAGGTTATCATTCAAATGCCGACCTGGGGTCAGTTGCATAGTGCGGTCCGTAATACAGCACCCAGGCCCCCCTTTGTCATTCTGAGCGTAGCGAAGAATGTAGAGAAGCCCGCACAGGGGGCTGTTGAACAACACATCCTACGGTGCTGACGTTCAACCTGGAGACCAGGCCAGCATTTGAGATTCTTCGCTACGCTCAGAATGACAGGGGCCACCTTGGCTCGCGTATTGCCTGCACTTTGCAGATAGACTGTCGTCAGTGTACCCCATAATGTTACCTGCTGAATGTCCCATTGCGCGCTTGAGGCCCTCCAAAACCGCATCTTGACGCCTACCCCCCTGAGTGGAGTATAATGCTGGTGTTGACAACGATGTCACGCACCGGCACGCATGTTTATTTTCGATTCTTGTACGTTTTGGTAGTGCCAGGTCCGGAGTCGTTGGAAGTCTCCCCTTCCCCCTGCCCCTCCCCTGGACTGCCGCGCGGATTTTCTCATTTTCGCCGCTGGAGGCATCAATGGCTTTAGACTACAAGACCAGTACACAGACCCAGAACGCCGGAGACCAACTGGACCCCGGCTACTACGACGACTTGCTTGCCGAGCGGCGCGCCTACTATTACGCCCTCGTAGACCAGGTCTTCAACCGTGACGACGATAAGCAGGACCGCTACAGCGCCCGCGAAGAACTTGAGGGGCTGTCGCTACACGAGGTCCTGGCTATGTACGCCGCGATGCGCACGTCCCGCGACATCGACATGATGCAGCAACTGCTACAGCGCACCGGCAACCTGTGGTTCTCCATCGCGGGCGCGGGCAAGGAAGCCATCAACGTGGCCGTCGCCGCTCACATGCGCCCCGACGACTACAAGTTCCCCTACTACCGCGACCAGACGCTGGCCCTGTGGTCGGGCATCACCCTGCTCGACATCTTGCGCCAGAGCGTGGCTTCGAGCAAGGACCCGATGTCGGGCGGACGCCAGATGTCCAGCCACTTCGGCTCGGTGGAGTTCAACTTCCCCACCGGCTCCACGATGACCGGCTCACAGGCCCTGCCCGCAGTGGGCGCGGCCACCGCCCTCAAGCTGGAGAAGAAGCTGGGCAAGAAGTTCAGCAGCTCCGCCCGCATGGGCCGCGACGACGCCATAGTGTACATGTCGGTGGGTGACGGCACCACCTCGGAGGGCGAGGTCGAGGAAGCTATCAAGGACGCGGTGCGCAACATGTCGCCCATCCTGCTGGTAGTGCTCGACGACGAGTGGGCCATATCCACCCCGGTGGACGTGAACATCCCGGGCGGCAGCGCCTCCCGCATGTACAGCCGCTACTCCAACCTGCCCAACGGCAAGCACCTGGAAGTGGTGGAGGTGGACGGCACCGACCTCATCGAGTCGTACAGGGTAGCCCGCGAGGTCATCGCCTACCTGCGCGAGGGCAAGGGGCCTGTGCTCCTGCACGCCCACGTCACCCGCCCCCTCTCCCACTCGTCCGCCGACACCCAGGCGTACTACCGGAGCAACGAGGACCTGTCGGACGAGGCCAGCCGCGACCCGCTCACCCGCGCGGCCACCTTGCTGACCGGCCTCGGCATCGAGGAGGAGCAGCTAAAGAAGCTGGACGCCCTGGTGACGAGCGAGGTGCGCAAGCTGGCCGACCAGGCGGTGAGCGAACCCAAGCTCGACCCGGAGACGGTCACCTGGCACATCACCAACACCCCGTACGACCTGCGCGTGGCCCGCTTCAAGGACGACGCCGCCAACAAGCTCGTGGAGGACCGCTCCACCGAGCCGATACCGATGCGCGATCTCATCACCCGCACGCTGCTGGAGGAGATGAAGAAGAACGACCGCATCGTCATCTTCGGCCAGGACGTAGCCGACTATCCCATACCCGACCCGACGGGCACCCTCAAGGGCAAGGGCGGCGTGTTCCACGTCACGAGAGGCGTGGGCGCGGCCTTCCCCGACCGCGTGTGGAACGCTCCGCTGGCCGAGGCCACGATTGTGGGCACCGCGATGGGTTACGCCTGCGCGGGCTTCATGCCGGTGATCGAGGTGCAGTTCCGCGACTATGTGCACCCCGCCTGGCAGCAGCTTGTGGACGAGGTCGCCACGATGCGCTGGCGCTCCAACGGCACCTTCGCCAGCCCGATGGTAATCCGCATCGCGTATGGCGACTACCTGGGAGGCGCGGGTGCGATCTGGCACAGCGAAGCCGCGGTTGGCCCCATCGCGCACTATCCCGGCCTCCGCGTGGTGGTGCCGTCGCTCGGCTCCGACGCCGTGGGGCTGCTGCGGGAGGCCATCCTCTCCGGCGACCCGGTGGTGTTCCTGGAGCCTAAGTCGCTCTACGAGGCCAAGCCGTCGCGCTCGTACTACCCCGGCCCCGACTACCGCGTGCCGTTCGGCCTGGCCCGCGTGGCCCGCCAGGGCACCGACATCACGATTGTCACGTACGGCAACCTGTGGCCCCGCTCGATGGTGGCCGCCGAGACGTTGCAGCAGCAGCATGGCGTGAGCGCCGAGGTGATCGACCTGCGCACGGTGGACGCCGGGTACGACCGCAAGACGATCCTCGAATCGCTGCACAAGACCGGGTTCCTGCTGGTGGCGGACGAGGACCGCGCAATCGGCGGCTTCGGCTCCTCGGTGGCTGCCGAGTTCGCATCGGCCCACTGGCACGACCTGGGAGGCCCTATCGGCCGGGTGCACCCCAAGTTCACCCGCGTGTCGTACGGCCCGCAGGGTGAGAGGGCTATCATGCCCAACCCCGATCACATCGTGGCCGAGGCGCTGAGGGTGCTTAAGGGGTAGTGTTGGGTTGTGAGTTATGAGAGAGGACTGGGCTTGTGCTCAGTCCTCTTGATTTATGTGAGGATTACGGCCTGGCGCCTGCTATTCCCGGGCACCAATCCCTGGATCTACCAATTCGAACAACGCGTAGACTTGCCGAATGGCCTCATGAGGCACCAGGCCCCCTACCGCCTCAACCTTAGGGCCGACTTCCCGCTCCATCTCCGCCGCCAGCTTCCGCAACACGCCAAATTGGCCCTCCAGCTCCGTAAACAGCGGCACCTCGTCCCACAGGCTCTCTTTGTAGGTCTTCAGCTCGCCCTCTCCGAGCAGCCACCTCACCTTGTCGGACGTATACGCGAGCAAGTCCAGCAGCTTGAGCACGTCGTACCGCCTGCCCCGCGCGATGTACTTGGCGACCATCGTGCACATGCCCCAGAAGAAGGCGCACTCCTGGGTAAGCGCGGCGGACAGTTCCTCTCCGGCAGGCCACGCTCTCGGCGTGTCTTGAGCACCAGGAAGCCCAACCCTATCAAAGAGTAGCTGGGCATCGGCGGGCACACTGGCCCCGGTCTGGGGCAGCCAGTTCCAATCGACGTGTTGCGGCCCGTATTTGCCGGCATACAGGGTCCAGAGGTAAGCGCCGCCGGGCGGGGCGTTCTGCGGGGCTTCCGAGATGAGCAGGGGGCGGCCAAGCACCTCCACGAATGCCCGCCGCCCGTCTCGGACCGCTTGCATCGCCTCGTCGCGCACCACCACCCACAAGTCTACGTCGCTATACGCATCGGCATCCCCTCTACCGAGCGAGCCTGCTAGCCAGACGGCAACAACACGCTCGTCGGAACGGAGAACGGATGTAGCTTGCTCGATGAGGGCTGTGCGCTCCCTCACCCTTTCTGACAGTTGCTCGGCGCGAGACATGGTGCAGTACCCCTTCCAGTGCTTAAAAGACACCGGGAGCATTCTAGCACAGCCAGGCTGTCCCCACATCGGTCCTGGGTCTCAGGAGCACGGCGGCTATCCAAAAGTGAAGTTCCCACTTAAGGAATACTCATGGGAACTTCACTTTTCTCGCACGAACAGTGCTCTTCCCGAAAGTTGCAGCAGCTTGAAAAGTGGCAGCAATCAGAGACGAAAACGCTAAGACCCAAAGAAAGGACCAGGCCACGATACTAAGGTTTGTGTCTCAAGAAAGAGGACCGTGGTACGACAACATGTACCACGGTCCTCTTTCACGCACAACCCCATCTTAACCTTTGCGTGTCCTTTGCGGCCTTTGCGTCCCTTCGGCTGCGCTCAGGGCATGCTTTGCGTTTTCGTCACTCTGACGGAACTAAGGCATCTCCAGCCCGTGCGCGGTGAGCAAGGCTTCGTCAGCCAGGATGTCCGCCGTGCGGCCGTCCGCCACGATGGTGCCGCCGTCCATGATGATGGTGCGGGGGCAGAGGTCGCGCACCAGGGGCAGGTCGTGGGTGGTGACCAGGATGGTCTGGGGCAGGTCGCGCAGCAGGTTGATGAGGCCCCGCCGGGCGCGCGGGTCCAGTCCCGCCGACGGCTCGTCAAGCACCAGCATCTCAGGCTGCATCGACAGCACGGTAGCGACCGCGATGCGCTTCTTCTCGCCCACGCTCAGGTGGTGCGACACCCGGTGCATGTACTCGCTCATGCCCACCGCCGCCAGCGCCTGCGCCACCCTCGCCCGCACCTCCGCCTCCGGCAAGCCCTGGTAGAGGGGGCCAAACGCCACGTCGTCGAACACGGTGGGCGAGAAAAGCTGGTCGTCGGGAAGCTGGAACACCATGCCCACCAGCGCGCGCACCCTGCCCAGGTTCTGCTTGACCACGTCCAGCCCGCACACCCGCACCGTGCCCTGCCCTGTCAGTATGCCGTTCAAGTGCAGGATGAGGGTGGACTTACCCGCGCCGTTCGGACCGACAATCGCCACCTTCTCCCCCTGCCGCACGTCGAGCGTGACCTCGTGCAGGGCCGGGTGCCCGTCAGGATAGGAGAAAGAAAGGCGCTCGATGTGTAGCGCGGGGGGTGCGTCAAGGTCGGTAGGTCGCAGCATAACCATGTCTTCCGCTAAGAGAGTAGAAACGACAGCCATAACAGCCCCAATAACAGGATAATGCCCCCACACAACAACGCCCACTCACCCGGTGACACACGGGGCAACCCTAGCGTCCGCACCTCGCCGTCGTAGCCACGAGCCGACATCGCGGAGTAGATGCGGTCGCCCCGCTCCAACGAGCGCACGAACAGGTTGCCCGCCATGCCGCCCGTGACCCGCGCCCGCCAGCCGATGCCGCCGCCCGCCTTCAGCCCCGGTATAGCCCCCACCGCGCTCCGAGACTCCCGGGCCCGCATGAGTCGCTGCGCCTCGTCCGCCATCACGAAGATGTAGCGCCACATCAGCCCGAATATGCTCACCAGCAGCCTGGGAACGCGTATGGCGCGCATAGCCAGCATGAGGTCGGGGAAGGGAGTGGTGGAGGCCAGCACAATCGCCACCTGCACCGAAATCCAGGACCGCACCGCAATGCTTGCGAACCGCTCCAGCCCCTCCGCGTACACCGCCAACTCTCCGAAACCCAGCGGGATAGCGAACAGCCGTTGCGTGCCCGTAGAGAACGCCAGCGGCAGAGCGGCCAGCACAAACGGCAGCGCCAGCGAAGACCGCCTGAGCACCTTGCCTACGCCCAGTTCGGACAAGATCTCCACGGAGAGCACGATAGCCAGGAGAAGCACGTAGATAGGCCAGGCCCCCACCGGGGTAAGGCTGGTAGTCAGGATGAAGGCCAGGGCGAGCACCAGCTTGACGCGGGGGTCCAGCGCGTGGACGGGGCTGGTGCCTGCCCTGTAGGGGTCGAGGAAGTGAACGTGCACGGTAGAGGGGTTACGCCGTGGGTTGGCGTCGTCTGCGGCTGTGGGCCACCGCCAGCGCCACGCCGAACACGACCAGGGTGCCCAGCACGCCCGCCACAATGGTCGCCAGCGCGGGGCTGCTGATGCCGGGGAAGGCGTAGTCCCGAAAGATGTTGAACTGCGGGCCTTGCGCCTGACCGAGGAAGTTCTGCTGCTCGGCTACCCACTCCAGCCCGTCGGGGTTCGCGGAGGCGATGGGGGAGAGCACCGCCAGCGCCAGTGCCATCACCAGACCGCCCGCCATAATAGCCCTGCCGCCGGTCGGCCGCGCCTCCCCCAGCTTGAGCAGGTCGGGCCTGGTTGCGGACACAAAGGCCAGCGCGCCCATCGTGATGAGGCCCTCACCGATGCCTATGAGCGCGTGGATGCCGCCCATCGCGGGGATAGCCAGGTCGGCGCGCGCGGTGCCCGAGGCGGCTAGCTGGAGGCCCACGCCCAGGGCGGTGGCAAAGATCGAGAGCCACGCCGTGACAAAACCGCCCGCGAGGATGCCCGCCCTGCGGCCCCTAGCTGCCCGCCGCGCGAGGCTGTAAACGGCGTAAGAAACGGCCACGCCTACAACGGCCATGTTGAATATATTGCCGCCCAACGCCAGCAGCCCGCCATCCTGGAAGAGCAGCGCCTGGATGCTCACTACGCTGGTGAGCACCAGGATAGCGGCCCACGGACCCAGCAGAATCGTGGCGAGGGCCGCGCCCATGAGGTGGCCGGAGGTGCCGCCCGCCACGGGGAAGTTGAGCATCTGCCCAGCGAAGATAGCCGCCGCCATCACGCCCATGAGGGGCACCTGCCGCTCGCCCAGCTCGTCGCCCACCCGCACCAGCGCGTAGCCGACGGCAGCGATTGCGACGACCGTCAGGACGAGCAACACCGGCAGGGAAAGGAAACCATCGGGGATATGCATTGCAATGGGTGCGATTAGCATGTTGTATGTTGTCTCCTGGTGATGTGCTGTGCTTTCAATAGAGAATGGCTAACGGCAGCCCCATGACCATAATCCGGTCTGATGTTACGTTGTGGCCCAGTCCAGTTGTGCGTGGGAAGACGGTGGGAGGCAGAGGCACGAGGCTGGCGCGAAAGTTTGTGCAATCAAATTTTACCTCGTTTTGCAACTAGTTGCAATAACGTCAGATATACGTTTCCGCTAGCCGGGTGGATTTACCTGGAGCATTTCATGTTGGTGTCTACTATCGAGGACCAGAGTGGCCCTTGTCATTCTGAGCGTAGCGAAGAATCTAAAATAGCTTGTAGAGGGATGCTGTCGAACACTACGTCCTATGGTGCTGACCTTCAGCGTGGGGACCGTGCCAATACCCTGGATTCTTCGGTACGCTCAGAATGACAAGGGCCACCCTGGTCCTGCACTGAGGTTAACGGCTGTCCAAGATAGGGTGGTTTGCCTTGCCCGCCCACCAGTACCGGGCTCCGGTCTTTTGACAGCCGCCCCGCTCCCCGCTATACTGCAAGCACAACGCGCAAGGTCACACACCGTGGCCGAGAGCATGGGGGGAGCAGGGTATGTCCGCAATTACGCCCGTAACTCGCGAGTACCTGGAAGCCATCTACAACATCACAGTAGAGGGCGACCCCGTCGTGGGCGTGCGGCTGGCCGAAAAGTTCGGCGTGTCGCCCCCCAACGTGGCCCAGGTGCTCACCCGCATGGAGCGCGACGGTCTCATCAAGATGCCGGGCCGGGGCCGGGGCAAAGCGGGCGAAGGGGTAGAGCTTACCCCCGAAGGGCGCTCGCAGGCCGAGCTAATGTTGCGCCAACACCGCCTCGCCGAACGCTTCCTGGTGGACGTCATGGGCATGGACTGGGTGCAGGCCCACGAGGAGGCCCACAACCTGGAGCGCGGCATGTCAGCGGCCCTGGAAGACCAGATGGTCAGGCTCCTCGGCAACCCCCGCACCTGCCCCCACGGCAACCCCATCCCAGGCCAGAACTCCAACACGCTAGACTACCTGCGAGAGCAGAAAGCCATCCGCTTGAGCCAGGCCGAACCGGGCAAGACGATGAAGGTGTTGCTCATATCCGAGGTGGTGGAGGACGAAACGGCCCTGCTCACCTACCTGGGCAGCCTGCACGTCATGCCCGGCGCTCGCGTCACCGTGCTGGCCCACGACCTTCAGGGCGGCACCTTCCAGGTCAGCGTGATACCCCGCAACACGGAAGGTGAAGTCGCCAACACGGTGTC
>DASVQO010000227.1:0-4610 GCA_036389075.1 Chloroflexia bacterium | reverse complement strand
GTGCGCCTCCTCGATGAGGGCGAGCGCTCCCCCATCTGGGAGCCGGTCTTCTCTCACCTCGTGGGCGAAAACGCGCCCATAGCCAAAGAGATGCTGTTCGCCTACCTGGGCACCCAGTACGAAGTCGTGCGCCTTGAGTTCCCCGCCTGGGTGTGGGAGGAGCGCAAGCTCGACCGCGTAATCGAGTGCATCCTCCACCAGGCCCGCCTCGGCCAGGGCTACCCCAACGCCCTCACGTTGGCCCACCAGTACGCCGTGCTCCACAACACCGACCGAGAAAGCTACTACTTCCTCCTCGAACGCGCCGGCCTCCTTCGCAGCACCACGGAAAAGGCGTTGGGTAAGCAAAAGATAGGACAGGCTATTTAGATGGAAGGATAGTAATAAGTTATGGATCGAGATTGGCTGGCTCATCTCGATACTGAGACCGCCCGGGAAGCAAGAAAGCTGATTGCTCAGATGGAGGTCCTGGGAGCGCCTGATGCGGAGGAGTGGGTCTACTCGGAGATAACGGAGGACATACCACAGGTCGCACGCTATCTTGTACTACGCCGAATCTGGGAAAGCATCGACGCCTGGGTTGGAAATAGCCAGGTTATCATGCCGCGCCTGGCTGCTGAATCGGAAAAAGACCCAGAAGGTCATTTCGCAGATGCCGGACGCGCTGTGAAGAGGATGCTCCAGGCTGGTATTAGCCCTGAAGATATTGGTCGCGTTGCACGTCTGGTATCTTACGACACGGCATTTGCGGTGTTAGAGATTATTGACGAAGGCGGCTACCCCGAAGCAGACGATACCATGCCTGGGTGGTCGCTAGTAGAAACAAAGAGCAATGGAGAATATACAGGGCGTCACATAGGTAGCCTCCACGAGAGCCTCCTGGGCCTCGACCCGAAGGGTCGAGAAGGCAGACCTGCGCAACCCTGAGGGAGGCCACCATTGCCCTGGCGGTAAGGCGCTTTCATCACCTATTCAAGTAACTGAAGGGAACTGGCAATGGAAAACAGGAAGCAATTAGGCGAGGTTATAGCCACCTCGTATAGCAGTTTCACAGTAGAAAGCTACGAGTTGAACAGCACGCCGCCGCTTGGGGCATTAGTGATCGCGCAGAACGTCATCGGAGTGGTGTGCTCGGCGCGGACCGAGGGGCTGGGGCCTATCTCGGCCAGGGGCAGCATAGACGGCGACGACGCCAGCGTGTACGAGATGTACCCCGATTTGCAGCGCACCCTCAGGTCGCAGTTCGGCGCTCTCGTGGTGGGCTGCTACGACGAGTCGCGGCCCGGCGCTTCGTGGGAGCCGGTCTACACCTTCCCCGAGTGCCCGCCCAGGGTGCACTACAAGTGCTGGCTCGCCACCGACGGCGAGATGGTGCGCTTCACCGAGCAGCCCGACTACCTGCGCCTGCTCCTCTTCTCCACCGAAGTCTCCAACATCGACCAGGTACTGATCCACCTCGTCATGCGCGGCTACAAGGCCAGGGGCGGCGACCGGGCGTGGCTCTCACGCACGGCTGAGTACCTGGGCCGCCAGCTAAAGGGCCAGTACGACCGCCTGCTCGCTATCCTCAAGACCCTCGACTCCCTCACGGCAGAGCGGCAGGAAGTCTCCGGGCAAATATCCGGCGCGGTAGGCAAGGTAAGGTTGTAGCGGAGAGGAGACAAGGGAGGCTGGGTACCGACCAGCCTGTCGTCGATTGGCTGCTCTCTCTAACAAGGGGGTTGCAGGGGTACTCCCCTGACGGGGGCTGGGGGTGTCCCCCAGTACCACCCTCCTTTATCTTTTATAGTCACTTCAAAGAGACCCTGAGAGGACGCACAGCATGAACGGCAACGGCAAAGATAACAGCCTGGTATCCCAACTCCTCACCCGCGTAGAGGCCGAGCGCAACGGCAGCCACACCGCCGAACGCGCCCTCCTCGGCCAGGTAACCGCCGCCGACACCGAGCGCGGCGTCACCATCCACCTGCGCCGCGAGCAGCCTGTGGAGCTACTGCGGCAAGGGCAGTTCGTCGTGGTCGAGGGCCAGCACCTGCGCTTCTTCGGCACCATAGGCGCGTTCAGACTAGCCACCACCGACCCCGCCGTGGGCATGGACCCGCCCGACTCCTCCTCCCCCCTCATACGCGACACCCTCTCCCGCTCCACCACCTACGCCGAGTGCAACGTGCGCCTCGCCCTGGAGATGGTGGAGGGCAGCGTCCGCCCCGCCCGCACCATCCCCGGCCCCTTCAGCCAGTCGTACACCGCCGGCCAGCAGGACTACCAGACCGTCTTCGGCACCGAGGACCGCCACCACTTCATCATCGGCTCCCCCCGCGAGCTTGACGAGAGCCTCGCCGCCGAAGCCCCTATCTGCATCGACCTGCGCAAGTTCGTGGAGCGTTCCAACGGCATCTTCGGGCGGTCCGGCACCGGCAAGAGCATGCTGGCCCGCCTCCTCCTGTGCGGCCTCGTCAAGTCGGAGGCGGCGGTCAACCTCATCTTCGACATGCACTCCGAGTACGCCACCGAGAAGGAGCTGGAACCGAGAGGCACCGGCAAGTACGCCAAGGGCCTGCGCGACCTGTTCGGCAAGAGCCGCGTGGCCCTCTACACGATGGACGAGGAAGACAGCCGCAAGCGTGGCGGTGCCGACGGGGTAATCCGCATCGCGCTGAGCGACATTACCATTGAGGACATAGAGGCGCTCGGCAGCGAGCTAAAGATGAGCGAAGGTTCGGCCATGCTCATCACCGCCCGCCAGGCCTACCGCAAGATGGGCCGCAACTGGATAGAGCGTCTCGTGAGCATGGGGCCGGGCGAGTTGGAGGAGTACTGCACCGAGACCGGGGCTAACAGCGGCTCCGTGGAGGCCCTCAAGCGCCGCCTGGAAAACATCGCGGACTTCTCGTTCGTGGTCGACTCCAAGCAGGCGGTGGGCACCGGCATCGACGGCCTCATAAAGGACTTGCGGGCGGGCAGGCACGTAATCCTCATGTTCGGCAAGTTCCGCAGCACCCTGGCCTACATGCTCGTAGCCAACATCCTCACCAAGCGCATCCACGACGAGTGGGTCAGGTGGTCCGAGCGCCACGAGCAGGACCGCGAAGGCACCGAGGCCCCCCGCCCCCTCATGATCACGATAGAGGAGGCCCACAAATTCCTGGGCCGCGACAGCACCACCATCTTCGGCACAATCGCCCGCGAGATGCGCAAGTACCTCGTCACCCTCATGGTGATAGACCAGCGCCCCTCCGGCATAGACGACGAGGTGATGTCCCAAATCGGCACCCGCGTCACCGCCCTCCTCAACGACGACAAGGATATAGACGCGGTGTTCATGGGCATCCGTGGCGGCGGCCAGCTAAAGGCCCTCCTCGCCACCCTCGACAGCAAGCAGGAAGTGATGGTCATGGGCCACGCCGTGCCGATGGAGGTAGTGCTGCGCGTCCGCTCCTTCGACACCGACTTCTACAAGAGCCTCACGAGTGTAGGGCCGTCAACCACCCCCACCCAGGCCCGCACCGTGAGCGAGAACATCGTCAAGAGCGAGCAGAAGAAGGCGAGTTTGGAAGATTTATTCGGGGAGTAATCTGAGCATGATATACTGTAGGTGAGTGATAGGAGTATGACATATGGCTCACACAGTGCTGCTGGAACTACCTGACGACGTATACAAGTTACTGGCACAAACAGCCGAGCAGACCAGCCAACCTCTGGAGGAGCTTGCGGTCGAATGGCTAGCGATGGCAGGCCGAATTATCCAGAATGACCCATTGGAGAAGTACATAGGCGCTTTTACCAGTAAAATGCCGGGCTGGGCCGAGCGCCATGATGAACTACTTGGCGGGGCCTTAATGGACGACCACAGAAGCGAGGAGTAGAGAAGCAGTCCTGATGGCCCAAACCTTCGCGAATAGCGCCGGTTGAGGACAGGTGAGGCATCCATTATGCCCCTTCTAACAATAGAGCTATCCAAAGAGAAGCTACAAGCCCTAGAGCAAGAAGCCCGTTCGCTAGGCATAACCCCCCAGCGACGTGCTGCCGAAATAGTAGAGCAAGCAATCACCCCGGCGCCAACTAAAGCCCAGAAGAAGTCCGATGGCGGTCTGCAAAAGCTACAGGCGTACCTCGAGCGGATACCCGGCGTCCAGGTCGTCTCAGCCAGCGGACCATCGGAGCCACGCTGGTGGCTCAAGTTCGACATAGACCTACACCACCCACTCGCCTGGAACGTCGTGCAGGAGCTAGGCTCCGTCCTCAACTATCTCTCCCTGAATGACCGCCTTCCAACCGTGTTCAAGCCCGTCTCCCCACCTCCCTACATGAACGGAGGCCCGGAAGACTTCCTGTCCTGGGTGATAGAAGCCGAAGAACCCCTCCCTGATGCAGGTTATATTGCAAGCGTACTGGAAGGCCGCTTGCCCCGCCCAGTAGACGATGAAGCGCAGTGGGAAATATCCGACGAGTCTTAAGTCTCTGAGGCCGTAGGTTACTTGATGCAAAAAGGCCGGAGTACAGGCCATTGTACCCCCGGCCTTTTTTGCCACAACTTAAACATTTCTTTTCTTACCTCTGCGCGTCCTCTGCGCTCTCTGCGTTGAACCGTTCTATTCTTCTTGGCGCGT
>DASVQO010000226.1:0-3110 GCA_036389075.1 Chloroflexia bacterium | reverse complement strand
CGACACTTTATAGCCTCCCTGGCTGTGCAGTATGGCGTGCATTAGCTCGCGAAGTTCCTCCTCTTCGTTCACTACCAGGATGTGCTTTGGCATATAACCGACTTCCTTTCTGCCCTTCGGTGGGTGCTGTCAGTATAGCCTATTGCCGCCAGGGCAGCCCATCTGCCGGCACAGAAAAGCGGCCGGTTGACCACACCGGCCGCTTTGGCTTGGGTTCGATTCTGGGCTTTGGGGGTCAGTCCTCGGAGTTACGAAGCTCGGTCATATCGAGGAGACCTTCGAGGGCGTAGAACTCGTACATGCGCATGAGGTTGCGGCTTTCGGGGTCCATATGCTGGTAGAGGGCTTCGGTGAGGCCCTTGCGGATTTCGGGTGGGAAGAGCTTGGCGAAGCGGTTTTGCTCGATTGCCACGAAGAGCTTGTAGAGGTCGAGGAGGGCAATCGTGTCGATGGACAGTTCCTGGTCGGTCATGCGGATTTTGCCGACGTGCATACGGGTCTTGAGCTTGTTTTCGCGGCAGAAGCGGTTTAGCTCGTACTCGAACTCCATCGCCTTGCGCGAGTAGCCGTACATGACCAGCTTGATATAGATGGCCTCGACGGTGTAGCGGAATAGCTCCATCACGCGGTGCTTGTTGGGGGGCACAGGCTCTACGAGGCCGAGGCGGGTGAGGCCATGAAGCAGCTTGGCGGTTTCGAACTGGGTGCGCTGGCGCTTGCGGGCGAGGGTGGCCACGTCGCTGACGCCATCGACCATCGTGAGCACGTCGCGGGCCTCGTCGGAGAGGGGGCCGGTGGCGGCGCGGGGCAGGCGGCGGAAGGCCATGAGCACGGAAGGCACGACGGGGGCGATCTTGATCCACTCGTCCACACGGCGGGTGCCCTCAATAATGAGCTTCTCGGCGCTGACGGAGACGGGGGTGCCGTCGGTCTTGACCAGCAGGTCGCCCTGGAAGGTGAAGCGGCAATTGCGCCAGAGGAACAGGGTGTAGATGGTGGCTTCAAGCATCTGCTCCTCGCACCAGTTGAGGTCCTCCATCGTGACGAGGCGGTGCTGCAAGAGAAGCTGGGAGGGGTCGGGGCCGGTGCGCTCCTGCTGGACGAGGTTGCCGGTGAAGCCGCTGGGGGGCCTGAACACCTCTATGTCGTCGAAGTTCTCCATGTTGGGGGCGGTGCCGCCGGAATCGAGGTTGAAGGCGTCGGCGTAGGAGTCGCGGCTTTTACCCCGGTCGTTGAGGCCGCCGGTGGTGGGCGCTCTAAAGTGGCCCCCGTTACGGCTGACGGCTGCACCCTGGGGGGCGGGGGAGCTGCGGTCGGGGGCGAGGGTCTCCTCTTTCTCGGTGACGCCGAGCACGCGCTTCCAATCGTAGCCGTAGTAGCGCTGTAGCTGCATGGGGTTGAGCTTACCGGCCTGGATGAGAAGATCGACCACGCTGGGCAGGCGGGTAGCGGCCGCGATGTAGCTGATGCGGCCCTGCTCGAAGCAGATGGTGCGCGTATTCCAGCCCTGGATGAGGGTGAGCGTGCCCGTCTTTTGGGTGAAAGACAGGGTCTGCAACAGGTCGGTCAGGGTAAAGAGACCGATCCGCCCTTGCAGGTCAAATTCTTCTTTCTCGTGTGTATCCATGAATGAGGTAGTGCTACTAATCGAGAGGCCGGTAGGTTTGGGGCTACGGTCGGCGTTTTGAACGCGGTTATGCAGGGAAATGCTCATAACGCCCCCCATCATAGTACCATCAAGGGTTGCCTGACAGGAACGGGAAATTGGTACTACGCGCAAGCAGCCATCCTGGTAGCACCAAAGGTACCATAGGGTCCATTGGACGGAAACGCCAAGACGCCAAGACGCCAAGGACCACGCCAAGTTAAGGAAGGTGTTGTTCTAAGCGAGAGGACCGGGGGTACATCTGTCGTACCCTGGTCCTCTTTGTACCATCTAAACCACAATATCTTGGCGTGGTCCTTGGCGTCTTGGCGTCTTGGCGTTTAGATAATGCGGTGCTGTTTTCGGGATGAGGCAATGTGTCTTGACGGTGGAACGGGGGTGGTCTATACTGGTAGGTGAGACAATAGAATAGCGATGCAGACTTTCAGGGCAGGGTGAGATTCCCGACCGGCGGTAAGGCGAATGTCCTAGGAGGCAGGTTGCCAAGCCCGCGAGCCGCAAGGCAGACCCGGTGAGAGGCCGGGGCCGACGGTACAGTCCGGATGGAAGAAAGTCGAACGAGCCGCACGCGCGGTGGCCTGTGTACAGGCCGGGCCGCGCGGCCGAAAGCCGGGTCTCCCGGTGTTCGAGCATGGGCCGTTCACGATCCTGACCCTGGTAGCTGCGAAGCCACCGGGGATTTTTTATGGGATACGCGGACACTGATACAACCAAATCACAACCAGCGCCGGGCAACTACAACCGGGTAGCGGGGGTGCCCGTGGTGCCGCGCGCGGCGTCGCTGGAACAGGATGCGGTGTTGCTCGCGCCGGGTGAGGTTAATAGGGGAAGGGCGATACGGGGCACTTTGGGGCGGGCATTGGTGGGTGTGGTGGCGTTGGCCGGACTGGTGCTGGTGTGGTGGGGGCTGGTGGTGGTGGGCGGCTACCCGCCGTACATATTGCCCGCGCCGCTGGATGTGGCGGAGCGAACCTGGGGCATGTTGCTTGACGGTTCGCTGCTGTTGCATTTCGGCACTACCACGCTGGAGGCGGGGCTGGGATTCGTGCTGGCGCTGCTTGTGGGGCTGCCGCTGGGGTACTTGATAGCCCGCAGCCGGAGGCTGGAGAGGGCGATTAGCCCCTATATCGCGGTGAGCCAGGGGCTGCCGGTGGTGGCAATCGCGCCGCTGCTGGTGCTGTGGTTGCAGGACGACCTGGCGCGGAAGGTGGTGATAGTGGCGCTGATCGTGTTTTTCCCGCTGCTGGTAAACGCGGTGGTGGGGCTGCGCGGGATCGACAGGTCGATGCTGGAGGTGGCGCGGATCTCGGGGGCGAACCCGTGGCAGACTATCTGGTACGTGGAGTTGCCGCTGAGCCTGCGGGCGCTGCTGGGGGGAGTGAAGCTGGGGCTTACGCTGTCGATTACGGGAGCGGTGGTGGGCGAATTCGTGTCGTCGGGGGCG
>DASVQO010000225.1:0-8826 GCA_036389075.1 Chloroflexia bacterium | reverse complement strand
CAGCGGTGGAGGTGCTTGTAGCCGTAGAGGTAGCGACAGGGGTGTTAGTCGCCGTAGAGGTAGCGGTGGAGGTTCTGGTGGGGGTAGCGGTAGCGGTGGGGGCGCCCGGCAGTTGCAGACAGGCCGAGAACTCCGAAGTGTTGCCGTTGGGGTCGGTGGCGGTAGCGGTGATGAACGAGCCGCCGGGCAGGGCCTGGTCCGGCTGGAAGGTGAAAGTGCCGTTGCCGTTGCCGAGGGTCGTGAGCCAGGTGCTCCCGATGAAGGTCTGCCCCTCGCCGTTGCCCAGGGCGTTGCAGGTGCTGTTGTTGAACAGCTCGATTACAAAGGTGGTGCTCTGCTTGCTGTTGAGGGTACCCTTGATCTCGGTGGCGCTGCTGGTGGCCCCTAGCACGGGGAAGTTCTGCAAGTTGTTGGGGCCTGTATCGGCGTCGAGCGCGTCGTTGGCCGTTACCTCGTCGCTGCCCAGGTTGATGCCCAGCCTGCCGTTGCCGAAGACCGAGTTGGTGTAGATGACGTTACCCACACCCCCAAGTACGAGGATGCCATCGGAGCCGTTGTAGGCCACCCTGTTACCCAGGCCCACCCCGCCGCCTATTGTATTGCCGCTACTCTCCTCGATGTCCACACCGTAGGCAATGTTGCCCAGGGGGGAGGCGCCATCGGCGGTTGTGCCGATATAGTTGCCCTGTACCCGGTTGTTGGCCGTGCTGCTGTTGCTGATCGTTACGCCGTAGCGGTTGCCCGAAATCAGGTTGCGCGCGCTGGTCTGGCCGCCGCCGACCGTGGTGTTCTTCGCGCCTCCCAGCAACTGCACGCCGGCACCCTCATTGCCCACGGCATACGTGCCCGTAACATCGGTGCCGATATAGTTGCCTTGCACCACGTTGCCGGTCGAACCGCTGCCGGTAATGTAGATGCCATCCTGGTTGCCCGAGATGAGGTTACGTGTCTGAGGGAAGTCGCCGGACCCTATCGTGTTCGTCGGAGCGTTGCGGACCTGGATGCCGTACAGGTTCCCAATCGCCGCCGTCCCGGATATATTAGTGCCGACGTAGGTGTTCTGTATCAGGTTGTCGTGTGACAGCGTGCCGGATATCACTATGCCCGCCAGGCCGTTGCCCGAAATGAGGTTGCGCCCCCCTCCCGACGTGAAACCCAGGGTAACGTTCGCGGAGTTCTGGAGGACCACACCATTCTTGCCGTTGCCCAGGGCGGCGGTGCCGCTCTTGTTCGTGCCAATGATGTTGCCCCTTATCAAGTTGTTCATGGACCCCACTCCATCGAGAACGATACCGTTGCCCTCGTTGCCGGAGATCAGGTTAGGCGAAGTGTCCAGCGACCCACCGATGCTGTTATGGTCCGCGCCATCCCTGATAAGCACGCCGTCGCCGCCGTTGCCTAGATCGACCGTCCCGGACACGTCCGTGCCGATGTAGTTGTTGCGAACAGTTTCACCGAGTGATGGCGAGCCTTTGATAATCACGCCGGAGCCTCCATTGGCTGAGATCAGGTTGCCTGTCCCATCCCAACTGCTCCCAATGCTGCTGCTAGGAACATGGTGCAAGACCACGCCGGAGCCGGCGTTGCCCAGCGCCTTGGTGCCGCTCGCGTCCGTGCCTATATAGTTGCCGAGCACATCGATGTCGGCGCCGGTGTTGGCATAGATGCCATGCCCGCCGTTGCCGGAGATCAGGTTGCCTGTCCCGGCGGTGAATGCGCCTATCGCAATGGACGTGCCGGAATTGAAACTGTAGATACCGTTGGCGCTGTTACCCAGGGCAGCGGTGCCCGCCGCGTTGGTGCCGATGTAGTTGTTCTGCACCAGACTGTTGTAACCTCCGCCGTTAGAGCCATTGAAAGTGATACCACTGGCGTTGTTGCCCGAGATGAGGTTGCGACCGGCGGGCGTCGCGCCGCCCACCGTGACACTGGCCGCGCCGTCCTGCACCAGCACGCCGGAGCCACCGTTGCCCAGGTCCTCCTTGCCCCACACGTCGGTCCCGATGTAGTTGCCGAGCACCTGGTTGCCTGTGGCCCCGCTGCCCTGGATTACGATGCCGTCGTTCGTGTTGCCCGAGACGAGGTTGCGCGCGGCCGCCGTTGAGCCGCCGATGGTGTTGGTGGGCACGCCCTGGACCACTATGCCGTAGAGGTTGGGCCTGCCGAGCGTTCCGGTGGGGTCGGTGCCGATGTAGTTGCCTTCCAGCGTGTTGCTACCGTTCGTGTCGAGCCTGATACCGGCCCCGTTGAAGTTGACGATAGCGAGGCCGCGCACCGTGCTGTTGCCGCCGCTTACCACAAGCCCGGCCACCACCTGCCCCGTACCGGAGCCGTTCAGCTCGATAAGCGGCGTGCCCGCGTACCCGGCCTGGGTGGTGCCGTCCAGCGTCACGGGGCCTGTGATCTGCGGCAACTGGGAGGCGGGCGAGATAGTCTTTACCCCCGTACCGGGGATATTGAAGGTGATGGTGTCGGGGCCGGGGTTGGCGTTCGCATCGAGGAGAGCCTGGCGCAGCGAGCCTGCCCCATTGTCGTTGGTGTTCGTTACCGAAAAGCTGTTAGAGGGAGCCGACGGCGCTTTGCCCTGCGCGGCCGGGGCTGCAAGCGCCGGAGCCGCCACCTGGCCCGCGACGGCGAGCGACAGGGCTATGCTCGCCACCGCCTTCAAGACGTGCTGCTTCCGTGTCTGCTTATTTGCGTCCATTTTCTTTGTGCTCCTTTTAATATATGGGTGATTCTTTATGGCCGATTCTTAGTTCGAGTGCCTGTACTTTTAGGGTGTTGTTTTTACCATATCCGCGTTCTTTATTGTTCTTTGCTGTATAGCCTGCGAGCATGTCAGTTATCGTGTCTATTCCAGGTTGTTAAGGTAGTCCACCTCGTGCGCTGTTCTCTACCTGCATTAAACTACAAAAAGGAGCCTTGTGGCTCGGACAAATAGCTGCACAAGGCACGCACAAAAATGCTACAAACAGCCCTTTGTCGTACGGTGCGTACAAGGCGGGCACGAAGTCACACCCTGCTGCCGGGCAGGTTCTAATCATTCTCGGCAGGTAGGGGAAGGGGACGCCCTGTGGCTAAAGCCACGGGCTGGGAAGTAGCGAAGTCTCCTTCGGAGACTACCCTCACGTTCCTTAGTCTCCGAAGGAGACTTTGCCTCTTGTAAGCCCGCCAATTTATTGGCAGAGCAAGGCAACAGGGCACCCCCACAGGGCACCACCACGCAGCAGCCTGCCCGCTTTGCCGAGAATGATCAAGTCCCGGCTACCGGCACGTGGCCCTTGCCCTAACTCTCCCCCATGCCGTACAATTAGGTATTCACGGAGAGCTAACTACCCATGCCCAGAAAGAAACCAACCCCCATCTCAGAAGACCCTTTTGACGAGCTTCTCAGCCCGTTCCCGGGCAGCAACGGCCACGACGAGCTAGACGACACCGAGCTTGAAGACCCGGTGGTCCTCGTCGAGCAGCCGCGCCCCCGCCGCAAGAGCCGCGCCCAGGCTGACGCCCAGGCCGACATTGCGCAGGAAGAAGCCACCGCCGAGGAGAAACCCGCGCGCCCTTCCAGGTCGCGCTCTCGCCGCAACCACGACGATGAAGGCGACGGCAAGGTCGTCAAGCTGCCTCTGCTGCCCCTGCGCGACATGGTCATCTTCCCGCACATGGTCACCTCGCTGTTCGTGGGGCGCGACAAGTCGATCAAGGCCATTGACGCCGCGCTCAAGGGCAACCGCGCTATCGTGGCCGTGGCCCAGCGCAACCCCGAAGACGAGGACGTAGCGCCGGACGACCTCTACACGATGGGCGTGGAGCTGGTGATTGGCCGCTCCCTCAAGATGCCCGACGGCACGGTGTCCCTCCTCGTGCAGGGGCAGCGGCGCGTGCGCGTGACCGATTTCCTGCGCACCGAGCCGTACATCCGCGTCCAGGGCGAGGCCATAGAAGACCCTGAGGTCGAGAACGCCGCAATTGAAGCCCTAATGCGCGCGGTGCTCGCCCTGTTCGAGAAGACGGTCAAGCTCTCCCGCAACCTCTCCGAAGAGTCCTACGTGGCCGCCATGAACGTGGACGAGCCGGGCTGGCTGGCCGACCTGATCGCCTCCACGGTCACCCTCGAACACGAGAACCGCCAGAAGATACTCGATACGGTGGACCCGGTGGAGCGCCTGCAAGCCGTGAGCATCATGCTGGCAAAAGAGCTTGACGTGCTCGACCTTGAGAACCGCATCCACGACCGCGTGCAGAACGAGGTCGATAAGAGCCAGCGCGAGTTCTACCTGCGCGAGCAGATGAAGGCCATAGCCCAGGAGCTGGGCGACTTCGACCCCACCACCCGCGAGGCCAACGACCTGCGCACCCGCATCGAAGCCGCAGGCATGCCCGAAGAGGTGATGAAGAAGGCCATCGAGGAGCTTGAGCGCATGCAGGCCATGCCGATGGGCATGCCCGAAGTGGGCGTGATACGCACCTACATCGACTGGCTCATCGCCCTCCCCTGGGCCAACCAGACCGCCGACCACCTCGATATTCGCGCCGCCGCCGAGGTGCTAGACGCCAACCACTATGGCCTGCCCAAGGTGAAAGAGCGCATACTGGAGTACATGGCCGTGCGCAAGCTGGCCCAGGGCAAGATGCGCTCGCCTATCCTCTGCTTCGTCGGCCCTCCCGGCGTGGGAAAGACCTCGCTGGGACGCTCCATTGCCGAGGCGCTGGGCCGCAGGTTCGTACGCGTCTCCCTCGGCGGCATCCGCGACGAGGCCGAGATACGCGGTCACAGGCGCACGTATATAGGCGCGCTCCCCGGCCGCATCATACAGACGATGAAGACGGCGGCCACGGTGAACCCGGTCTTTATGCTGGACGAGATAGACAAGCTGGGCGCGGACTTCCGGGGCGACCCCTCGGCGGCCCTCCTCGAGGTGCTCGACCCGGAGCAGAACAACTCCTTCTCCGACCACTACCTCGACGTGCCCTACAACCTGTCGAAGGTCCTGTTCATCATGACCGCCAACATGCTCGACCCGATCCCGCCCGCCCTGCTCGACCGCATGGAAGTGATAGAGCTTCCCGGCTACATCGAGGACGAGAAGTACCACATCGCCCGGCAGTTCCTGGTGCCCCGCCAGATTGACGAGCACGGCCTCACCGCCGCCCACCTCAAGATCACCGACGGGGCGCTCCGCCGCCTCATCCGCGAGTACACCCACGAGGCGGGCGTGCGCAACCTGGAGCGCGAGATAGGCGGTATCTGCCGCAAGGTAGCCAAGAAGGTGGCCGAGTTGATGCCCGTCACGAAGGACGAGACACCAGCCGAGGCCGCCGTGATGGACAAGCCCCTACCCGTCCTCTCCACCGACCAGGCCACCGAGCCGCTCGGCCACCTCAACCCCGACGACCTGCGCGCCGCCTCTTCCGCCATCGAAGCCGCCGACGCTATCAGCCAGGACGACGTGACCGACATGGCCCCGCCCGCAGGGGAGCAAACGGCAGACGGCCAGAAGCGCCCCCGCGCCCGCGTCATCCACGAGCGCGACCTGGAGGAGTACCTCGGCCCCGCCCGCTACAGCTACGGGCTTGCCGAGGAGCAGGACGAGGTGGGCGTGGCCACGGGCGTCTACTGGAGCCCGATGGGTGGCGACACGATAGGCGTGGAAGTGACCCTCATGGAAGGCCGGGGCACGCTGATGCTCACCGGGCAGCTCGGCGACGTGATGAAGGAGTCGGCCCAGGCGGCCCTCTCCTACGCCCGCAGCCGCGCCCCTCAGCTAGGCATCGACCCCGCCCGCTTCGAAAAGACCGACATCCACATCCACGTGCCCGCCGGCGCTGTGCCCAAGGACGGCCCTTCGGCGGGCGTGACGCTGGCTACTGCGCTAGTATCAGCCCTCACTGGCCGTAAGGTACGCCGCGACGTAGCCATGACGGGGGAGATTACCCTGCGGGGCAAGGTGCTGCCCATCGGCGGCCTCAAGGAGAAGATGCTGGCCGCCCACCGCGCCGGTATATCGACCTTCGTGCTGCCCGCCAAGAACAAGAAGGACCTGGCCGAGATACCGAACAAGGTGCTCCGCCAGATACAGGTCGTGCCCGCCGACGACCTCGACAAAGTGCTGGACGTAGCCCTGCGCCCCGCCCCCAACCTCAGCGACCCGGCCAACGAGCCTACCCCCGATGCCCAACCCAAGTCGAGCCTCCGCCCCAAGGCCCCCACCCACCGCAGGACCGGCATTAGCGGCATACCGGCGAGCTAGACGGAAACGCCAAGACGCCAAGACGCCAAGGACCACGCCAAGATTATAGAGTTTAGCGCGTAATAACAGGACCAGGGTACAAATGCAGTACCCTGGTCCTCTTTATTTAGAACACCACCTAAAACTCTGCGTAGCCTCTGCGTCCTCTGCGTCTCTGCGGTGAACAAACATTTCAATGCTTGGCGTGGTCCTTGGCGTCTTGGCGTCTTGGCGTTTAGTTCTCCTGCTGGCATGGCCCCACCCTTTCGAGTTGGACGCCCTTTTTACCTCTTTTCACCCAATGCTTACTTAAGGCTATACCCCGGACATCGTATAATAGTGAGGACTCGCGCTAGCGTTCTACCACCGTACAGTCAGGATAACTACATGAACAACATTCTGTGGATAGTTTATGGGGCCGTCGTGCTGGGCGTGGCGCTCGTTGTGGGCCGCCACCTGGGCCGCTTCCGGGAAGCCTACACCGAGATGACCGGCATGATGGTGGGCATGGGCATGGGCATGCTCAACGGCTTTCTCATCGGCTACGCGGCCGCAGCGGCCACATCGAGCATGTTCTGGGGCAACCTGATAGGCATGCCGCTGGGCGTGCTCCTGGGTGCGTGGTACGGGCGGGCAGGCTCGCTCATGGGCGTCCTCGATGGCGCGATGGGCGGGGCGATGGGCGGCTCTATGGGCGCGATGCTGGCCGCCATGCTCGTTTTCCCCACCTGGACGATGAACTGGACCGGCCTGCTGCTCGCGGCGCTCTACATACCGGGCATGCTGGGCCTGGTGCTCCTGATAGAGAGGAGCGCGCCCGGCCACGCCGCCATGCACCGCCTCCTCCCCTTCTTCACCCGCGCCATTAGCGCCGAAGTGCACGAGGAGCTTGCAAACGGGACTACTCACGCCCACCCCATCCTGAGCATCCCCGACTACTACGCCTTCCTGGGCATCGCACCCGACGCGGACGGCGACCGTATAGCACAGGCTTACCTGGAAAAGCTGGCCGTGTCCGGTCCGGCTGACGTGAGCACAGCCGAAAAAGCCTTCGCCACCCTCACCGACCCACATAGAAAGCGGGCCTATGATGCGGCGCTGGCCGCCAACCGCCCCGCGGCTGACTGGCAGGGCAGTAGCACTCAGCCCCGCAGGAAGCAGGCGGCCCAGGCAGTAGCTTCTACGGCTGCGCCCGCCGCCAACAGCGCGGCAACGCTCCAGGTAAGGTCTCGCAGGTCGAAGCAGCATACACAGCAAGTGTATAGGAGCAATCAGGAGCGATCTATGCCAGTCGAGCGGCAGAAGAAAGAGGCTCCTATCTCCTGGGTGGGCGTCACGGCAGGTATCATAACGCTGGCGGTGCTGGGCGGCTGGTGGTTTGCCTCTCAGTCGGGGATGCTGACGAGGGCCGGTAGCCAGGTGGCTGGCAACATGGGCACCCCGGTGCTCGGCTACGTGAACAACGAGCGCAACCTGCCCGAAACGGAGGTGCGCAAGCTGGAAGCCAAGGCTGTGAGCGTGCCGGTGGCCTCCGATGGCAAGCAGAACGTCGATCTCACCGTTATAGGCGACACGATGTCGTACAAGCCCCGCGTGCTCAAGGTAAAGAAGGGCGTGCCGGTCCACTTCAATATCAGCGTTCAGGGACGCGATCCCGGTTGCGGGCGCTTCGTCGCCTTCCGAGGGCTGGGTGCGCACGGCCTCGCGGAGCCTGGACAGGTCACCACCGCCGAGTTCACGGCCTCAGCCACGGGCGTATACGAAATCAACTGCGGCATGGAGATGATGGAGCCGGGCTACATACTCGTCACCGAGTAGAGCAAGCACTCATGGAGCGCATGGCGGCAGGCGACATAGACACCCAACCCCAAACAGCGGCAAACGATGGCAGACCTCACGCCCCACTGCGCAACGGCATAGTGAGTGCTGCCGTCGTCGTAGCCCTCGGTCTGGCCCTGTTCCTCGGCTGGCGCGCGTTGGGTAGCCCCGGTGCGCCCTCCTCAAGCGCCCCGGAGGTCCGGGCGCGGGTGGGCACAATCGCCCCCGACTTCGAGCTGAAGGACGTCAACACGGGGCAGATGGTGAAGCTGTCCGAGTTTCGGGGCAGGCCGGTGTGGGTCAACTTCTGGGCTACGTGGTGCCCACCCTGCGCCGAAGAGATGCCCGAAATGCAGAAGCTGTACGACCAGTACCGGCACAGCGACCTGGCCTTGCTCGGCGTCGACGTTCAAGAGAGCGAAACGGCGGTACGCAGCTTCACCACCAGCCGCAACTTCGACTGGACCTTCCTCCTCGACGCCGACGGCTCAGTGGTGGACCGCTACATGGTCGGCGGCCTGCCCACCCACTTCTTCATCGACAAGACCGGCACCGTCCGCGCCATCTACACAGGCGCCCTCTCCCCTACCTCGGGCATGTCCCACGACGCCAAAGTGGACTTCCACCAGTACCTCAGCACAATCGTGGGCGAATAGTCCTGAACATCCAACGTTGGGACATTAGCAGCAGGGTATCTAAACGCCAAGACGCCAAGACGCCAAGGACCACGCCAAGATTATAGATGGTGTTCTAAGCAAAAAGGAGCAGAGTACGTGTT
>DASVQO010000224.1:0-3724 GCA_036389075.1 Chloroflexia bacterium | reverse complement strand
CCCACCAGTTCGACCTGCTCAAAGAGCAAGCCCGCACCTTCCTCAACCGTTTTGCTCATGGCTCTACACAACTACTTCGCTATGTCGGCTTGCTTCCTCTCATTACCGCATTCAATTGTTAATCTTCATAAGCCACGGGCTGGGAAGTAGCGAAGTCCCCTTCGGAGACTAGGGAGTATTTGCAAAGGGCGGCATGTACGAGACCAAGCCTCTTCTTGTCATTCTGAGCCCTTCGGCTACGCTCAGGGTAAACTCCGCGAAGCACCTCGTCCTTCAGCACCCAAACAGCCACTTTCTTAACGCCTGCACGGTACCTTGTGCTGCCATGTGCCAAGGAAAAGGGTAACACCTGCATGGAGGACGAGGTGCTTCGCGGAGTTTACCCTGAGCGTAGCCGAAGGGCTCAGAATGGCAGGGGCCACCCTTGTTCGCTTGTCTCCTACACCTTGCAGATAGAACCTATCGGCCTGTTCCCCAGTCTCCGAAGGGGACTTCGCTACTTCCCAGCCCGTGGCTTTAGCCACAGGGCTTCACCTGCCTTCCCGCCGGCCTGAAACAGACCATCCTGTTCTTCTGACAACGTAGGTACAAAACCGGCCGTTAGATGCTATACTAAGTGCCAAACATCCCACTCGCGCGTTCCCCGACGACGATCAGGTCCCAAGTACAAGTAACGGAGGAGGAAAGTAGATATGCAGGAGTTATTTGTGAAGAGAGCGGGCGTGCTGGTTACGGTGGCCGCCCTGGTATTGATGCTGGCGGGCTGCGGCGGGGGTGATGCCACTCCCACGGCGGGCACCGGCGGCGCGGGCAGCACCCCGGCGGCGGAAGCCACAAGCGGCGGGGGCGGGGCGGTCCCGGCAGGCTCTACCCCCGTATCCGACTGGAAGCCGGGCATGCACGCGAACACCGTGAAGGCCCCCGACAAGCTGACGGCCTCCGGTACGCTCACTTTCGGCAGCGACGTGGCATATCCCCCGCAGGAGTACGTGGGGGCCGATGGCAAGCCCGTCGGCATGGACATCGACATCGCCGAGGAGATAGCCACCCGCATGGGCCTGAAGTTCAACGTGGTCAACTTCAAGTTCGATGACATCATCCCCGCTCTGAACGCCGGGCAGTTCGACGCGGTGATCTCGGCCATGACGATCACCGAGGAACGCCAGCAGGTAGTGCAGTTCGTGCCCTACTTCGAGGCGGGGCAGTCGGTGCTGGTCAAGAAGGGCAACCCCAAGGGCATAAAGACCCTGGACGACCTCTCCGGCAAGACGGTGGCGGCCCAGAGCGGCACGGTCGCAGAAACGGCCCTCGAAGACCTCAACAAGAAGTTCGAGACGGACGGCAAGGCCAAAGCCAACGTGCTCCTCTACCCGGTGGACACCGACGCCGTGGACCAGCTTCGCGTGGGCCGCGCCGACGCCACCCTCCACGACTCGCCCGTGGCCGCCTACTACTCCAAGCTCAACCCCGACTTCGAAATAGGAGTGGAGAACTTCGACTCGGCCCCCCAGGGCATCGCCGTCGCCAAGGACAACAAGCCGATGTTCGACGCTGTCACGAGCGCGATGGAGGCCATGAAGTCCGACGGCACGCTGGACGCCATCAAGGCCAAGTGGGGAGTGAAGTAGGATTTTGGATTTTAGATTTTGGATTTCGGATTTTAGATTCAGCAGGACCTTGAGCAATCTAAAATCCAAAATCTAAAATCTAAAATCGAATGGGGGCTGCCTTGCAGTGGAGTTTTATTCCTGAGCACTTCTTCGACAGTACGCTGATCGAAGGGGCGAAGATGACGATTCTCCTGTCGGTGCTGGCGCAGGTGCTGGGCATCGTGCTGGGGTTGCTCTCCGCGCTGATGAAGCTGAGCAAGGTCCGGGCGCTGAACGTCGTATCGGCCGTCTACGTCTGGCTGTTCAGGGGCACTCCTTTGCTCGTGCAGCTTATCGTCTTCGCCACGGGCCTCTACCAGATAGGGATAGAGCTTAACCTCTTCACGGCGGCCCTCCTTGCCTTCAGCCTCAACGAAGGCGCTTACATGTCGGAGATCGTGCGGGCGGGTATACAGAGCATCGACACGGGGCAGGGGGAGGCCGCGAAGGCTTTGGGCATGACCTACGGCCTCTCCATGCGCCGCATCATCCTGCCCCAGGCCGCGCGGGTCATCCTGCCCCCCACCGGCAACGAGTTCAACAACATGCTCAAGAGCACCTCCCTCGCCTCCACTATCGGCATCAAGGAGCTGTTGCAGAGCGCGGGCGACCTCAACCACCTCTACTTCCGCACGCTGGAGACCTTCACTATCGCCTCGTGCTACTACCTGGCGATGACCACCCTCGTTACCTGGCTGCAAACCTGGATGGAGAGCAGGCTGGGCGAGCGCAAGGCGGGGTCGGGCCGGCCCGGCTTCTGGAACAGGGTCCGCATGAACGTCTTCAGCAGGCGAGGGGCCATATCGGACCACAGATAGACGAGGCAGGTGCGGTAGCATGCACCGGCCGCGTCCATGTAGAAGTGGTAGGTCCAGAGTCCCCCCTGTCATCCTGAGCGTAGCGAAGGATCTAAGAAGCTGGTATAGGATGCTGTTGAATGAAGAGGCTATGGTGCTGAAGGTTCGACACAATGGTTAAGTGTGGCATCTTAGATCCTTCGCTACGCTCAGGATGACAGGGGGAATACGGTCGCCCCCGTCGCTACGAGTCCCTGGTCGGCCCAACGTCAGACGTCCATCCCTCATGGAGACAAGCGAATGGTAGCAAACAGCACAGGGGAGTCGCAGACTCAGACGCCACAGTCGGGATACATCGTGCAGGCCGAGGACGTACACAAGCGGTTCGGCCACGTGGAGGTGTTGCGCGGCATCGACCTGCTGGTGAAGCCGGGCGAGACGGTGGTGCTCATCGGGCCTTCGGGGTCGGGCAAGACGACCTTCCTGCGTTGCATCAACCACCTGGAGAAGATCAACGGCGGCTGCATCTACGTGGGCGGGCAGCTAATAGGCTACCGCAAGCAGGGCGACCGCCTGGTGGAAGATAGCGAGCGCAACATCGCGGCCCAGCGCGCCCGCATCGGCATGGTCTTCCAGCGGTTCAACCTGTTCGCTCACATGACCGCGCTGGAGAACATCATCGAGGCCCCCATGCGCGTCAAGAAGGTGCCCAAAGCGGAGGCCATAGACAAGGCCAGGGCGCTGCTCGCCAAGGTGGGACTGAGCGAGAAGGGCGATAGCTACCCAAGCCAGCTATCGGGCGGGCAGCAGCAGCGTGTGGCAATCGCCCGCGCCCTGGCGATGGACCCCATGCTGATGCTGTTCGACGAGCCTACCTCGGCCCTCGACCCCGAGCTTGTGGGCGAGGTGCTCAAGGTAATGGAGCAGCTCGCGATGGAGGGCATGAGCATGGTGGTGGTCACCCACGAGATGAGCTTCGCCCGCGACGTGGCCGACCGCGTGGTGTTCATGGACCAGGGCAGGGTGGTTGAGGAAGGTTCCCCCACCGAGATGTTCGACAACCCCCAGCACGAGCGCACCCTGACGTTCCTCAAGAGGATTCTTTAGAAGCCTTCTCAAAAATCACGGCGCGGAATATGGGCACCGAAGCGCCGCCTATGTCATTTCGAGCGTAGCGAGAAATCTCGTCCTTCAGCACCCAAGTACCCCCTTTCCTACAGCACAGAATCTCATAAGAAAAGAGCCACATCGCGGTGAGGGACGAGATTTCTCGCTATG